>NZ_CP038231.1:1200000-1572903 GCF_006542395.2 Formicincola oecophyllae | reverse complement strand
GGGCGCGCCCCGCCCGCAACAAGGGCTTTGCACGGGAGACTTTAAGGGCAGCATGGGCTTGGCGCCAGCGTTTATCAAGGCGCCTTGGCCCACAACCCTTCAACCCTCATGGCTTTATCTCATTGATGAAGCTTTGGGTTCAGTCCCGTTCACCTCATTCCCATTTACCTTACTCCCATTCAATGGTGCCTGGGGGCTTGGAGGTGATATCGTAGGTGACGCGGTTGATGCCGCGCACCTCCCCAATGATGCGTCCAGCCACACGGTTAAGGAAATCGAAGCTGAAGGGGTAGACCTCCGCCGTCATGCCATCCGTGCTGGTGACGGCGCGCAGCGCGCAGGCACTGTCATAGGTACGGCCATCGCCCATCACCCCCACTGTGCGCACAGGCAGCAGGACGGCGAAGGCCTGCCAGATCTTGTCGTACAGCCCTGCTTTGCGAATCTCTTCAAGGTAGATGCGGTCCGCTTGGCGCAGCACGGCAAGCTTCTCACGCGTGATAGCGCCTGGCACGCGGATGGCCAGCCCCGGCCCTGGGAAGGGGTGGCGGCCGATGATCTCCTCAGGCAGGCCAAGCTCGCGGCCAAGCATGCGCACCTCATCCTTGAACAGCTCGCGCAGGGGCTCGACCAGCTGCATTTTCATGTTCTCAGGCAGGCCGCCTACATTGTGGTGGGACTTAATGGTAACAGACTGGCCAACGGCGCTGACGCTCTCAATCACGTCTGGGTAGAGGGTGCCCTGGGCTAGGAACTCCGCCCCGCCCAGCTTGGCGGCCTCCTCATCGAAAATTTCCACGAACAGGCGCCCTATGGTTTTGCGCTTGACTTCTGGGTCCGTCACCCCCTCCAGCGCGCCCAGGAACACGTCTGAAGCGTCACGGTGGATGAGGGGGATGTTGAAGCGGTCGCGGAAGGTGGCGACAACCTGCTCCGCCTCGCCGTGGCGCAGCAGGCCTGGATCGATGAAAATGCAGGTCAGCTGGTCGCCGATGGCCTCATGGATGAGCTTGGCGGCAACGGAACTGTCCACGCCGCCTGAAAGCCCGCAGATGACGCGCCCTTTGCCGACTTTCTGCCGGATGCGCCCGATTTCGGCATCGCGGAAGCCAGCCATGTTCCAGTTGCCCTGGCACCCCGCCACGCCATGGGTGAAGTTACGCAGCAAGGCTGCGCCATGGGGGGTGTGGACGACCTCCGGGTGGAACTGAATGCCGTAGAGGCGGCGTTCCTCGTCAGCTACGATGGCGTAGGGGGCGCCCTCTGAATGGGCAACGGCCTTGAAACCCGCAGGCAGGCTGGTTACGCGGTCGCCGTGGCTCATCCACACCTGTTCGCGCGCCCCTGGCAGCCAAACATCGCGGAACAGGGCGCAGGGGGCGTCCACATCCACGAAGGCACGCCCAAACTCGCGGTGGGGGTGGGTTTCCACCTTGCCGCCCAGGCTCTGGCACATCAGCTGCTGACCGTAGCAAATGCCCAGGATGGGCAGCCCCAGGCCGAACAGACCTTCAGGGGCGGTGGGGGCGTTGGCATCATGCACGCTGGCTGGCCCGCCTGAGAGAATGATGCCGCGCGGCGCAAACGCTTTGACGCGCTCCAGGCTAGCAGTGTGGGGCCAAATCTCGCAGTAGACGCCGCTTTCGCGCACGCGGCGCGCAATCAGCTGCGTGACCTGGCTGCCAAAATCAAAAATAAGGATGCGGTCTTCATGCAGGCTGTCCTGCAGGGGGGCTTGGGGGGTGGTCATGGTCTGCTCTGGCATGGCTTGGCATTCGGGCAAGGGTGGGGAAGGCTGGCGGTACGTCCAGGCACTAGCCCAGCCCGCCTTGGGGATTGGGTACAGGGGCCTGGCCTGGGTAATGATGGCCCCTTCCATAAGACATTGCAGGGGCTGCGTCATCCCCGCCACGCTCCCAGCGCCAGGCGCACGATATGGCTAGCGCGTGCAGGCATGGCCTAACAGTGGCAGCTGGGGTTAGGATGGTTTGCTGCCCCAAACAGCCCCCAGCGGGGCTGGCAGACCAGCCACCACCAACCTGGAACACAGACCATGCGCCCCATGAATATCGCCCTGCTGGGCAGCCTGGCCGCCTTTGCCCTGGCGGCCTGCCAAGGCCAGGTGCCAGACGCGGCCTCCTCCCCCCAAGGCACCTGGAAGGGGCAGCTCATCACAGATGACGGCGTCTGCCCTGTCTATGACCAGTCCGTGCTGAAAATCCGCGACCACGACATCGTCTTCAGCCCTGGTTCGGACGCCATCGTGCTGAAAGGCCATTACAGCCAGGGCTCCACCCGCTTCGTGGCGCGCGACACGGAAGCCGGCGTCAACCATGAGCCTTACCATATGCTGTTCAGGGGCTACCCAGTTGGTATGACCATCGGCGGCACTTACATCACGCCACGCTGCCATGCCCATGTGACGCTGCTGCGGCAGGCCACTTTCTGAAAGGCCATTCCAGCCAAGGCCGCAAAGCGCCTCTGCCAGGGGTAAAGAAAAAAACGCCACCCCCCTTGCGCAACACCGCCCACCCTTGTAGACAACACCCCAGCGGCGCACCCGTAGCTCAATTGGATAGAGCACCAGACTACGAATCTGGGGGTTAGAGGTTCGACTCCTCTCGGGTGCACCAACACAGAGCAGGCGCGCCACCAGGCCGCCCTCAAAGCACCCGTAGCTCAATTGGATAGAGCACCAGACTACGAATCTGGGGGTTAGAGGTTCGACTCCTCTCGGGTGCACCATTTATTTAAGACCATGCCTTCAACAGGCATTGGCCGCCCAACCTCTATAGTTGGGCAGGCGCCTAGTAAGGCCATATGGTCAGGGCGCCAACGGCCTGAAGCAGGCAAAGCTGACTGGAACCGACTGGACGCGTGACGCCATGAAGACGCACCACCCCTCCGCCAGCCTCCAGCCGGACTTCGCCACACTCCTCAAAACGCATCCTGGGCTTGAAGCCGCGCCAGCCCCTGGCACTGGGGGGGAGCTGTGCTTTGGCGGCCAAAGCCTCAAGGCCTTAGCGCGCACTTATGGCACGCCATGCTGGGTGATGGATGGCGGGGTACTGCGCACGCGCTGCCAAGCCCTAGCTGGCGCTTTCAAAGCGGCCCTCTCCACCCCTCTGCCTGATGGGCGCAGCGCTGTTTGCTGCCATTACGCCGTCAAAGCGCAGGACAGCCTAGCTTGCCTGGCCATTGCCGCGCAGGAAGGCTATGGCGCTGACATCGTCAGTGGGGGGGAGCTTGCCCGCGCCCTCAAAGCTGGCATGAAAGCTGAAGCGGTCGTCTTCTCAGGCGTTGGCAAAAGCGATAGCGAACTGGCAGACGCCATCAAGGCTGGCATTGGGCAGATCAATGTCGAAAATGAGGGCGAGCTTGAGCGCATAGCAAGCCTGGCCAGCGCTATGGGGCGCGTTGCGCGCGTTGCGCTGCGCGTTAACCCTGATGTGGCAGCTCAAACCCACGACAAGATCTCCACAGGGCGTGCTGAGGACAAGTTCGGCATCGCTTGGGAAAAAGTCCCAGCCCTTTATAAAAGTGTGCAGCAGGCGGAGGGCCACAGCGCTTTGCGCATGGTTGGGCTGGCTGTGCACCTTGGCAGCCAAATCATGGACCCACAGCCTTACCGCCAAGGGTACCAGCGCTTGGCCCAGCTGGTGCGCCAGCTGCACGCTGAAGGTCTGCGCGTTGATGAGATCGACTGTGGCGGCGGCCTTGGCATCCCTTACCAGGGGGAGGAGGCCATGGCGCCACAGGCTTGGGCGCACATCGTTGCTGAAACGCTCGGTGGCCTTGGCGCGCGCCTTCACGTGGAGCCAGGGCGCTGGCTGACTGGCCCAGCTGGAGTTCTCCTGGCAAGCGTGGTGGAAATCAAGCATGGCGCGCGCGATTTCGTCATCATCAATGCAGGCATGAACGACCTGTTGCGCCCTGCCCTTTACGATGCGTGGCATGGCATCCTGCCCACCACCCTGCCTGCCCCTGGCACCCCCCTTCATGAGGCTGACATTGTCGGGCCCATTTGCGAAAGCAGCGACATTTTCGCTCGCAACCGCCCTATGCCCCCTTTCAAGCGGGGCGACACGGTGGCCATTTTGGATGCGGGCGCCTACGGTGCCGTCATGAGCTCCACTTACAACACGCGCCCCTTAGCGCCCCAAATCCTGATTGACCACGGCCAGGTGGCCCCCTTGCGCAAACAGCAAAGCGTTGAGGCCCTCCTGGCGGCTGAAACCATGCCTGGCTGGCTGCTGCCAGGCCAGCGCTGACCTGGCGGGACTGGACTTGACGGCCCCCCAACCAACATATTCGGCGCTACCACCCCACCATAACCCGCCCCTGCGCCAGCTAGGCGTGGCGCGCCACCACGCCGCCCTGCGCCAGCATCTCAAGCAGCTGTGGCGGCCTGCGCGTGTCGTGGTGGGTTTTGGCGTGGTGTGGGCGGCGCTTTCATGGCTGGGCGTGCCCCAATCCATGCCAGATTTGGCCCATGGTGGGCTGGAAGGACTTTGGTTCGGCGCAGCTTTTTGGTGGGCGTGGCGCCTGTGGCAAAAGCGCCCCCCCCAAAGCCCTGCCAGCCTTGACAGGCAGATAGAGCGTTCTGCCCACCTGCGCCATGAACCTTTGGCTGTTTTGGCTGACCGCCCAGCCTTGAGCAGCGATAGTGCGGCCCAGGCCGTGTGGCGGGCGCACCAGGCACGCACGCGCGCTGCCTTGGGCACCCTCCATGAAGGCGCCCACCCCCTTGCCGTGCTTCTGGGGGCGGCAGGCGCCCTGGCTGTGGCGGGGACAGGCCTTGCTTTGTGGCATGAAGCAGCACCTGCCCAAACAGCGTGGCTGGGTGTGGGGGTAAGTCGCCTGGCAGCTGGATTCGTGCCAGGGCGTGATGATGAAACCCAGCCCTTGGCAACAGTGCGCGCTTGGGTGCAGCCGCCAACATGGCTGCCAGGGCCTGCGCGCTACCTGGAAAGTACCCCTGGCGCCACCATTACTTTGAAAGGCGCCCCCCTGCCGGCAGGCACCCATTTGGAGGCGCTGGTTTCAGGCGCACGCAGCCAGCCAGCATTTTCAGGGTGGGGGATTGGTTACGCCAAGGCCCAGAATCTGGGGGCGGGGCAGTGGCGCCTCTCAGCTATGCTGGAAAGCAACGGTGTTGTGGCGCTGCGCAGCCGTGGCCGTACTTTGGGGCAATGGCGCTTCAACGTCATCCCTCCCCAAGCCCCTCAGGTGGGCTGGAAAAAAGGCGCCAAGCCCCACCCCTTAGGTGGCGCCACCCTTGTGCCGTGGCAGGTTTCAGACCCCTTGGGGGTGAAAAAGGTTTGGTTGGTGGTGCGCAAAGCAGGCCAACCCACCCTTTACCGCTTCAAGGTGGCGCTGCTTGACCTGCCCCCAGGCCACAAGGCGCCTTTGAAGAAAGCGCAAAGCACCATGGTGCATTTGGGCGCGACACCGCTGGCAGGGCAGCAGGTCACCGCCTGGCTGGAGGCGGAGGGGCTGAATGGCGCCAAAGGGCGCGGGGCTGAAGCCACCTTCACGCTTAACAAGCCTGCCCCGCCCCCAACGGATGCCGTTGCTAATGGCCTTCTGGCTATCAGGCGCAACGGGGCGCTAGGGGTGGAGAGCCCTGGCGCCATCGCTGAAAACATGGTTGATCTGGCCAGCCACACACCTGGCAGCGGCCTGCAGTTGGCGCTGCTTTACAGCGCGCGCCACGCTGAGCCCTCCCCCCAGGCTGGGCAGCTCAAGGTGCGCAGCGCCCTGGGGCGCGCTTGGCATGAAGCCCCCCTGGCCTACCGCCAGCCCCTGGCTGCACCAGCCGGCTCTGGGGGTGCGCTGGCTGACCTCACCACCACCACAGTGGCAGTCCAAGGCAGCCCTCTGCCTGCTGCCACGTCTGAAACGCTGTTTAGCCTGGCCCACATCGCCCAGGATGAAGCTGAGGGCGGGCCTGAGAACGCCCTCCTCATGGCGCGCTTCAGGGCGCTTCTGGCTGGGGCGCGCCAAGCGCTTCTGGCTGGGGCTGAAGGCCAAGCGCCCACAGCCAAGCAGGCGCAGCGCTTCCACGGGCGCATGGAGGCCATCACAAGCAGTTTCAAGGCTAGGTTGAACTTCCTGGTGGCGCACGCCCCTGGTGGTTCCTTCGCCATGCCCAGTGGCCCCTTGAGCTTGGAGGAAATGGGCCCTGCCACTGAAACCTTCCTGGCGGGAGGGGAGCGGGCTAAAGCCCTAGCTCTTCTGGCCCAGCTGGAAGCCATGGCCGCTGGCATCAGGCCAGCGCAGCCCATGGACGTCATGGCCATGCAGGCCCAGCAGCAGGCCCGCGCTGAAGCCAGGCGCCAGAACGCCGCCCTGCGCCACATCATCAAGCGTGAAACCAAGCTTCTTGACAGCGCCCAGCAGCGCTTGGCGGCCGCACGCCATGCAGCTTTGGAGGATTCACGCCCGCCAGAGCAGCTTTCCAGCAACGAGATCCTGCGCGCCCTTGGCATAGCAGGCGTCCCTGGCAGTGCCACACCCAGCCAGCCAGGGGCAGCTGACCAATCAGAACCAGACATGATCGCCCTCAACCCCACTGCGGGCGCAGCGCAGGCCGATGAACGCCTGCGCGACCATGGCACGCAGCGAGCGCTGCGTATGCTTACCATGGTTTTGAGTGCCCGCACCCAGCAAGGTGATGAAAAGCCCTTGCCAGGATTGGTGGCGGCGGTAGAGGACATGAAAACCGTCCTGGCAGCCCAGGCTGGGCGCCATGACGCCAGTACAGTAGTCGCTTTGAAGAAAGTCATCGCTGACCTGACAGCGGCGCGCCAGCAGCTGCATGACCGCCACCGCCAACACAACCAGAGTGGCAGTTCAATGGAGATCTTTCCACCGCCACCCTCCCCCAATCCTTCCCAAAGCCCCGACAAAAACCAGGACAAATCCAAGGACGGGCAGCAAGGCCCCAGCATGGAGGGCGGACAAGGCGCTGGTGGTGATGGCGCCGCTGACGAGGATGAGGAGGACCGCGCCGACAGCACCTCCCCCCAGGAAGAGCGCGAGCGCCAATCCCGCCGCACAATGCGCGCGCACAAGAAAAAGCAGGGCGCCAAGCCTAGCGACCATGGCCAGCGTGAAGCCGACCAGCCAAGCGACACCTTGGCGCTGCCTGGGGAGGATTCGCACAAGCAGGCCCACGCTGTGGAGAAGGAACTGCGCAAGCGCGCCACAGACCGCACCCGCCCAGAGGGGGAGCTGGAGTATCTCGACCAGCTTCTCAACAGTGTTCGGCCTTTTGGCAGTCTTGATGGTGCCCATAATGACACCCCTGCTGGCCCTACTGCTGAAGGGCAGGGGGGCACGGCAGCGCCTTGAAGGCCTGGACAAAGTGCCTGGTGCCCTTGGCAGGAGGGTGGTGGGGAAAGGGCCCTTAGTGGTCAAAGTGGCGGAACGCACCTGAACGCAGAATGGAGAGAACTCCAGACAAAATTCAGGTTGTTAGGGGCGCAGCTGTGCGCGACAAAAGCGCCAGAAGCCTGGAGCATGGCCTGGGTCCAGCTTTTTTTCCTTCATGCTGTCAGCAAGCAACCACTGTCAGCAAGCAATCAGTGCCCCTGAGAGTTTGAAGGGTTGCCCGGAACGGCCAGGCAGCCGGTGGCCTGAAGGTGTGGTCGCCGGCTTCCCTTTTCTGAAAATGTTTTGGTGGGGAAATCCCCGGCTGGGCGCCCCTTCCCCCTTTGCCGCCCATCCAAGCGCGCCTCAAGACCCAAAGCCAGGCTGCAAAGCGTGGTTCAGGCCATGCCCTCCCCCTTGATGACGCCTTCAAGGCCAGCGCTGGCGGCAAGCTTGGCCAGGCGGCGCTTGACCACGCTTGCCTCCATCCGCATACCGTCCGCCTTGAGGTCGAGGCTCAATGTGGGTCCTTCCACCTTCAACGGATAGCGCGCCAGGAGCTCCTCTGTGCCAGCGCAAAGCGTGTAGGCAAGGCGCAGGGCTTGCCCAAGCAGAACAGCGCGGGTGAAGTCCGCTTTGCTGAGGATTTTGCGCGATGGCTTGAGGGTCGGGTCGTCAGGGTCCATTTCGTAGCGCACCGCCACAGCCAGGGCCAGGAAAGCGCGCGCAGGGTGCTGGAAGCCAACACCATGCGACACCAGGATGCGCTGATAGGCCTGGGCTGCACGGTATTGGGGGTGATCGTAGGAGCCAATGTCGGAGAAGGCGCAGGCCAGCGCGCGCCAGCGCTTTTGGGGTTCCGTCTCGTCAGGGCTGAAAAGGGGCGCTGTCCAGCGGACGAGCGCTGGCGCCAGGGCGGCGTTGCGCCCCAGGCGCTGGGCCATTTCCTGGGCAAGGGCGTCCATCGGGTTTTCAGCCCTGACGGTGCTGGGTACCACGTCGCGCATGTACCAGCCTTCACGCAGGCCGTCAGCGCTGAACACGACCTCGCTAGGGCGCACTTGCTTGAGGAGCTGCTCAAGCACAACAGCGGCGAAGGGCAGCTGGGCTGCACGCTTGCGCGGCACACCCTTGGTTTTTTCAAGTTCCTTAACGCTTTTGCTTTGGCACCAGGCCGTTAGGTCAAGCGCTTGGCGGGGGGAAAGTGTGAAGAGGTGCACCATGTTAAGGGGGTAACGCGTGCGCGCGATCTCAGCACGGGCCAGCGCCCTGAAGGCCCCCCCCACTAGGTAGAGCGGCTTGCCGGCCCCTTCCCGCAGCCAAGGCTGGGCTGCCAGGATGGCGCTAGCGATGATGGTCGCCTTCTCCACAGAGCCTTCAGCGGCTTCTGAAAGCCTGATGACGCCAAGGTGGGTGGTCATGGCGTGGGAGTAGGCGCCGTCCTCTATCTTGATCAGCTCCATGGAGCCGCCGCCGATGTCAGCAGCCACGCCAACGGCTCCTGGCACGGCACACAGGACGCCAGCAGCTGAATAGTCCGCCTCCTCATCGCCGCGCAAGATGCGGAAATGGGCTTTGGGCAGCTTCTGGCGCGCCTGTGCCACAAAGGCGGGGCCATTGGTGGCGTCACGCACAGCTGCAGTGGCCATTACCACAAAAGGGCCCACGCCCATGGCGCTGGCAATGGCGCCGAAACGCGCCAGCACGTCCAGTGCCTTCTCCACCCCCCCTTCGCCGAGCTTGCCTGTGGCCTGCATCCCTTTGCCAAGCTGCAGGGTGGCCT
This sequence comes from Formicincola oecophyllae, assembly GCF_006542395.2. Taxonomy (NCBI): domain Bacteria; kingdom Pseudomonadati; phylum Pseudomonadota; class Alphaproteobacteria; order Acetobacterales; family Acetobacteraceae; genus Formicincola; species Formicincola oecophyllae. The sequence goes on along the minus strand of NZ_CP038231.1, from coordinate 1,563,746 downwards.
TCTCGTTGAAAATGGGCACAGGATTGCGCGATACCCCTTCGAAAACCACCATCCGCACTGAATTGGAGCCCAGGTCGATGATGGCGGCGCGCTGCCCGTCCCCTTCAGGCCTTGAAGCCTGGGGAGATAGGGCTGGCTGGTCAGGGGGGGCGGGTTCAGCTGACATGGGATCCTCCACCATGGTGGCGCTCCAAGGGGGTGTAGGGGGCTGGCATACGTTCTGCCTCAGGCGGGGCTGGCAGGGCTGACGTCTCCATAAAATAAGCGTGGGCGGAGAACGGCTTGCGCGCGCAGGGAACGTGGCGCCAATCCCCATTCGGCCCCAACACCCTGGTTTGGAGGTTATCATGCAGGTCATGGGCCAAGATGTCATCAAGCACAGCGCTGTGGATGGCTGGCTCCAGGATGGGCACCATGACTTCAACGCGCTTGTCCATGTTGCGCTGCATCCAATCAGCGGAAGAAATGAACACCTTCGCCTCGCGTGAGGGAAGGTGGTGGCCGTTGCCAAAAGCGAAAATGCGCGAATGCTCCAGGAAGCGCCCCACCAGGCTGCGCACCTTGATGTTGTCTGAAAGCCCCTTCACGCCAGGCCTGAGCGAGCACATGCCGCGCACAAGCGCGGTGATGCGCACCCCCACGCGCGAAGCCTCATACAGCAAATCGATCAAGTCCGGGTCCACCAGGCTGTTCATTTTCAACCATATGCTGGCTGGCCTGCCTGCGCGCGCGTTATCCATCTCAGCGCAGACCAGCTCATGGAGGTCATGGCGCAGCGTCACAGGCGCGTAGGAGAGGGCGTTCATGCGCTGAGGACGCGCCCAGCCCGTCACATAATTAAACAACCGCCCTGAATCAGCGCACAGATCCTCATTGCAAGTGAAGTAGGAGAGGTCCGTGTAGATGCGCGCCGTCACGGGGTGGTAGTTGCCTGTGCCAAAATGGGCGTAGGAGCGCAGGCCACGCCCCTCCCGCCGCACCACGAGGGAGAGCTTGGCGTGGGTCTTGTAGTGGGCCAGGCCGTACACCACTTGAACGCCGGCGGCCTCCAGCGCGCGGGAGAAGCGGATGTTGGCCTCCTCATCAAAGCGAGCGCGCAGCTCCACCACAGCGGTGACGGACTTGCCGGCCTCGGCGGCCTCAATCAAGGCTTGGACGATGGGGCTGTCGCGCGATGTGCGGTACAAAGTCTGCTTGATGGCCAGCACGTTAGGGTCCAGCGCTGCCTGCTGCAGGAACTTCACCACGACGTCAAAGCTTTCAAAGGGGTGGTGGACAAGTAGGTCCCCAGCGCGGATGGCAGCGAAGCAGTCCCCCTCAAACTCGCGGATGCGCTGGGGCAGGCGCGGCACGTAAGGCGGGAACAAAAGCGCTGGTTGCCCAGCTGCGCTGACAAGCTGGCTGAGATCGGCCAGGCCCACCATCTCTGGCAGCGCCACAAGGTCGTGCCCGCTGACGCCGATCTCCTCGCCCAGTTCACGGCTGAGCGCCTGGGGCAGGACTGAGTCAAGCTCCAGGTGGATGCCAACGCCGCGCCTGCGCTGCTTGAGCGCGCTTTCATAAGCGCTGACGAGGTCCTCAGCCTCATCCTCGAACTCCACGTCCGTGTCGCGCACAAGGCGCAGCAGACCAGCGCCCGTCACGTCCATGTGGGGGAAAAGCCTGCAGCCAAACAGCGCGATCACGTCTTCCAGCTGCACGAAGCGGGCCTGGGGCTGTGCTGGTTCTGCCCCCTCCCCCTGGCCGTTAGGTACTGGTGGCTGGTCAGGCAGGCGAATGAAGCGCGGCAAGCGCGATGGCAGCAGCACGATGCCGTCCATCTCATGGAGGCGCTCAGGGTGGTCACGGCCCGCACCGTCCGGTTTCTGGGCGCGTTCACGCAGCGAAAGCACCAGCGCCAACCCCATGTTGGGGATGAAGGGCAGGGGGTGGGAACGGTCGACCGCCAGCGGCGTCAGCACAGGGAAGATCTGTTTTTCAAAGCAGTCGCTCAGCCAAGCGCGGTCAGAAGCGCTGATGGCGCCTGGCTTGATGATGCTAACGCCAGCCCCTGCCAGCTCCGCCCGCAGCAGGCGCCACAGTGACTGCTGCTCCTCCTTCAAGGCGCGGCCTTTACGGCGCACGGCCTCCAATTGCTGGGCAGGCGTTTTGCCGTCAGGGCTGATAACGGCTGTGCCCTCCCGCACCTGGCCCACCAGACCGGCCACGCGCACGGAATAGAATTCATCAAGGTTGCTGGCGCTGATGGCCAGGAAGCGCACCCGTTCCAAAAGGGGGTTGCGGAGGTTGCGGGCCTCCTCAATCACGCGCTGGTTGAAATCCAGCCAGGAAAGCTCCCTGTTCAGGAAGCGCTCTGGGCTGGCAAGCAGCTTCTCCCCAGTCAGCCCGCCTTCAGGGGTGGGTGGGGCCTTGGGCTGGCTTGCGGCGCCTTGAGCGTGCCCACCCCCCTGCGCCTGGGTAGTGGGGCTCAGATTAGGTGTCACGGCAGGGGTGGTGGTTTTCTTCGTCATAGGGCGTTTATAGCATGAAAGGACCTGCGCTGTGGGGAGGGCCCACCCCGCGTGCTGCGCATTCCTGCAAACCGCAGCTGGCCCGCGGTCCCGCAACGGTGCGCAGGCTTGGTGCGGCACCCCTTGGGTGCCCAGACTTGGCTTTGGCTGGGGAAGCACGCCAAAGGACAACCATCAGGAAAACACCCCATGAACGCCCACAACCCCACCACACCCCCTGCCGGCCTGGTTTACCAAGCGCATTTGGACCCCAGCGCCATCCTGGCGTTGCGTTGGCAGATGCTTGGCGCCCCAGGCACCACGCCAGCCGCTTGCAGGCTGGCTGATGACGGGGCTGGGGCGCACCACGGCCTCCTCACCCCTGAAGGGCTAGTGGTGTGCTGTCTTTCGGTTTTCAACCGCCCCCAGGGCCTTGTGCAGATTCGCAAAGTGGCCACCCACCCCGCCTGGCAGCGGCGCGGTCTTGGCGCCTGGCTGATGGGCCAAGCCATGGCGGAAGCTGCTGGGCAGGGCAGGCTTGGGGTGTGGCTCAACGCGCGCGCAGGCGCTGAGGGGTTCTACCAGAAGCTTGGCTTCCACCAGGCTGGCGAACCTTACTTGGAAGGTGGGGTTGGCTTTGTGCGCATGGCACGCGCGCTCCAGCGCCCAGCCTAACCGCCCAGCTTGGTGGTGCAGCCTGTCGCCAAGCCGCTTGAAAGGCAGGCAAGCCAACTTGGTGAGCGCCCCCAAACCATGGTAAGAACCCCACCACACAGGACCAGATAGGGCCAGCTTTGGCCCTAACCTTTTTTCCAGCCCACTATCACCAGCAGGGACGTTCCCCCACTATGAATACACCGACCCCTTCCAGCGCTCCCACACCCAGCGCTCCCAAAGGGGCAAGCTACGCCCAGGCAGGCGTGGACATTGAAGCAGGCGAAGCCCTTGTGGAGGCCATCAAGCCAGCCGCCCGCGCTACAGACCGCCCCGGCACCATGGGGGGCCTTGGCGGGTTTGGCGCCCTTTTCGACCCCAAGGCCGCTGGCTTCAAAGACCCTGTACTGGTCAGCTGCACGGATGGTGTTGGCACCAAGCTGTTGCTGGCCATTGAAAACGGCCACCATGAGGGCATAGGCATCGACCTGGTGGCGATGTGCGTCAACGACTTGGTGGTGCAAGGCGCGCAGCCGCTGTTTTTCCTGGACTATTTCGCGACCGGCAAGCTTTCGCTCGATGTGGCGCGTGCCATTGTGGAAAGCATCGCGCAGGGCTGCAAGGAAAGCGGCTGCGCGCTGACGGGTGGCGAAACCGCCGAAATGCCAGGCCTTTACAGCGCAGGCCATTACGACCTGGCCGGCTTCAGCGTTGGCGCCGCTGAACGCGGCCAGCTTCTGCCTGCCAACATCGCTGATGGCGACAGCCTCATCGCGCTGCCCTCTTCAGGTGTTCATGCCAATGGCTTCTCCCTGGTGCGGGAAGTGGTGCGCCGCAGCGGCCTGGGCTGGGATGCCCCAGCCCCCTTCGCCAAGAGCAAAACCCTGGCTGAAGCCTTCCTGGAGCCAACGCGCCTTTACGTGAAAACCGTTTTGGCACTGCACAGCAAAGGGCTCCTCAAAGGGTGCGCGCACATCACAGGGGGTGGTTTGCCGGGCAACCTGCCGCGCGTCCTGCCTAAAGGCCTTGCTTGCACAGTGGATGGGGGCGCCTGGCCTGTGCCTGAAGTGTTCAGCTGGCTGGCACGTACAGGCGATGTGGCACCTGGGGAAATGCTGCGCGTCTTCAACTGCGGCGTTGGCATGGTGCTTATCACCGCCAAGCCTGAAGAAACCATGCAAGCCCTGGCCGCCATGGGGGAGGAGGCGCACCTCATCGGCACAGTGCACAAAGAGCGCAGCCCTGGTGGGCCAGCCCCGGAAGGTCAGGAAAGTGGGGAGCGACTCACCCTCTCCCGCCCCCTCAATCTGGGCTGAGGGCACCATGGCAGTACCCACCACCCTAATCCAGCCATCCAAGCCCAGGCGTGTTCCCACAGCGGTGCTCATCAGTGGGCGCGGCAGCAACATGGAGGCCCTGCTGGCCGCCAGCCGCGACCCGGCCTTCCCTGCTGAAATCACCCTTGTGCTCAGCAACAACCCTGGGGCGCCTGGCCTGGCCAGCGCCGCCAAGCAGGGCATTGAGGCCATGGCCATCGACCACCGCCCCTTTGGGCGTGACCGCGAAGCTCATGAGCGGGCCCTCCAGGAAGTGCTAGTGGCGCACGGCATCCAGCTTGTGTGCCTGGCTGGCTATATGCGCGTCCTCACTCCCTGGTTGGTGGGGCGCTGGGAGGGGCGTATGTTGAACATCCACCCTGCCCTGCTGCCCAAGTTCCCTGGGTTGCACACCCATGAGCGCGCCCTGGAAGCTGGCGAAGGGCAGCATGGCTGCACTGTTCATCTCGTCACAGCAGGGGTGGATGAAGGGCCCATTCTGGGTCAGGCCAGCGTTCCCGTGCTGGCGGGGGACACGCCAGCCACGCTTGGCGCGCGCGTTCTAGCGCGGGAGCATGAACTCTACCCCGCCATGCTGGCGCGCAGCGCCCAGGCCATTCTGGATGGCCAGTGACGTTGCCTCACAGGGGCGCTTGAAACCCCACTTGCCCTTGGCAGTGCCTGGGCCCCTACGCGCACCATGTACTAAGCCCTAAGCACCAACCATAAGGGGCTTGGGCAGGCGTTCAGGGCTTTTCAGGCGTGCAGGGCAGGATCTCCACCTCAGAGAAGAAATAGCCGATCTCACGCTGAGCATTGGCGGGACTGTCCGAACCATGGACGGAGTTCTCACGCATGCTGAGGGCAAAGCGGCCCCGCAGCGTGTCTGGCCCAGCCTTGGTGGCATCTGTGGGGCCCATCAGGGCGCGGTAGCGCTTGATGGCGTCCTCCCCCTCAAGTACCTGCACCACAACAGGTTCTGAAACCATGTAATCCACCAGGGCTTGGAAGAAATCCTGGTCCTTGTGGTCGCGGTAGAAGCCTTCAGCCTGGGCGCGCGACATGTGGATGCGGCGCTGCCCCACAATGGCAAAGCCGTTATTCTCGATCACGGCGTTGATTTCGCCCGTCAGGTTACGGCGGGTCGCGTCTGGCTTGATGATGGAAAATGTGCGCTCCAGAGGCATGGTGGGCTCCTTGCGGTTGCAGGATTGGCAGGACTGATTGAAGGCACCTGGCCTTCGTTTCCTGCCACAATCCCTAGAGGAAAACGCCCTTGGCTGATAGGGTGCGGCACCTGGCTGACAGCAGCCCTGCCCCGCACCAGCCACAGGGGCCGTTCAGGTACCCTCTCCATGCCCCATGAACGCATCATGGGAAGCTGGCCTGGCCAACCCCGCCCTTGCCCAACCTGCACAGGAATAAGCCCCCGTGAGCTTGCTGACCATTCAAGACCTGACCTTGCGCATTGCCGGCCGCCCCTTGCTGGAGGGGGCCTGCGCCACAATCGACCCTGGGCGCAAGGTGGGGCTTGTGGGGCCTAACGGCGCTGGGAAGTCAACGTTGCTTAACGCCATATCAGGCAGCTTCGCGCCTGATGGCGGCGACATCACCCTGGCGCGGCGGGCGCGGCTTGGCCATGTGCGCCAGGAAGCGCCAGCAGGCGCCCAAAGCGTGATTGAGACTGTGCTAGCAGCCGACACCGAGCGCGCAGCCCTGCTGGCTGAGGAAGCGTCCAACCCCACCCTGGAACGCTTGGCAGACATCCACGAGCGCCTGGCCGCTATTGACGCTTACGGTGCCCCAGCGCGCGCTGCCACCATCCTGGCTGGCCTGGGCTTTGACGAAGCTGCGCAGAACAGGCCCGTCTCCTCCTTTTCTGGCGGCTGGCGGATGCGCATCAGCTTGGCTGGGGGGCTTTTTGCCGCACCAGACCTGCTGCTGCTAGACGAACCAACCAACCACCTGGACCTTGAAGCCACGCTTTGGCTTGAAGGCTGGCTTCAACGCTACCCTGGCACCATCCTGATGGTCAGCCACGACCGCGCGCTGCTGGACGGCGTAGCTGATTCCATCATGCACCTGGACAAAGGCAAGCTCTCCTTGACGCCAGGCGGGTTTGAGCGCTTCGTGCGCATCAAGACTGAGCAGGCGCTCCAACAAAACCGCGCTGCCGCCAAAATGGCCGCCCAGCGGGAGAAGATGGAGGCCTTCGTGGCGCGCTTCCGCGCCAAGGCCACCAAAGCCAAGCAGGCCCAGGCGCGCTTAAAGGCCTTAGCGCGTATGCCTGTGCTTGAATCGGTCATTGAAGCAACGCCTGTGCGGTTCGAATTCCCTTCCCCCGAAGAACTGCCACCACCCATGCTGCGCTTGGAGGGTGCTAGCGCAGGCTATGGGGAGCATGTGGTTTTAAGCCACCTTTCCCTACGCTTGGATGGTGGCGACCGCATAGGCTTGCTGGGCCGCAATGGGGAGGGCAAATCCACCTTCGCCAAGCTTCTGGCAGACGACCTCCAGCCCATGGGGGGGGAGGTGGCGCGCGCCCCCAAGCTGCGTGTGGGCTATTTCGCCCAGCACCAGGCAGAAGCCCTGCACCTAGACCAAACCCCCATTGAGCACATGCAGGCAGCTCTGCCAGAAGCTGACATGACGGGCGTGCGCGCCCAGCTGGCGCGATTCGGCCTAGACGCAGAGCGCGCTGAAACCCAGGTTGGCCAGCTTTCGGGGGGGGAGAAGGCGCGGCTCCTGCTAGCGTTGGCCACGCGCCACGCCCCCCATTTGCTGATTCTGGACGAGCCAACCAACCACCTGGACCTGGATGCGCGCGATGCCCTCATCAGGGCGCTGAACGATTTCGAGGGCGCTGTGCTAATCATCAGCCATGACGCGCGCTTGATTGAAGCAGCGACAGACCGTTTCCTCATCGCGGCGGATGGGCGCCTGACCCCTTTTGAAGGGGACATGAAGGATTACCGCCAGTGGCTTTTGGAACGGGAACGCGCAGCGCGCGCCGAGGCCGCTGCCAAGGGCGCCCCAACAAGCGCTAGCAAATCTGGCCAGGGAGGCGCGCAGCCAAGCCATGCTGAAGCGCGCGCTAAGCGCAAAGAGAACAACCGCGCCCTGATGCCCCTCAAGCGTGAGATCCGCACCCTGGAGGCCTTGATGGAGAAGCTGCAGAGCGCACGTGCTGTGGTGGAGGGCAAGCTGGCCGCGCCAGAGCTTTACGAAAGCGGCGATGGCACCAAGATCACCGCCCTTAACAAGGAACTGGCCGCCCTTGACCTGCAGCTGGGGGAGGCGGAGACCACTTGGCTGGAACGGCAGGACGAACTTGAGCGCAGCCAAGCCCCCAGTCAGGAAGGACCACAAGGAAGCCCAGCAGGGGCAGGCTGAACCATGGCAAGCACCCCCACCCCAACGGAACCGCCCCCCATGCCCCAGCCTGACCCCTTAGGCAAAGGCCCGCCAGAACCGCCAAAGCGGCGCGCTTTGCTGCGCCTGACCCCCAACCCCGGCCCTGACGCGGCAGCTGCCCTGCACCAATTGGCCACCATGGTGCGCTTCGCCCTGATTGTGACCATCGCCGTGCTGGCTATTTGGCTGGTGGGGGACGTGATGGCCATCATCTTTGCCTCCGCTTTGCTGGCCATCATCCTCCACGGGTTGGCCAGGCCGCTTCAGCGCCGCTTTGGGCTGCCGCACAGCCTGGCTGTGGGCACGGTGATGCTGATTATTATCGGGCTTCTGACCTTGCTGATATGGAGCAACGGCCCCGCCATCGCTGAGCAGTACCTCACCCTTAAGCACGCTCTGACGGCCCAGGCGGGCGGGTTGCGGGCGAAACTTGGCAACAATGTGCTGGGCCGCATGTTGCTTGAGCACTTCCCCCATGGGCTGACTGGCGAACGCAGTATGCTGGGCAGCATGGGTGTGGGGCTGGCTGGTTCCGTCACGGGGCTGCTCAGCAGCGCGCTGGGCGTTCTGGGCGTCATCGTGGTGATTGTGGTGGCGGGTTTCTACTTCGCCCTGTCCCCCTCCCTCTATGTGGATGGCTTCCTGCGCATGGTGCCCATCAGCCACCGTGACCGCGTCAGGCGGGCCTTGATCGTAGCGGGCACAACCTTGTGGGCCTGGACGGCTGGCCAAGCGCTGGACATGCTGGTCGTAGGCGTTCTTTCAGCAGTGGGGCTGGCCATCCTGGGTGTGCCGCTGGCCCTGGCGCTGGGAGTGGTGGCTGGGCTGTGCAACTTCATCCCTTACATCGGGGCCATTTTGGGGGCGGTGCCAGCGCTTTTGCTGGCGCTTTCAGTCGGCACACGCACAACATGGGCGGTGCTCATCCTTTACAGCGTTATTCAATTCCTGGAGGGGAACGTGCTTGCGCCCCTTATCCAGAAGCGGGCTGTGCGTATGCCTCCTGGCGTGGCCATCCTGGCGCAGACGGTGTTCAGTTCCATCCTAGGCGTGCCAGGGCTCATCCTGGCCAGCCCCCTGACGGCAGCCCTGCTGAAAGTGATGGACACCAATTTGCCCCCCTACCACCCCGCCCCTGAGGAAACGCTTGAAAATCCGGCACCCGCTATGACCGACAAGGCGTGAAGACGTGAAGGGCAGGTGCCCTGCCCCTGCCCCCGCACTAGCCTTAGCTTTCGCTGGGGGTGCGCAAGGCTTCCAGCAAAGTATTGGCCACGCGCTGGACCTGGCCTTGCGTCATGTCAGGGTGGATGGGCAGCGCCAGCACCTGGCCTGAAAGCGCTTCAGCCACCGGCAAAGGCGCACCATCATGAACAGCGCTGTAGGCTGGCTGCTTGTGGAGGGGGCGTGGATAGTAGACAGCGCAGGGCAGTCCGGCTGCCTCAAACGCCTTCTGGACGTGTGCGCGCGCTGCAGGCCCAGCCAGCTTGACGGTGTAAACCGCCCAAGCGCTTTCACTGCTAGGCACGCGCGCTGGCACCTGCACCCCTAAGCCCCCTTGCCCGCCCAGCAAGCGGTCATAAAGGGCCGCCACATGGCGGCGGCGCTTCAAATCATCGTCAAATATCTCCAGCTTGGCTAGGAGAACGGCAGCCTGAAGGGTGTCGAGGCGCGCATTGAGGCCAATACGCTGCACATCGTAACGTTCCCGCCCCTCCCCATGGCTGCGCAGGGAGCGGTAAAGGGCGGCGCGTCTGGGGTCGGCTGTTAAGATAGCGCCACCATCACCCCACCCCCCTAGCGGCTTGGAAGGGAAGAAGGAAAGCGCCGTGGCCATGGCCTGCCCCCCCAAAGGCCTGCCTGCCAAGGTAGCGCCAAAGGCCTGGGCTGCGTCATCAACCGTGAACAGGCCATGGTCGCTGGCAAAATCGTTCAGCGCAGCCCAGGGCGCTGGCTGGCCAAACAAATCCACCCCCATGACGGCGCGCGGCCTGTGGGTGCCGGCTTCCACAATAGCTTGGTGGCGCCGCTTCAAGCTTGCCATGTCGATTTGGAAGGTGTCGGGGTCCACATCCACAAAAACGGGCATCGCGCCCAAAAGCAGGATGACCTCTGCCGTGGCCGTGTAGGTGAAGGTGGGCAGAAACACAGCATCGCCTGGCCCCACCCCCTCCCCCATCAAAATGGCCAGGAGGGCATCTGTGCCAGAGGAGACGCCGATGGCCTCCACCCCGCCCCCAACGCGGGCGGCCAAGGCCCCTTCAAGCTCTGCCACCTCTGGCCCCAGGACAAAGCGCCCATGAGCTTGGACAGCCTCCAATCGCTTGGGCAGGCTTTTCATGCGCGCGCGCTGCGCCTGGAGGTCCAGGAAGCGCACCGTTTCTGGAAGGGCCTGGGGGATAGAGGGGTTGGCTGGCACGGGCTGCGGCTTTCGCGTTCAGGTCAAAAAGCTGGGCCTGGCAACAGGTGCAAGGCGCACACCGCTGGCCAGGCAACATGCCACCGCCAGCACAGGCCAAGCGGGGCTTGCCCCCTTAACCTGCCTGCAGCATTCCCAAAGTGCCACCCATGCCAAGCGCAACCAGCCCATGCGTTGGGTGGTCGCGCCCATCCCCCTCATGGTCAGCGCAGCGCATGATTTGGCGCAGACGGCGCAGATAGGCCGCCCCCTTGGGGGTGCGCTGCACCAGGACGGAACGCCTGTCCATCGGGTCCTCTTTACGCAGCGCCAGGCCAAGGGCCGCTAAGCGGTCAAGTGCGCGGGTGATGGCTGGTTTAGAGACATTCAACGCCTGCGCTAGCCCACGCACGGTATGGGCGCCGTCACGCACGTAGCAGGTCAGGAAAACGGCCATTTGGCGCGCACTGAGGTCGGGCGTTTCCCCACGCACGAGCGAAACCATGGTTTCGCGCAGAACTGCAAGGCGGTCATTGTGGTGTGGATCGCGTGGTTTCGTCATTTCTGCTCCTCTCTGGCAGGGTGGATCCTGCGCCAGAACAAAACAGTGAAAGTGGAAAGATAGGGCCAGGGGGCCGGCCAACCTGGGAAGCGCGCCCCCTGCATGAAGGTGGCTGCGGTGCGGCAGGCCTGGCGCAGCGCCTGTTGGTGGCGGTGATAGGCAGCCATTAAGGATTTTCTGTGGCAAGATTGCCGCACATCGAAACTAAATTTCCGTAACCCCTCCACGCCAGTTGGCTGGTTGGGCCAGGAAGCGGTGCAGGGCGCGCAGCCCTGGCAGGTCGCCGCCGTGAGGGTGGGCTGGTGCTGGGTCATCGCGCCAAGCATAAGTGTCGATGTGCAACCAGGGTTGGCCTGGCGGGATGAACCTCTCCAGGAAAAGGGCTGCCGTCACAGCGCCCGCCATGGGCACGCTTGCACAGTTATTGATGTCAGCTAGGCGGCTTTTCAGCCACTTACCGTAAGGCTGCCACAAAGGCAGGCGCCAAAGGGGGTCCCTGCAGGCGTGGCCTGCTTTGAGCAAAGCTTGGGCGTGGCTTTCCGAATTGGCAAAAAGCGCTGGCAGGTCAGGGCCGAGGGCTGCGCGCGCAGCGCCTGTCAAAGTGGCGCCATCCACAATCAGGTCTGGCTTCAAAGCCGCCACATCGCTTAGCAAATCGCACAGCACCAGGCGGCCTTCAGCATCCGTATTGCCCACCTCCACTGTCAGGCCGGAACGCGTGGCCAGTACATCTCCTGGCACCATGGCGCTAGCGCCAAGGCTGTTCTCCACACAACCTAGGCGCAGTTCAAAACGCACGCCTTGGGCCGTGTTGGGCACGGTTTCCACCAAAAGCAGGGCCGTGGCCAGCATGAAGGCAGCACCGCCCATATCCTTTTTCATGCGTGCCATGGCCCCACCAGGTTTGAGGTTGTAGCCGCCTGTGTCAAAGCACACGCCTTTGCCGCACAGCGCCACAAGGGGGGCTTCAGGGTGGCCCCAGCTGGCCTTCACCACCACAGGGCCGCGCTGGCTTCCAGCGCCCACAGCAGCCAAGCAGGGATAATCAGCTGCCACCATCGCCCCCTCCACCAAGGTTACCTTGGCGCCCTGGTCTGCAAGCAGTGTAGCCGCCGCCCTGGCCAGCTCCGCAGGCCCCAGGAGGTTGGCTGGCACATTGATGAGCGCCCGCCCCAGGCGCATGGCGCGCGCTGTTGCCCGCACTTCAGCCAACATGACCTCTGGCACCACATGGGGTGGTGGCGTGACCAGGCAGGCACGCTTATGAACGGGCGCTGCAGGGCCGGCGTCCCCTTCACGCGCCCTCAACTGTGCCAGGTCATGGCCCTTTAGGGTGCAGGACGGGCTGCCCAAGCAAAAGCCCAGCAGCGCATCAGCCATCAGGCGCGCTGGCGCCGCAGCCCCTTCATTACTTTCCCTACCTTCATCTTCCTCCCCCTCAGTGAAAGGGGCTTCCAGCCGCCAGGGGCCGGGCGGTAACTTCTGGGCCAGGGCGCCGAATTCATCAGGCCCAGCACCTGGTTGGTAGCAGTAAAGCGCCACAGGGGCTTGAGGCAGGCGGGGCTGGGTTTCCTTAACCTGATCTTCGCTCCCTGAAAGAGGCGGCAACGTTGGCAGCAGCAGGAAATCGCCTGCTACACCAGCCAATCCAAGCTGGCGCGCATAGCCCAAGGACGCGCCGCAGGCCACTTCCCATGCTGTGGGCGCTGCCCCATCAGGCTGGGCTGGCACAAGGATAAGAGTGCCCACCATGGTGCCTGGATCGCCATCCAGCCCAACCAAAGGCAGGCTGGCAGCTTGGCGGAGCACAGCTTCAACCAAAGGCAGTGAAGGGGCGAGCTGGTTGGAAGGGGATTGCATAGACGATCTTCCGCTCTTGTGTGGAGTACTAGGTGTGGGTTGCTGGGGCGTTGGTGGCACGGCTTGGCTGCTGGCACGTGCCAGGCACTGATGCTCCAAAGATGGTGTGCCAATCCCCCATTGCCACCCCACCCCTTGCTTTCCAGGCCCGCCGCACCGATTTAGGACCCAAGCAGGGAGAGCCATGGCACAACGCAACGCACATCAGTTCCGCGCCCTGGCGGGCAGCGCCCTTGAGGAGCTGGCCCAGCGCCGCAACAGCGCTGTCACCGCCATTCTGGGCCCCACTAACACAGGCAAGACCCATCATGCGCTCAGCCGCATGATGGCGCACAAAAGCGGCATCATGGGTTTTCCCCTGCGCCTTCTAGCACGAGAAAATTACGAGCGCCTCAAAGCGGTCAAAGGCGCTGGCAAGGTGGCGCTGCTGACGGGGGAGGAGAAGATCGTCCCCCCAGGCGCGCAGTGGTTCGCTTGCACGGTGGAGGCCATGCCCCTGGAGCGCGCGGTGGATTTCATCGGCATTGACGAGATCCAGCTAGCTGCCGACCCAGAGCGCGGCCATGTTTTCACTGACCGCCTCCTCCATGCGCGCGGGCGCAGCGAAACGTTGTTCCTTGGCGCTGAGACTATGCGCCCCATGCTGCAGAAGCTCATACCAGGCATCACGGTTGAGACCAGGCCGCGCCTGTCGCAGCTTGTCCATGCTGGCCACAGCAATTTGGGGCGGCTACCTGCGCGTTCGGCCATTGTCGCGTTCTCCGCCCATGAGGTCTACAGCCTGGCTGAGGCCATCAGGCAGAGGCGCGGCGGTTGTGCCGTCATCATGGGACGGTTGAGCCCGCGCACGCGCAACGCCCAGATAGAGCTCTACCAGAACCGTGACGTTGACTACCTGGTGGCGACAGACGCCATCGGCATGGGTCTCAACATGGATGTGGACCATGTGGCCCTGGCTTCCATGCGCAAATTTGACGGCCAGTTCCCCCGCCATTTGAGCGCGCAGGAGATCGCCCAGATTGCCGGGCGCGCTGGGCGTGGCATGAAGGATGGCACCTTCGGCACCACCCACACATGCCCCCCCATGGCCCCCAGCTTGGCTGATACCATTGAGGAGCACCGCTTTGAAGCGGTGGAGAAGCTCCATTGGCGCCAAAGCGCGCTTGAGTTCGCCAACCCCCAAGCCCTTCTGCGCAGCCTGCGCGCCAAGCCACCCAGGCCAGAGCTGAAACCAGGGCGCCCTGGCTCTGACTTGGAGGTGCTGCAAACCCTGGCCCGTGAGCAGGCCATCATGGAGCGCGCGCGTGGCAGGCGCGAAACGGCCTTGCTGTGGGAGGCATGCCAAATACCTGATTTCAGGAAAATGGGCGACCAAAGCCACGCGCAGCTTTGCGGGCGCATTTTCAAGGAACTGCTGGAGAAGGGGCGCCTGCCAACAGCTTGGATCCAGGGCCACTTGAAGGCCCTTGACCAAACGGAAGGCGACATCGACATGTTGATGAACCGTCTTTCAGGGGTGCGTGTGTGGGCCTATGTCACAGCGCGCGCTGGCTGGACCGCTCCAGGCAGCGCCTTAGGCGCGCAAAGCCAAGCTGTGGAGGAGCGCCTTTCAGACGCTTTGCATGAAAGGTTAACAGCGCGCTTCGTCAACCGCCGCGCCGCTGTGCTGATGCGCCGTGAAGGCCATGATGATGCGGCCATGCTTCATGCTGTCACCGCCACAGGCGCTGTGGTGGTGGAAGGACACGAGATTGGCCAGTTGGAGGGGTTCGCCTTCAATGCGGCCAACGCCCAAAGCCGCTCAGAGCATGACGCCATCGCCAAAGCTGGCCACAGGGCCGCACGTGAGGCCATGGGAGGCATCATCAAGCGCTTCCTGGAGGATGGGGGAGAAACGATCGCCCTTGTTGAAAGCGGCGCAGACAGGGTGCCTGGCGCGGGGCCAGAAAATGGCGCAAGCGCCTTGCAGGAACAACCCATCCCCCCTGGCACGCTGACATGGCGCGGCGCCCCTGTGGCGCGCCTAGTCAAGGGGGAGGGTTTCTTTGCCCCCACCATCAAGCTGCTGCGGGGGGATTTCAGCGATCCCCAGCAGGAGGTGCCCGTGCGCGAGCGCCTTCAGGGCTGGCTGGCTGACTATGTGCGCCAGCGCCTGCGCCTTTTCTGGCAGGGGTTAGAGCAACTGCGCCAGCAAAGCATGACCCGTGGCCTGGCCCACAGGCTGGCTGAGGATGGCGGCGTCACCGTGTTGCTTGGGGGGGAGGGTACCAACCTGCGCACCCAGGCGCGTGCTTTGAAAAGCCATGGCTTTGCTTTTTCAACAGCTCTTGGCGTGGAGGGGCAGGGGCTTGTGTGGCATGAAAGCTTGCTCAAGCCAGCGGTAGCTGGGCTGATGTCCCTTTTGGGCTGCGTGTGGGAAGGGGCAGGCACAGCGCCCCAGCCCATGGCGCCTGGGCGCTTTTGGGTGGAGGAAGCCCAAAGGCCACCTTGGCCTGGGTGGGTTAAGGCTGGCCCTGTCGCCCTGCGCCTTGACCAGGCGGAGAGGGTCCTGCAAGCCGTTGCCAAGTTGCGGCCCCAGCCTGGGCAGCGCCATGTGCCCTTGCCTGCTGACATCACCAGGCGCCTGGCGCTCAAAGCCACCATGGCGCCAGATGTCCTGGCAGGGCTTGGCGTGCCGTTGCGCCTGCTTGGTGATCTGCCAGTTGGCGCGCTTGGCGCGCCAGCGCCGCCCCTCATCCGCATCAAGCCCTCAAGGCCAGGTTCCAGCCACCCAGGCCAAGCTGAGGGCAGGGCGCGGCATAGCAACGCACACCCCCCCGCCAAGCGCCGTGGAAGCCAGGGGCGCCTTGAAGGTCATGATCCTGCCAGCCCTTTTGCGGCCTTGGCTGGGCTTACCCTCAAAACTGCCCCTGGAAAGGGGGCGCGCAAGCCATCCAATCTTCAAAACCGCCCAGCCAGCAAGCGCAAGCCTGCCCAGGCTCCTTCAGCAAGCCACGCCAAACGCCATGACTCCAAACGCCATGCCTGATGCCCCCAGCCCCAACGCAGATCAAGCCATGAACAAGCCCACCTCCCAGCAGGAGGGGCCTGATGAAGCCCAGCTTGACCAACTGCCCGACCAGCTGCCTGAACAGCGCCTTGACGTTTGGTTCTACAATGCGCGCCTAGCTAAGACGCGCGCCTTGACGGCCAAACTGGCAGGCAGCGGCAAAGTGCGCCTCAACGGGCGCAGGCTGACCAAGGCCCACGCCAAAGTGCGCCCTGGGGACGTGCTGACTTTCCCCGCCCCAGGCAACTCGCGGGAAGCGAAGGTTCTGGTGTGGCGTGTGCGCGCTTGCGTGGAACGGCGCGGCCCAGCCAAGTTAGCCCAGCGCCTTTATGCTGCGCTGCCCCCAAACCCAAGCTGAAGGGTTGCCACTGGGGGCTGCGGGCCATCTGGCCGCGCCCTTGCAGGCTGGAGGGGATTGGGCCATAACCAGCCCATTTCCCGGCGGCACTCCCAATGGCTGCTTCCAGCCCAGCCGCCCCTGCTTCGGAGATCAAGTCATGACCTATGTGGTCACGGAAAACTGCATCAACTGCAAGTTCACCGATTGCGTGGAAGTGTGCCCTGTTGACTGTTTCTATGCCGGGGAGAACTTCCTCGTCATCAACCCTGATGAATGCATCGATTGCGGTGTGTGCGAGCCTGAATGCCCAGCGGAGGCCATTTTCCCTGACACGGACGAGCGTTCCGCTGGCTGGCTTGAGACCAACGCCAAGTATGCTTCCCAGTGGCCCAAAATCACCCAGAAGATCCCCGCTATGGCAGAGGCTGACGAATGGGACGGCAAGCCTGATAAAACCCCCCTGCTTTCTCCCAAGCCACAGCAGGGCTGAGCGAGACCGACCTTGGCTCTGGCCCTGGTTTTGGCGCCCTGGGCCTTGGTGGCTTCACGTTTTGGGTCTCAGCTCCGGTTGGCATAGGCTTAAAAGCAGCGCAGCTTGCACAAAGGCCAGCAAAAAGGCGCCCCCCTGGGAGGGCGCCTTTTTCTAATGGGTTTTCGCTAGTGGGGCTGGCCCCACCTGTGCGCTCAGTTGTTGTTGGAGCTAGAGCTGTTCTGCCCCATCAGCGAGAGCAGGAACTGGAACAGGTTGATGAAGTCCAGGTAAAGCGACAGGGCATCGTAAACGCTGCGCTTGCCCAGTTCATCAGGCGGGAGGACGGCGCTCATCTCCTGGTAGCCGATCTTGATGCTTTGCATGTCATAAGCCGTGAAAGCCGTGAACAGCACAACGCCCACGCAGGAAATGACCATAGACATCATGCCTGACGGCCAAATCAGGTTTACCACCATGGCAATCAGAAGCCCAATCATACCCATGAACAGAAAAGAGCCCATGCTGGCCAGTGAACGCTTAGTGGTGTAGCCCCAAAAAGCCACAGCTGCGTAAAGCGCAGCGCAGACAAAGAAGGTGCGCGCAACGGAAACGCCCGTGTAGCACATCACCAAGCTGGCCATGCTGACGCCCATCACCACGCTGAACAGCAGGAACAGCCCTTGGACTGCCTGGCGCGAAAGCCTGTTGAGGCCGAAGGAAAGCACCAGCACGAAAGCCAGCGGCGCCAGGACGGCCACCCAGCCAAGCCCGGTCAGCCCAACGGGGAACAGGCCGCCCTGCGTCATCACAAGCTTGAAGAACGCCCCAGCCAGAGACGTGTGGATAACCGCCCAGGAGGTGAGGCCCGTCAAAGCCAGCCCTGCGGCCATCCAGTTGAAGACGCGCACCAGATAAAGGCGCAGTCCTTCATCAAAGGGGACGGCAGCAGGCTGGGCCATGCCGCCATTGAACTGGTTGAACTGATTGTCCATGAAGTATCGTCCATGTTGAGAGCGTGAGAAAGCGGTGAAGATGTTTTACCACACCTGAAAACGCCGTTGCCACGGCTGCCCCACAGGGTTCTGGCGCAAAGCCGGCATAGGTTTCCAACATGGGGTGGGGAAGTGTTTTGTGCAACCCACCCCGAACCAGGGCGCACCACCGCCAGCGCAACCTGTGCAAGGGGGCTGGCCATGGGGGCATTGGCCTGCCATTGAGGGAGCATGAAGCGTTACACTGCCCTTCTCCTTCCCCCCCCCTCCCTCCTTGGTGAATTGGGGCTGATGCGTGGCGTCCTGCCCAAGGCCCGCTGGGCCAGGCTGGAAAGCCTGCACCTGCCATTGCGCAGCTTCACCCTGCCAGGTCGGCATGAGGCCGCTGCCCTCGACAGCGCGTTGGAACATGTGCGCTGGAAAGCGTTTGACATGACGCTGAGGGAGGTTTTCATCACCCCCCCACCCCCCCATGCCCCCAACCCTGAACTGGGGCTTGAAGTAGGCGCTGCCCCCCCAGGCCCCCTTGAAGCGCTGCAAAAAAAAGTGGAGAACGCCGTCAGGAGCGCAGGCTTGCCTCCCCGCAAAAGCCGCTGGCAGCCCAGGCTCCACCTGGGGGCCATCCCTGAAGGGTACCTTGATGACGCTGTGCGCTGGATGCAGCGCCACAATTTGTTCCGCAGCTTGCCCATGCGGGTGGACCGCTTCTTCATCGCCGAGACCTGGCCAGATCCGGAAGGTCCTGGCGCCCAGATGGAGCTTGCCGGTGTGTTCAGCCATGATGGGCGTCCGCTGGACCTGGAAGACCCCTTGCCTGATGAGGATGACGACATCTACGGCGAAGACGGCATCGCTGATGATGATTTTCTGGCAACGCTTGGCGGGGAAGGGCGTGATGGGGAAGAGCTTGGCGGAACTAGCGCCAGTCAGGGCGGCTGAGCCGCCAGCCCCTAGGCACGCACGGCCCTTCCCCCCCGCGTGAGGCTTTTCAGGCGGCAGGGGCCTTGCTGTGGTCGGTGTCCACCACACCAGTTTGCATGGCTGGTTGGGAGGCTACCTTCACCCGCTGCCTGATGCGCCCTTTGAGGAGGGCAGCCAATTGCCCCCCAGCCCCCAGGGGCTGGAACAGGAATAGCCCCTGGCCAAGTGGCTGGGCGTGTTCAGCGCCCAGGTCCTCGCACACAGGGCGGTAGCACAGCGAATCCTGCACGTAGGCGCAGGGCACCTGTTCCTGCAGGGCGTAATCGCAAGCGCGCCACAGCATGGGAACGCGCCCTTTACGCCGGCCCACTGGCCCCACTAACACCAAATATGGCCCCACATGAGCGCACAGCATGGCCGCGCGTCCGTCATCGTCATAAAGAACGGCGTCTGGGCGCAGCCCCAAAAGGCCCATCACGCGTTCCAGCCCATCACCATCACGCAATTGGCGGCAGTGCTGCGCCTGCGCACTGTCCCAGGGAACAGGGCTTATCCAGCTGCGCCGCATAGCGCCCCACAGCGCCCCGAACACCCCAAGCGCCCCCAACCCCAGGCACCAGCGGCCCACCGTGCTATCGGCGCCGCGTGTCAGCGCTTGCCACCACAGCGCCCCCACATGGTGGCTCAGCAAGCTTGCCGTCATCAGGGCGATGGCGCCCAGCCACAGCAGCAGGGGGGCGATGTGCGCCAGGGAGAACGGCTCCGCCCGCCAGCTGGGCTTGCGGTAATAGCAAGGCCCAAAAGGCAGAAGCACCACAAACACCCCAAGGTCAGCAAGCCAGATTTGCCATGGCGCACCCAAGGCCGGCACCAGTAGGGCAACCACCACCAGCACCCCAAGCGACTGCAGCCTGGCCTGCTTGATGCGCCTGTGCAGGCCTGTGGCCAGCGCCACCAGAACGATGCCCAATGTGAACAGCAGGAAGTCACCCCCCTGCCCTAGTGCCATCCACAGTGCAGAACCAGCTGTGCTGTGGCGGTAGACATGGGTGGCTGGTGGCGCCAACACGGCGTAAAGCGCCAACACACACCCCAGGAGGGTTTGAAGCCCTGTGGCGATGCCAACGGAGAACGTGGCCTCTGACTGGCGAATGAGACCTGCGGAGTGCGCTGAACCAGGGGCTGTGCTGGTGACTGCAGCCTTGGTGGTGGGGGGACCTTCCACCCCTTCTGGCGCGGCCGCTTGCTGGGGGGCGGGCAGGGCGCAAGCGCCTTCCTCCTGGCAGTCCTGGGCGCGCGCTGCTGGGCCTACTATGGCCTTGGCCCCGCGCAGGCGCACCCACAGCTCATGGAAACCAAAGGTGCCGCCCGCCATGAACAAGGGCACCACATAGTAAAATAACCTGAAAACCAGCGCTGAACCTAGAATGCGAGACGCGCTTAGCTCCCCCCCCAAGGCAATGAGGAGCGTGCTTTCAAACACCCCAAGCCCCCCTGGCACGCTGGCCAGAAGCCCAGCACTATAGGAGGCCAGGTAAATGGCCAGAAAGCTGCAGAACGTCAGCGTGCTGCCTTCAGGCAAGGGGCCCAGCACGCACCAGGCGATCAGGGCAGTGGCCGTCATGTCCGCCATGCTAACGGCGATCTGCCCCACAGCTAGGGGGGCGCTTGGCATGGTGAGGCGCCACCGCCCCCAGCGCAGCTCCCGCTGGCGGGACGCTATGAAGATATACCCCCCCAGCACAGCCACGCACAGAAGACCAGCCATCATCACTAAGGGGGTTGGGACCTGGCCCAGGTGGGGCAGGCTGTGGGGGTGCGTTAGGCACAGGAACCCCACCAACCCCAAAAGCCCCAAAATATACATGATGGAGCAGAAAGCGATGATGGAGGCGATGCCTTGCCCCCCAACCCCCCAACCCTGGTAGAGGCGGTAACGCACCGCTGCCCCCGAAATAGCCGAGCACCCCAGATTGTGCGAAAGCACGTAGGAGCAGAAGGCTGCGAACGCCGCGCGCGGCCACCCCACCTGCGCCTTGATGCTGCGGCAAGCCAGGATGTCGTAGAAGGCCAGCACTATGTAAGACAGGACGGTGGCCCCCACCCCCGCCCACAGCGCACTGGTGGGGATGGCGCGCAAGCTAGCCATGATGTCATGGGGGGAGAGGCTCCTGGCTTCATGCCAGATGACCCACACAGCAGCTCCCAGCAGCAGCAGCCCGAAAAGCGCTGGCAGGCGGCGCAGGGCAAGGGTGCGCCACCCTGGCCCAGGGTTTGGCTGTGCGCTCAGGGCGCGGTGCCTTCCTGGCTGGGGGCTTCAGGGGTAGCGGGGGCGCCCAGCGTGCCAGCCAGCCCCCCCCTGATCAGCTGGACGGTTTCAGGCAGGCCGTAAAGGGCTGCGAACACGCCAAAGCGCGGCCCATCGCTTTGCCCTAGCAGAACCTCGTAAAGGCAGCCAAACCAGGCGCGCAGTTCCTTTTTGTCAAAGTGGCGTTTGCCGATTTCAAACACTGTGTTCTGCACTGCCTCAGGAGTGGTGGTGGCTGGCAGGGCCTCAAGCGCGTCAGCCAGTTCCGCCAAGGCCTGGCGTTCGCGCGCGTCTGGGGCGCGGTAGCGCTTGCCTGGCTTGACGCGCTCATTGTAATAGGCCACGGCGCGCTCCACCAAGGCCGCCAGGTAAGGCTGGCTTTCTGGCGAAAGGGCGCTGTCATAACGGCGGATGAACTTCCACAACGTGGCCGCCTCGCTGGCATTGGCCACGCCAGCCAGGTTCAGCAACGTACTGAAGGCGACAGGGCTCCCCGCCCCCTCTGGCACGCGGCCCTGCTGGTCCAGCTGGCCGTGGACAAAGCGCACGGGATTGGCATGGTAGGCAGCGCCCTCTTGGGTGCGGCTGCGCTCAATCAAGCCCAAATACTCATCCGTGGCTTTGGGGATAACGTCAAAATGAAGCCGCTTGGCGCGTGTCGGCGCTTGGAACATGAACTGGCCCAGGCTTTCAGGCGTGCCGTAGCGCAGCCATTCCTCCACAGACAGGCCATTGCCCTTAGACTTGCTGATTTTGCGCCCCTCAGCGTCCAGGAACAGCTCGTAGGTGAGGTTCTCAGGGGGATTCCCCCCCAGGAGGCGGCAAATGCGCGATGAAAGCTTCACGCTGTCCGTCAAGTCTTTGCCTGACATCTCATAATCAACGCCTAGGGCGTACCAGCGCATGGCCCAGTCGGCTTTCCACTGCATTTTGGCGTGGCCGCCATAAACGCTTGTCTCGTGCGTTTTGCCGGTGGCAGGGTCTTTCCAGACCACCGTGCCAGCTTCTGGGTCCGCCTTGATGATGGGCACCTGCATGACCTCTCCCGTCTCTGGGTGGATGGGCAGCACAGGGGAATAAGTGGCGCGGCGTTCCTCACGCAATGTGGGGGCGATGACCTTAACGATGTCGTCATGCACCTCCAGCACGCGCTTGAGGGCAACGTCAAAGCGGCCTGAAGCATAGTAATCTGAGGCAGAAGCGAATTCGTAGTCAAAGCCGAACGCGTCCAGGAAGTCGCGCAGCATGGCGTTGTTATGGGCAGCAAAGCTCTCATGCGTGCCGAAGGGATCGGGGATGCGTGAAAGCGGCTGGCCCAGATGCTTGGCCAGCATTTCCTGGTTGGGCACGTTGCCTGGCACTTTGCGCAAGGCGTCCATATCATCAGAGAAAGCCAGCAGGCGGCTGGGAAGGCCCGTCATCTCCGTAAAAGCTTTGCGCACCCAGGTGGTGCGGGCGACCTCCCCAAACGTGCCGATATGGGGCAAGCCAGAGGGGCCGTAGCCCGTCTCGAACAGGAGGGGGCCGTCCTTCGGTTTCCCCTCCAGACGTTCCACAAGTTTTCGCGCCTCAGCATAGGGCCAGAGGTTGGGGAACCCAGCCTGGGCAGCGCCAAGGGCTTTGGAAACGTTCGCTTGGGAATGGTCTGTCATGGGGTTGGCAACGTCAACGTCTGTAAAGTGGCACTGGCTGGTCTGGCGCGCGCAGGCAGCGCTTGCGCCCCCGCCAGGGTGGAGGACCGGTGGCGTGGGCAAGTGCGCCCAGCAAGCCAAACAGGCCCCTTGTGGCCAGGGGTTGAAATTGGCACCCGGCACAGGATTGTTTTCCGCTATCATGGGGGGCGATGTCCATAGCCCATCACCCCTGACGGGAAAAGCCAGTGCCAGAAAACACCACCCCTGCGAAAAAGGACCCCGTTCAGGCAGCCCCAACTCAGGCTGCCAGCGCTGGCCAGACCTTGCCAGACGACATCAAGCGGCAATGCGCTTTGGGCGCCCTTGAGGGGCTGCCAGCCCTGGTGGCGGGCCACGCTGGCGCTGCCTTGCTCACAGCGGATGGGGAGGTGGTGGAGGGACCATCCAGCACCATCAACCCCTTGCTGCGCACCATGACGCCCCCCGTGCTTCTGCACGGGCCTGCCACGTTGCGCATGCTTGGCTTGCCGCCAGAACCCCAGCCCGTTCCCTGGCTGGATGTACTGGAGCTGTTCCTACTGGTGCGCCCTGGCCAAAGCCCAGCCCCAACGGCCCAGGCCCTGGCGGCAATGCTAGGGGTGGGGGGCGCCGCTGGCCCTGAGGGCCTCCTTGAACTGGCAGCCACTTTGCTGGGGGAGGCTTTGCAGCTGGCGCTGGACCCACAGCGCGGGCCGATTTTCCAGGACTGCCTGCGCCAACTTGACCAGGCAGGCTGGAGCTGGGGCCCCGTTTTGGCGGATCTGCTCATGCAGGCAACGAGCCTGGGCGTAACCCTGCCCCAGCCAGCGCGCCCTGGCAGCGCCCTGGCTGTTGCTGACCGGCTGCCTGAATGGGAGGATGAGCCGCCACGCCCCGTTCCAGGTACACAGCCACTCCTGCCAGGGGAAGCCACCAAACGCCTGGCCAAAATGCGCGGCCCTGGCTTTGAGCCCCGCCCAGGGCAGGAGGCCTACGCTGAACTAGCCGCCCATGCTTTCAGCGAACGCCCTAGCCCAGAGGGCCCAGCCCTCGTCCTGGCGGAAGCCGGCACAGGAACGGGCAAAACGCTGGGTTACCTGGCGCCAGCATCGCTTTGGGCTGCGCGCAACAGCGGCACGGTGTGGATCAGCACCTTCACGCGGCACCTGCAGGGCCAAGTGGCTGCTGAACTGGCCCGCCTCTACCCCGACAAGGCCGAACGCCAACGCAAAGTGGTGGTGCGCAAAGGGCGCGAGAATTACTTCTGCCTTCTGAACTTCACGGAAATCGCCCAGGCCCTCCAAGCGCGCCAACCCAACCAGCAAGGCAGCTTGATGGTGGCGCTGGTACTACTTGCGCGTTGGGCTGAAAGCGGCACGGAAGGGGACCTGCATGGCGGCGACCTGCCAGGTTGGTTCAGCGAGCTGTTCCGCCCCGCCTGGGTGCGGACCATGGCTGACAGGCGCGGTGAATGCCTGCACAGTGCCTGCCCCTTCTACCAATGCTGCTTCATTGAACACAGCGTGCGCCGCGCCCGCCAGGCGGAACTGGTGATTGCCAACCATGCCTTGACCCTTAACCTGGCGTTCTGGCAAGCGCAGGGGGAAGCTTACGGCATGGATGAGAACGGCAGCCCCACGCGCTATGTTTTCGATGAGGCCCACCACCTTGCTCAGGCAGCTGACAGCGTGTTTGGACTTCTGTTCTCTGGTGTGGAGGCATACGAGCTGCGGCGCTGGCTTTTGGGGCGCGAACAAGGACGCGCCCGCGGGCGTGGCCTCAGGCAACGCATGGAAACCATCCTCCAAGCGGTGCCTGAAGCAGCAGCGCCCCTCAACGCGCTTTTGCTGGCTGCGCAAGCAACCTTGCCCCTGCCTGGCTGGCAGGAACGCCTAGCCCAGATCCTGGCGCCTGAGGAACCCGCCCCAGGGCCTGCCACCGTCCTTGCCACTGGGGAAACAGACCCTGGAAACCCTGCCACCCCTTTGGCGGAAAGTCTGCCCCTGCCAGGGGTGGATGGCGGGATGGCCGTCAACAACCCCGCTGAAACCGTGCTGCACGCCTTGGCACGCCAATTGCTGCTGCGCGAGGCCAGCCAGAAGCCGGGCAAAGGCCAGGGCGACCACGGCCAGGACAGCCAGTGCGAACTCCACCCCGCGACAGATGAACTTGCACGCGTGGCGCCTTGGCTGGCGGAGGAGCTCTCCACCCTTTTGGCGCACGTCAACCGCCTGCTGGCCGTTTTGGGGGCCAAGCTGGAGGGCGCGCGCCAAAAGCCTCAGGGGCAGGAAGGGGTGGGTGATGCCCCCCAACCTGGCCAGGATAGCGCGCCAAGTCCCACGCCTGATCCCCCTTTGGACATGGCTACGTTGCAGCTTGTGGCCAGTATCAGGCGTAGCCTGGCCCAGCGCGCCTTGGGACCGCTGACGGAATGGCTGGCCATCATGAAGGCCATCGCCCATCCACCTGGTTTGGAGGAGACGGAGGGGGAGGAAAGTGCCCCCACAGCGCGCATAGGTTACGTGCGCCGCACAGCTGAGCATGACGTGGGGGTGAAGCGCCATTGGCTGGACCCGACAGTGCCCATGGCGCAGGTGCTGGGCAAAAGCGCCCATGGCGTTTTGATGACCTCAGCCACGCTGCGTGACGGTAAGCCAGAACCTGCGCCTGCGGAGGGGACACATTCCACGCCGCACCCAACCCCCTTGCCAGCGCCTGGGGTAACAGCATGGCAACAAGCGGAACGGGCCACAGGCGCTTGCCATTTTAAAACCAGTGCCCTTCATGGCGCAGTCGCAAGTCCCTTTGACTACAGCGCCCAGGCGCGCGTTTTCATCATCACCGACATGGCACCTGGGATGGAGGCGCTGGCCCAGGCTTACCAACGGTTTTTCATGGCATCCCAAGGGGGTGGACTGGGGCTGTTCACAGCCATTGCGCGCCTGCGCGGCGTTTATGAACGCATCAAGGGGCCTTTGGGGGCGGCTGGCATCCCCCTCCACGCCCAGCATGTCAGTGCCATGGGCAACCAAACCTTGGTGGATGTGTTCAGGGAAGACATCAAGAGTTGCCTGCTAGGAACAGACGCCATGCGCGATGGCGTTGACGTGCCAGGGGACGCTTTGCGCCTGGTGGTGTTTGAACGCACCCCCTGGGCGCGGCCAGACATCCTGCACAGGGCACGCAAAAAGCTGCTGCCAGGCAGCCCCCGTGATTATGAGGACAGGCTGGCGCGCATGAAGCTGCGCCAAGCTTTTGGGCGTCTGATTAGGCGTGGCACGGACAAGGGCGTGTTCGCCCTGTTGGACAGGCGCACACCAAGCCGCCTGCTGACGGCCTTCCCACCCACTGTGCCCATTGAGCGCCTGCCCCTGGCGGAGGCCCTGGTGAAAACCCAGCAGTTCCTGAACCCCTAACCATGTGGCCTAGGGTTGGGGTTGGTTTAAGTTAAGTTGGATTGGGCAAAAGCTAACCTAACCAGCCCAACCTTCTTCGAAGGGGCCTGGGCAGGCGCGCAACAACTGCCACCATCATCACAGCTTTCATAGGGGCTGCATAACAGGCACCACCAGGGGCTTCTCAAGGCGTGCCCCTGAAGCAGGCATAAAAAAGCCTGCCACCCCCTGTATAGGGGCAGCAGGCGTTTTGGCGTGCGGAACGCAGCTGGCAGGGGCGTGGCCATGCCCCCACCAAAGCAGCGCTTAACGCTCCTGGGTTTGGCCTGAGCTTAGAAGCCCATGCCGCCGCCCATGCCACCCATACCGCCCATGCCACCAGCAGGGGCTTCGGCCTTGGGCTCTGGGTGATCAGCCACCATGGCTTCAGTCGTGGTCAGCAGACCACCAACAGAGGCTGCGTCCTGCAAGGCCACGCGGGCAACCTTGGCAGGGTCGATGATGCCGGCCTTGACCAGGTCCTTGTAGTCACCGTCCTGGGCGTCATAGCCAAAGTTGTAGTCTGGGTTCTCCAGCACTTTGGAAACGACCACGCCGTCATCAACACCAGCATTGCTGGCGATCTGGCGCAGGGGGGACTGAAGGGCGCGGCGGACGATGTCAACGCCAACGCGCTGGTCGTCATTGGCAGCCTTCACGCTGTCCAGGGTTTTGCTGGCGCGGGCCAGGGCGGTGCCACCGCCAGGGACGATGCCTTCCTCCACAGCGGCGCGGGTGGCGGCCAGGGCGTCGTCAACGCGGTCCTTGCGCTCCTTCACCTCTGTCTCCGTGCCACCACCAACGCGGATGACGGCAACGCCGCCAGCCAGCTTGGCCAGGCGTTCCTGCAGCTTCTCACGGTCGTAGTCGGAGGAGGTCTCCTCCAGCTGCTTGCGGATCTGGGCGCAGCGGTCCTTGATGGCCTGCTGGGCGCCAGCGCCTTCGACAACGGTGGTGTTGTCCTTGTCGATGTGGACCTTCTTGGCGGTGCCCAGCATCTCAGGGGTAACGTTCTCCAGCTTGATGCCGAGATCGTCAGAGACAACCTGCCCGCCTGTCAGGATGGAAAGGTCCTGCAGCATGGCCTTGCGGCGGTCACCGAAGCCAGGGGCCTTGACGGCGGCAACCTTCAGGCCGCCGCGCAGCTTGTTCACCACCAGGGTGGAGAGGGCCTCGCCATCGACGTCCTCAGCCACGATCAGCAGGGGGCGCCCAGACTGCAGCACGGTCTCCAGCAAGGGAAGGATGGGCTGGAGGGAAGAGATTTTGCCTTCGCTGAGGAGGATGTAGGGGTTCTCGAACTCAACCGTCATCTTCTCAGGGTTGGTGACGAAGTAGGGAGAGATGTAGCCGCGGTCGAACTGCATCCCCTCAACAACTTCAAGCTCGGTGTCGGGGGTCTTGGCTTCCTCAACCGTGATGACGCCGTCAGGGCCGACCTTGGCCATGGCTTTGGCGATCAGGTCGCCGATTTCCTTCTCCCCATTAGCGGAGATGGTGCCGACCTGGGCGATTTCGTCAGAGGAGGAGACCTTCTTGGCCTTCTTGGCCAGCTCAGCCACCACTTCCTTCACGGCAGCGTCAATGCCGCGCTTGAGGTCCATGGGGTTCATGCCAGCGGCGACAGCCTTGGCGCCCTCACGGATGATAGCCTGCGCCAGAACGGTGGAGGTGGTGGTGCCGTCACCTGCCAGATCGTTGGTTTTGGAGGCCACTTCCTTGATGAGCTGGGCGCCCATGTTCTCGAACTTGTCGGCCAGCTCAATCTCGCGCGCTACGGAGACGCCGTCCTTGGTGATGCGCGGCGCGCCATAAGGCTTGTCGAGGACGACGTTGCGGCCTTTGGGGCCCAGCGTCACCTTGACGGCATTGGCGAGGGTGTCCACGCCATGAAGCATTTTCTCACGCGCTTTGGCGCCGAACAGAACGTCTTTGGAAGCCATGTCTGTATCCTTCAGTTAGAAGTGGTAGTTCAAAATGATGAAAAGGCGTTTTGGCAAGGCGCCCGCCCTCTAGGGTGCTGGGGCGATGCAGCCCAAGGCCTGCCTCAGCCCAGGATGCCCAGGATGTCGCTTTCCTTCATGATGACGAGCTCGCCGCCATCCAGCTTGACCTCAGTGCCGGACCATTTGCCAAACAACACCTTGTCACCAGGCTTCACCTCCAGGGGGATGAGCTTGCCTTGCTCGTCACGGGTGCCGGGACCAACGGCCACGACCTCACCCTCCATGGGTTTTTCCTTGGCCGTGTCGGGGATGATGATGCCACCAACCGTCTTGTCTTGGCTGTCCAGGCGGCGGAGGAGGACACGGTCGTGAAGGGGACGGAATTTCGTCATGGAACACTCCCTGCTGTAAGGGCGCTGGCCTGTGGCCTTAGCGCCGCGGTCTATGGCAGCGCCACAGCGCCGCCCCATCAAATCAATCTAGGCCATCCGGCCTTCTGTCAGTGGAAATGGTGCTGCCCTTGGCAGGCGTCAAGAACCCTTGGGGGGTGGGAGCGAGAATTTTTCACCTCCGCCTCAGAAAAAAACGCGCACCCTTGCCCCGGGGGCTGAAAAAGGCTGGGATTTTAACCCTGGGCTCCTTTGACTGGCGCTCCTGCCAGCACCCCTTCAGGGCCCTTGCACAGTCTACCCCGTTAAGGAGAACGCCCTATGCCCGCCAAGAACTCAGCCACCGCCGCCCCCCATGGCCAACGCTTGCAGTTGGCTTCCACCACAGGCCCTGTGGCTGGCAAGCCTTTTGAGGCTTGGTCCGCCACCCCGCTGCCTGGCAAGGCCAATGGCGCTGGCATTGTGGTGGTTCAAGAGATCTTCGGTCTGACCGATTTCATCAAAGATGTTTGCCAGCGCCTAGCCAGCCAAGGCTACAAGGTCTTGGCGCCGGCGCTTTACGACCCCATCCGCCCCGGCATCGTGCTGGGCTATGACCAAACAGGGCTGCGCCAAGGCATGGCCTACCGCGCTAAGCTGCCAGCGGGTGCGGCGCTCGCTGAAATTGGCGCCTGCGTTGCGGCCCTCCACAAGGAAGGTTGCGCCAAGGTGGGGGTGGTTGGGTTCTGCTGGGGTGGACGCCTGGCCTGGCAGGCTGCCCAGCATCTGCCTGTCCAGGCGGTTTCAGGCTGGTATGGCGTTGGCATTGACCAAGACCTGGACCCACTGCCCAAAGCCCCTGTGCAGCTTCATTACGGCAAAGAGGACAGCTTCGCCCCCCCTGCCCAGCGCGCCGCTGTGCGCCAAGGCTGCCCGGAGGCCGAAATCCACCTCTACGAAGCTGGCCACGGCTTTGGCTGCACGTCACGCAGTGATTACGTCCCAGCTGCTGCCAAACTGGCCTGGGAACGCACTGACGCTTTCTTTAAGCACCACCTGCTTGGGCAAAGCCAGCCTAACAGCTGAGGGGCCCAGCACCCAAGTGCGCCCAGCCAGGTCAGTTCAGCTAGGCCAGGTCAGTAAGGACCCCAGTCGCTGTCTGCCAGGCCTAGGACGCGCCCTGCCACGGCGTCCAGCCTGGCCAGCATGTCAGGCCGGCGGGCGTCTGGCGGGGTGATGATGGCGTTGTCGAGCGCGCGTTCGGCCTTGTCCAACGGGCGCTCCTTGCCCAAGCGCGGAATCGCCCTGCGCACAAGGGCCGCGGCTTTGCGTGTGTTCTCCTTCATGGCGGCCACCACCATGTCCACGGTCACGTCGCCGTGGCTGTCGTGCCAGCAATCGTAATCGGTCACCATGGCCACGGTGGCATAGTTCATCTCCGCCTCGCGGGCCAGGCGGGCCTCAGGCATGTTGGTCATGCCGATGACGGCACCGTTCCAGGAACGGTAAAGCTCGCTTTCAGCCCTGGTGGAGAATTGCGGCCCCTCAATCACCACATAGGTGCCGCCGCGGCTGACTTTGATGCCCTCCTCCTCAGCAGCGTCTGCCAGCGCTTTGCCTAGGCGCGCGCTCACTGGTTCAGCCATGGAGACGTGGGCGACACAGCCCTCCTCAAAGAAAGTGCGTGGGCGGCCCTGCGTCTGGTCGATGAACTGGTCGACAATAACGAACGTGCCTGGCGCCAGCTCCTCCTTCAAGGAACCGACCGCTGAAAGGGAGAGGATGTCCGTGACGCCAGCACGCTTGAGGGCGTCAATGTTGGCCCTGTAGTTCAACCGGGAGGGTGGCAAGGGGTGACCACGGCCGTGGCGCGGCAGGAAAACGCACTGCACGCCTTCCAGCGTGCCGAAAAGCAGCGCGTCAGATGGGGTGCCCCAGGGGGTTTCGCAAACGCGCCATTCCTTGTTCTGCAGGCCTTCGATTTCATAAAGGCCTGACCCACCAATAACGCCGATCACCGGCTGAACACTGTTCTGCGCGCTCATCTCATCCAACTCCTGCGTGTTCTGCGGTTGTGTGCCTGGTCACTGGCCAGCGCCCCTGGTGGCGGGCGGGGCCATGGCCAGGCATGTGGTGGCGCACCCTAGCGGCTGCGCGCGTGCCTTGCAAAACGCCTTGGGTTTCAAGCCACCCCTTCCACCATGATGTGGGGGCGCCCCCCTTCAGGCAGATGAACGCTGCTCCTAACGCCGTAGACCTCCTCCAGGACGGCTGGGGTGGTAACGCTGCACAAAGGCCCTTGCGCCACCAGGGCGCCCTTTTTGAGGTAGATGCCGTCATCAGCACGTTGAAGGGCAATGTTGAGGTCATGCATGACGATGAGGGTAACCATAGTGCGTGCCGCCGTCTCAGCGCGCACCGCTTCCATCACGGCCACCTGGTGGCGCAGGTCAAGGGCGCTGAGGGGTTCATCCAGAAGCAACATGCGGGGCTGGCGCACAAGGGCCTGGGCCAGGCCCACAAGCTGGCGCTGGCCACCTGAAAGCTCGTCAAGCCAGCAGCCAGCCAGGGCGCCGATGCCCAGCTTCTCCAGCATGGCCAGGGACTGGGCCATGGCTTCCCCAGCGCTGAGCGTGCTTCCTGCGCGCCGCGCCACCATGACGGCCTCCAGCACCTGGAGGTGGATGGGCGGCGGCAGGCTTTGGGGCAGGTAAGCACATTCGCGCGCGCGCTGGGCTGGCGCCAGGGCGCCGAAATCCTGCCCACCCAGCCAAACCTGCCCTAAAGCTGGCACAAGCCCCGCCAAAGCACGCAGCAAAGTGGACTTGCCACAGCCATTGGGCCCCAGGAGCGCCGTCACCACCCCAGGCAGAACAGGCTTGAGGGTCAGTTGGTTAATAACAGGTGGCTTGCGCCCATAACGCACAGTGAGGTCGCGCACCAGAAGCGCGTTGGCGCTGGCGCCATCAGGGGCAGGGATAGTGGGTGGTGCCATGCTGTGGAGACCTCGCTCTGGAACTTGTTTAAGATTCGTTGCGCGTTGGGCGTAGGCCGTGTTCTGGGCCTTTTCGAGGGCAATTTAAGGGGAGACTTCAGGAAGGCCGCTTCAGAACAATGGCCATAAAGAACGGAATCCCCACCAGCGCTGTGACGATGCCAACCGGGATTTGCACCCCTGGCATGATGTTCTTAGCCAGGATGGAGGCCAGCGACATGATGAGCGCCCCGCAAAGCGCAGCGCCAGGCAGGTAGAACCGGTGGTCCTCCCCCAGAAGGCGGCGGGCGATGTGGGGCGCCACCAGCCCCACAAAGCCAATGGTGCCAACAAAGGCCACCGCCAACGATGACAGAACGCTGATGCGCACTAAAGCGCCCAGGCGCAGCCTGCGCACGTCAACGCCGTAGCTGGCCGCCCTGTCCTCCCCCAGGCGCAGGGCGGTCAGGGCGGGGGCCTGGGACCAAGCCCAAGGCAGCATCAACGCGCAGCCACCACCCAGGATGGCGATTTTGCCCCAGTCGGCGCGGGTCAAATTGCCCATGGTCCAGAACACCAGCTCCTGGAGGGCGTCTTGGTCAGCCATGAACTGCATCAGCGAAACCAGGGCCTGGAACGTGAACACAAGCGCAATGCCAAATAAAATAACCATGGAGGCGCTGTGCCCACGCAAGCGGGAAACAACCTCCAGCAGCAACGCCGAACCCATAGCAGTGACGAAGGCCGCGCACGGCACAGCCCAGCTTTCAGGCAGGCCTGGGAAGTGCCACCCCAGAACGATGGAAAGCGAAGCCCCAAAAGCGGCAGCAGCCGATACCCCCAGCGTGAAGGGGCTAGCCAGGGGATTGTCCAGGATGGTTTGCATTTCAGCGCCAGAAGCGCCCAAGGCTAGCCCCACCAGAACCGCCATCAGCGCGTAAGGCAGGCGCAAGTGCCACACGATGACGCTGTCCATCCCGCCAGCATGGGGGTGCAGCAGCGCCTGCGCTAATGCACCAGGCCCCAGCCCTGCCGCCCCAAGGGAGAAGTCCACCAGCATGGAACAAGCAATCAACCCACCCAGAACCAGCAAAATGGCGCTGCGCCTGCGCGCAAGCTGGCGGTAGCGGCGCTGCATGGAGGCCAGCGCGCTTTCGCCAGCACCTGTATTTAGTTTGGCCGTGCTGGGGCTGGCTGTGACTGGGTCCTGCAAAGCTGCCGTCACGGCTGGGCGCCCTGCTTAGCAGGCAAGCTCACAGGGCCAGCCCAGTAGGTGCCAGGGCCAGGCAGCCCATGGAAGCGCGCCTGGATGGTGCGCAGATCGGCCTCAGGGTGGATGGAAGCCGTGGTGCTGGGGTGGAACCAGGTCGCCATGGCCTCAATGGCCAGGATGTTGAAGGGGTTGTCGTAGAAAGCATGCCACACACCCCATGTATGGCCGTCATGGGCTGCTTTGAGGGGGGTGAGGTCAGCACTTTCCAGCAACCGCTCCATGGAGGCGCGCGCTTGCTCCGCGCTAACCATAGCGCCCATCTGCACACCAGGGCCCGTGCTGCCGCCAGGGCGCGTGCCGTCCAGGATGAGGGCATCAGGCTGGGCGGCCATCAGCCATTCCGGCGTGACCTCCCCCATGAAGCCTGGCAGCAACTTGGCGGCCAAATTGTCACCCCCAGCGACTTCAATGAAGGCGCCCATGTTGCCGTTGCCAGCCGTGTGGCAGCAATTAGGGCGCTGGCCGCCCAGCATGTCGATGAAGACGCGCGGCGCTGGGTGTTTGTCCTCAGCTACAGCTTTGCGCACAGCGGACAAGCGGTCCTGGTAGAAGTCAGCGTAGGCTTTGGCCTCCCGCTGGCGGTCAAGCGTCTGTCCCAGGACGAGCATGGAGGGGACGGTGTTCTTCACAGGGTCAGCCCTGAAATCAACGAACACAACGGGGATGTGGGCTTCAGCCAAGCGCTGCGTCACAGGGCCAGATTGGCCTGGGCCATGGCCTGTTGTGCTGAAAATAGCGACGTCTGGGCGCAACTGCAGGATTTTCTCAGGGCTGATGGTGTCAGCTGAGTTGCGGCCAATCACGGCAACGCGTTCGGCCTCAGGGTGGATGGCTTTAAGGGCGTTGTAATTCTGGGCGTCAGAGCTGCGGAACTCCCCCTGCCAACCCACAACGCGCTTGAACAGGCCTTCCCCCTCCAGGGGCTCCAGGGCGTAAATCAGCCGCCCTTCCCCCAGGACGATGCGCTGGGGATGGTCTGGCACCTGCACATGGCGGCCCAAGATGTCGGTCACCTCGCGCGCTTGCAGGGTGCTGGCACCACTCCACCACAGGCCAGCCCCAGCCAGAAACGCTGCAAAAAGGCGCCCTGCCCGCTTGGCGGGGCGAGGATGGGGTGATGTGACCATGGGAATGCTCCAGGGGCTTTGGCCTGCCTTCAAGGGCACCCTAGCGGCAAGGGCACAGGGACGTGAAGGGGATTGAAGGCGCACAGATAAGATGCAGATAAGCTAAAGGTGTTGAGGGGCGCTGGGGCCAGACACAGGACCAGGGCCAGGGGTGCGCCAAGGCCCCGCAATCAACAGCCCAAGCAGTGTGGGGGTTCAGTGTGGGTGGTTGCAGGGCAGTGCCTGGAAGCCCAGCTTGTTGCGAATGGTTCGCATTCTACAAGCAGTAACAGGCCAGCGTCCAGTCAAAGTTTGCACGCCCCGGTATCACCCAGCGCATCCCTTCAGCGCCGCCGCTTGAGGAGGACCTTGATGGCGCCCTTGTTGCCAGGGTCGGGGTGGACTGAAATCTGCACGTGTTGGCGGAACTCGGAGTTCTCCAGCCAATGGCGCGCCTCATGCTTGATTTGCCCCCCGCTGAAGCGCCCAATCCCCGTGATGATTTCAACGCAGCGCATCCCCTGCTCCAGTGCGCGGCGCATAAAAGCGCAAAACACCCAGTAAGCATCAGCAACGCTTAATCCATGCAGGTCACAGCGTGCGTCCACAGCCCGCTTGGCGCTGCTGACATGGCGCACCAAGGCCAGGTTGTTGTGAACCTGTTGGCGTTCAGCTTGGCGGCGTGCCTGTTCAGTCTGAAAGCGCGCCAAACGTTCGCGCCGCCCTTGGTGGTGGCGCGCTGGCCGCAAACTAGCCAGTGACTGCCAGGCTGGTTGTGGCCCTGCCGCCAAGCCTGCCTTGAACTGCAGCCATGCCCCTTCCACCAAGGCCGTTTGTGGGGCCTGCGAAGAGGGTGGGGGGCTGCTAAGCTGAGCCTGGCCATGGTGGTTGTCAGGATTGTTTAAAGGGCTGTTCAAACGCGCCTTGGAAGGGCGCCGGGCTGTGCGGGCACGGCTCTGCGCGCGCACTCCTCCCCTGCCGCCAGCCTTTGGGCCTTCCTTGGGGCCAAGCAAATGGGTGGCCAGGGCGCTGCGGGACGTGGCGCCCAACATCACCTCAGGCAGGAAGCGCCCCCCAAGCCCCGTTTCAGGCGCAGGCGCCGTGCCACTGCGGCGCACGTAATGCCGCCAGAGCTTCGCTTCCTCATCGCGGCCCTGAGCCATGGCGCACTTCCTGCCTGAAGGTTGGTGTTGTCACAAATAACGATAAAGAAAAGTCCTGGGGGTGGCCAAACCAGCCCCTCAAAGGGCGCGCGTTTCGCCCACGCGCCATGTGGGGCCTAGCCCCACACCAGGCACGATGGCGCTTTGGCCTGGGCTGTGGAAAAACCCCCAGCATTCATGGAATTCCGTCAGGGCCTCTGTGCCTTCAGTCAGCTGGCCCTGCTCATTGACAATGCAGCTGACCTGCCACGAGACGACATCGACATCAATGCGGCAGAAGGAGCCCTGCCCGGCTGGCGCGCCCTTGCCACCCTCAACCTCAGCACCTGTAGCTTCACTGGGGTTTTCCACCAGAGCATTAACCACAGTGAGCTTCTCAATGCGTTTGAGGGCGATGCGCGGCTTCAGCCCTTCCTTGGCAAGGCTGTCCAGCTGGGCGGTGAAGGCAGCGAACACCTGCGGCGTCAGTAACGCTTGAAGGGCCTTCCTGTCGCCAGCGCTGTAGGCGGCTAGGACGGCAGCGATGATTTCCTCCGCCTGGTTGAGGAAGGCGCTGGGGCTAAAGCCAGGAATGTATTGAGCCATTTCAGCCAGCGTAGCGGCAAAGCTAACGCCTGCGTCAGGCAGGACATGCTCTGTCGGGGGCGCTGCCTCAGGGCGCGTGGTGGGCAGGGGGGGTGGCTGCAGAACGCCCTTGGGCGCGTCCGGCCCCTGGGGGGCGAGGCTTGCCAAGGGGCGTTGCTGGGGCAGGCCTTGGGCGCCAATGCGCTTGCCCAGCACCCTGTAGAGGCACACCACAAGAACGGAGGCCAGAACAGCCAGCACCACCAGGTCCCAATGAACATGGCTGGCCATGTGTCCCATGTTGTCCATGACAGTTCGTCCCCCATTCTGGCTGACCGGTTCCAGGGCCAGCAGCTGACACTGGAATTGGCTTTGTCAGCTTTGTTCATAACACCAACACCCCGTGTGGCGCCAAGTCCCGCCTGCCAGGGCATACATCCTGGCGACACTGCGGGCACCCTGCACCCACACCCACCCCAACAGCTGGCTAGATGAGGGGTGTTTGGGGGTGAGGTATGGCATTGGGGGCAAGGCTGGGCCATGGTGGCGCCAGTGCGGCAAAGCACTTGCCCAGAACCTTTCCAGGCCCGAAGCCTGGTGTGCCACCCCAAAGGTCCAGCGCGCCAAGCCTGCGGAACTGGTGCTCTGCACTGCCTTTTGCCTACCTGCAAGGCCGCAATCTGGACTGCTACTAGGCCTGCGCCAACCTAGCCTGCGATGCGGCCTCAACTTGAAGGAGCCAACCATGGCTGACAACGACCAAACCCCTGAACAAAACCAGGGCGCCAACCCCACTGGCGCTGAAGGCGCCAACAGCGACATGCCACTGCCCCCCGTCATGCCGCTGGCCGTCAATCTGCAGTACCTCAAGGACCTTTCCTTTGAAGTGCCCCAGGGCGCTGCCACTTTTGCGCGCATGACAACCCCCCCTAATGTCGGTGTGAACATCGATGTCCAGGCCAACCGCCTGGAAAAGGACCGCCCCGTATTTGAGGTCTGCCTCATCATCCGCGTGACGGCCAATGAATCCACCGAGCAGACAATGGGCCAGGCGCCTGACCCCAACGCCGCGCCCGTGTTCATCGCTGAACTGAACTACGCAGCCGTGGTCACCCTTGAAGGCGCCCCCCAGCAGGCCATTGAGCCCATCCTGCTGGTTGAGGTGCCGCGCCTGCTGTTCCCCTTCGCCCGCGCCATCATCAGTGACGTAACGCGTGAAGGCAGCTTCCCGCCCATCACGCTGCAGCCCATTGACTTTGTGGCTATGTGGCAGGCCCGCCAGGCCCAAAACCAGAACTTCCCTGACACCAAGGGCGAAGCCTGATTCCACCAAGCCGTACTCCTTAGGTCTGAAGCTGGGCCTTGGGGCACGGTGTGGGCGCAGCCCACACAACGCGGCCTTCCTAGGAGGTTCTTCCCCCTAGGGGGCGTCCGTCATCACCGCGACCTGGCCCCAGGGCGCGTTTGGGGCGGCAACACCAGCAATGGCGGAGGAGAGGCACCAAGCTTCCACCCCCCTCAGCAGCGCGCTCTCCCCCCCAGGCCAAGCCTTGAGGAAGGCGCGCACGCTTTCGCTTGAGTAAAACACAGCCGCGTGCACCTGCCGTGCCCTAGCCAACGCTAAGGCACGTTCTGGCAGGGCTTGGGCATGGCTGACGCTATAAGCCAGCAACCGCTCCGCCTGCAGCTCCCCAGCCAGCGCGCTGTTGTAAAGGGTGCCATCATCACCGCGCCCAGTCAGCAGGCGCACTCTGCCGCCCACCAGCCCATGCTGGCGGCATAGCTGGGCCAACGCCTGGGCGGTGCCACTGGCCGTGACCACCGCGCCAAAGCCAGCTTGGCGCGCTTGATAGGCGGTTTTGACCCCTACCACCCACAGCGGCAGCGTGCGGGGGGCGTTGGCCAGGAAAGGCAGCGCCTGGGCGCTGGTCAGGGCCACAGCTTTACAGCCCGCAGCCAGGAGGGTGCGCCAAAAGCCCTCCCCTGGGGCCGGTACGGGCGTAATGGCCAAAGCTGGTGCAGCCACGGCCTGCCAACCAGCCCCCTTCAAGGCCGCCATGGTGCGCCCCAGCCCTGGCTGGGGCCTGGTAACCAACACATGACGCCCCTGCCCAGCAAGGAAGTCCTCAGGCCCTGCAAGGGGGTTCACCCATCCCCAGCCCTCCTGGCCTGATGGGGGTTGGCGTTGCTTTTCAGCTTCAGCGCGGTTTTGCATGGTTACCTAGAGTGGGCACCAGGAAGGCGGCACCAACCCAAGGACGCTTACCCAAGGGTACTTCAAGGGGCGGTAATGGCAGCGAACTGCGCTGGCGGCGTCTCCGCCCGCAGGCGCGCCGCCAAGCTGCGGCCCAGGGCTGCGGCCTCACGCAAGGTGGATTGCGCATGGGCGCGGCGTTCAAAGCGACCATCTGGGGTGGAAAGGACGCTTTCCATGTGCAACCGCCCCCGCTCCATAACCGCATAAGCGCCCACAGGGGTGCGGCAGGAACCGTCAAGCTCCGCCAGGAAAGCGCGCTCAGCTGTGGCGACTGCGCGCGATTCAGGGTCTTCCACCGCCGCCAGGAGCTCACGCAACTCATGGTCTGATTCGCGCACCGTCACCCCAACGATGCCCTGGCCAGATGCCGGCACCATGACGTCTGGTGGCAGGATAACGTCAGCGCGGTCCGCCATGTCCAGGCGGCGCAGCCCCGCCAGAGCCAGCAGCGTGGCATCGCACGCACCCGCCTGCAGCTTGTCGATGCGCGTTTGCACATTGCCGCGCAGCAGGCAGAAGCGCAGATCTGGCCTAGCGTGGAGAAGCTGTGCCTGCCTGCGCACTGAGGAGCAGCCAATCATCGCCCCCTCAGGCAGGCACGCCAGAAGATCCCCAACGCTGCCAGCCTTGGCGCGCGCGGCTTTGGAACGGTCACGCAGGAGGAGGGCGTCACGCGCATCCTCCCGCCGCAACGTGCACCCCAGGACGATGCCAGGCGGCAACTCCGTTTCCAAATCCTTGAGGCTGTGGACGGCCAGATCGATTTTGCCTTCAAGGAGGACGTCGTGGATCTCACGCGAGAACAGGCCCTTGCCGCCGATGTCCGCCAGGCGCGCCACCTGGTTGCGGTCGGCGATGGTGGTCATCTGCACTTCCTTAATGGCGCCCATATCCCGCAGGCGCGGGCAGAACCTGGTCAGGCGCGCTACGAAGGCACGTGTTTGCACCAGCGCCAGGGGGGAGGCGCGCGTGCCCACGCGCAAAGGCAGCTTCAAGCTGCTGTGGCGTGCGCGGCCGTGACCGTGGCCACGCAGGAGGGCTTCAGCGGCAACGTGCAGCAGTGCCTCTGAAATCTGGAATGACTGCACGTCCTCAGGTAATGATGTATTCATAATGAATCTTTAAACCCACCTAAAGCGCTTGTCATGTGCCAGCTGATAACGGCGCGCCAGGCACGGCCAGGTCTGCGCCAACCATGGCAGGATTGCCACAGCAGCTAAAGGCCAACCCACTTGGTCAGGCCTGGCCTACCAAAGCCGTGCGGGGGCGGCAAGGTTTTCCAGGCCTGGAAGGGGGCTGTGCCTTTTCATCAAGGCCGCTTTGTGCTGCATGTGGCACTTATGACGACAACCCCCACCGAGCCTTCCCCATCTCCATCCACCCTGAGGGTGCTGGCCATTGAGAGCTCCTGTGACGACACAGGCTGTGCCATCCTCGATGGCAACGGCACTATCCTGGCGGAGGGGCTGCACACCCAGCAAAGCCATGCCGCTTTGGGTGGCGTCGTGCCTGAGATCGCCGCGCGCGCCCACTTGGCCATCCTGCCAGGCC
Source organism: Formicincola oecophyllae (assembly GCF_006542395.2). Lineage (NCBI taxonomy): Bacteria > Pseudomonadati > Pseudomonadota > Alphaproteobacteria > Acetobacterales > Acetobacteraceae > Formicincola > Formicincola oecophyllae. Next base: position 1,524,683 of record NZ_CP038231.1, on the reverse strand, counting down.
TGGTGGCCCAAACCCTGGCGGATGCCGGTCTGGGATTGAGGGACGTCAGCATTTTCGCGGCCACGACTGGCCCTGGGTTGATTGGCGGCGTTGTTGTGGGCTCCACTTACGCCAAAGGCATGGCGTTGGCGCTGGGCAAGCCCTTCATGGCCATCAACCACATTGAAGGGCACGTCTTAGCGCCGCGCTTGGCCGCGCATTTGGCAGGGGACACGCCCCCTGCCTTCCCTTACCTGGCGCTGCTGATGTCAGGTGGCCACAGCCAGTGCGTTCTGGTCATGGGGGTGGGGCGCTACAAGGTTTTGGGTGGCACCATTGATGATGCTGCTGGCGAGGCCTTCGACAAAGCCGCCAAGATGCTGGGCCTTGGCTGGCCTGGCGGCCCTGCGCTGGAGGTCCTGGCGCGCCAGGGCGACCCGCGCGCCCACGCGCTGCCCAGGCCCCTTTTGGGGCGGGCGGGATGTGACTTCTCCTTCTCAGGCTTGAAGACGGCGGTGGCGCGCCTGCTGGAACCGTGGAATGGGCCTGATGGGCTCCAAGCGCTGCCCCAGGCTGCAGCTGCCGACATAGCAGCCAGCTTCCAGCAAGCTGTGGGCGATTGCCTGGTGGACCGCCTCAATCACGCCTTCGCCCAGTGCGCTGCAAACAACATCCCCCTGACAACCCTGGTGGTGGCTGGCGGCGTGGCAGCCAACCAGAACCTGCGCGCCAGGCTGGCTGGCTGTGCTGAGCGCCACCATGTGCGTTTTGAAGCACCCCCTCTGCGCCACTGCACCGACAACGCCGCCATGATTGGCTGGGCTGCACTAGAGCGCCTGCGCGCCAGGGGGTGGGGCCAACGCGCTACCGCCGCCCTTACGGTGGTTGATGAGCTAACCACGCCTGCGCGCCCGCGCTGGCCGCTTGAAGAGCGGGGGCCAGAGGGCCCATGATGCCGCCACCAAAGTTGACATCACCTAAGATGACATCAGAAAAAGCCGGCCCCCGCCCCATGGGCCCGCATAGTGCCTGCCAGCCTGTTTTCAAGGAGTCACGCCCATGAGCCTGGCCTTCCCCATGCCTGCCACACAACCGCAATTGCCCCCTGTTGACGACGCACACCTGCCCCACATCGCCGTGATCGGGGCAGGGGCGTGGGGGGTGGCGCTTGCTTGCGCTATGGCGTCCATCGCGCGGGTTTCGCTGTGGGGGCGCACGCCCATTCCGCCTGGCAGCCGCACGGCGCCGCGCCTGCCCTCGGTCACTTTGCCAGCGCGCGTGCAGCCTGTTGTGGATCTGCCCCATGAGGCCGACTGCGCGCTTTTGGTGGTGCCAACCCAGGCCCTGCGCACGGCAAGCCGCACCCTCCATCCCATTTTGGCGGCTGAATGCCCCGTCATCACCTGCTGCAAAGGGCTGGAGCAAGGAACGGCCCTACTGCCGCTGGAGGTACTGGCCGAGACCATGCCAGACCGCAAGCGCGCTGTGCTCTCAGGGCCCAATTTCGCCATTGAGGTCGCCAAGGGCCTGCCAGCGGCCGCCACACTAGCCGCCAGCAGCCGCGTTTTCGCGCAGGAGATGGTGACGCGCCTCAGCACCCCTGACTTCAGGCTTTATGTCAGCACAGATCCCCTTGGGGTGCAGCTTGTCAGCGCGGCCAAGAACGTCATCGCCATCGGCGCTGGCATCTGCATAGGGGCAGGCATGGGGGAGAACGCGCGCGCCGCCCTCATCACCCGCGCCTTGGCTGAGCTGGCGCGCCTGGTGGAGGCCATGGGGGAGAACGCGCGCAGCGTCTACGGCTTGGCTGGCGCAGGCGACCTCATTTTGACCTGCACGGGCGCTGGGTCGCGCAATTACAGCCTGGGGGTGGAGCTGGGGCGCGGCACCCCCCTTGAAACCATCCTGGGGCAGCGCACCACCGTGGCTGAAGGGGTGCTGACAGCCCCAACCCTGCGCCAGGTCGGCCCGCGCTATGGTGTGGAAACACCCATCATCGAGGCCGTCTCGCGCTTGCTGGCGGGGGAGCTGACCCCAGAGCGCGCCAGGGCGGAGCTTTTCGGCCGCCCCACCGCTGCTGAGTGAGGCCTGACCTCCCCAAGGCAGCTGGGCAAAGCCAGCGCCAGGCGCGCCTGGGTAACGCGCCACACTTGACCACACCACCATGAAGGGGCCGCACGCCATGTTGCGCAATCTGCTGACCGTTGGCAGCTGGACCATGCTTTCACGCTTCCTGGGGTTGGTGCGCGACCAGCTGCTGGCTGCCCTGATGGGGGCTGGCATGGTGCAGGACGCTTACCAGATCGCCTTCAGGCTGCCCAACATGTTCAGGCGGCTTTTTGGGGAAGGGGCCTTCAACGCCGCCTTCGTGCCGCTTTTCACCACCATCCATGAACGTGACGGCAAGCAGGCGGCCGTCACCTTCGCCAGCCGCGCGCTGACCATGCTTGTGCTGCTCCTTGTGGGGCTGACCCTCCTTGGGGAGGTGTTCATGCCAGCGGTCATCCACGTGATGGCCCCTGGCTTCAGCCACGGTAACCCTGAACGCTTCCTGCTGGCTGTCACTTACACGCGCATCACGCTGCCTTACATGGTGTTCATCTGCGCGGCGGCGCTGGTGGCAGGCATGTTGAACGGCCTTGGGCGCTTCAGCGCGGCGGCAGCGGCCTATGTTTCCTTCAACATCGTTGGCATTGCTGCCATTGGCTGGGCTGTGGCTGGCCACCACGATGTGGCCGTGGCCAGCGCCTGGGGCATCACGCTTTCAGGGGTGGTGCAGTTCGCGCTGCTGATGTGGGCGGCAGCCCGCCACGGCATGATGCCCCATTTGGCCAGGCCTGCGCTAACACCTGCCATCAGGCGGCTTCTGGCGCGCATGGGGCCTGGGTTGGTGGGGTCTGGGGTTACCCAGCTCAACCTCACCATCGACACCATCATCGCCACCTTGCTGCCGACTGGCTCCATCTCCTGGCTTTATTTCGCTGACCGCATCAACCAGCTGCCCCTTGGGGTGTTGGGAGCTGCCCTGGGGACAACGCTCCTGCCGCTGCTCAGCCGCCACGCTGCCCAACAGGACAAGGCGGCCATGCGTGGCGCCATGGACAGGGCCAGCGATTACGCCCTGCTGTTAACGCTGCCTGCCACAGCGGGGCTGATGGCCGTGGCCCCTGAAATCATGAGCGCCCTTTTCGGTTATGGGCGCTTCGGCCCAAGTGACGTCAACCACGCTGCCCAGGCCCTGCTTGCCTATGCTGTGGGGCTGCCTGCCTTTGTCCTCATTAAGCTTTACGCCCCAGCTTTCTTCGCTGAGGGGGACACGGCAACACCTGTTAAGATCAGCATGGTGACGCTTGCGCTCAACCTTGGCCTCAACCTGCTTTTCCTTAAGCCACTGGCCTTCATGGGGCCGCCCTTGGCCAGCGCCCTTGCAGCCATAGTCAATTTGGGGTTGATGCTCGCTGTGCTGCGCAGGCGCGCCCTGTTCAAGCCCACAAGGGCCGTTCTAGGCAGGATGGCGCGCATCACCCTGGCCGCCCTGGCCATGGGCTGCCTGACGGCCTGGGCTGCGGGGCAGGTGGCGGGGACGTTCCCCAGCTGGCACCTGCCGCTGCGCGTGCTGGGGCTTGGTGCGCTGGTGGGGCTTGGCGCGGTTCTCTACGCCTTGTTCCTGCTTGGCCTTGGCGTGGTGACGCTGCCAGGCCTTGTGGGGATGGTCCGCGCACGGCTGGGGCGCAAGCGCGCGCCCTGAAACCCCACAGCAAAACCCCCTGGCCCTTTCAAGATTCCGTTCTGACTATGCGACTAACAGGCCCTTGCCATGACTGACCACCAAGCCCCCTTCGTCAAGACACCAACCAGTGCCCCTGGGCCAGGGCAGGCTGACGCAGGCAAGGCCAACCAAGGCGCTGGTACTGAGGGGCCCACACAGTCCAGCTGGGCTGAAAGGGCCGCACAGGCCTCCCCTGCCATGGCACAGTGGTTTACCCTCAAGGAGCAAGTGCCCGACACGCTCCTGCTGTTCCGCATGGGGGATTTCTATGAACTGTTCTATGAGGACGCCCACACAGCGGCCACAGCGCTTGACATCGCCTTAACGGCGCGCGGCAAGCACAGTGATTCACCCATCCCCATGTGTGGCGTTCCTTTTCATTCCGTGGACGCTTACCTGCGCAGGCTTATCCAGCGCGGTTTCCGCGTTGCTTTGGCAGAGCAGACGGAAAAGCCCAGCAAAGGCCGTAAAGGGCCCTTGCCGCGCAGCATTGTGCGCATCCTCACCCCTGGCACCTTGACGGAGGATGAACTGCTTGAAAGTGCACGCCCCAACCTTTTGATGGCCCTGGCCCCCCCGCCAGCCCACGTCCAGGGACAGGGGGGTGAATGGGGCGTGGCGTGGATGGATTTCTCCACAGGCACAGTGGATGTGCAGAGCACCACAGCCCTTGGCCTTGATGAGCTCTTGGGGCGCCTCAAACCAGCTGAGATCATCATCCACGACCGTGAAGCGCTGCCTGCGGCGTGGCGTCCTTATGCCCAGGCACCTGACGGCGGCGCGCGTGGGCGGCGCAGCGCCCTGAACGCGGCGCGCGCGCGTACCACCATGGCCCAGGCATGGCATGTCCATGACGCAGCCTCCCTAGGGGCGGTGACGGACAACCAAGCCATCGCCTGCGCCATGATGCTGGACTACGCCCGCATGAGCCAGGCTGGCACCCTGCCGCGCCTGGCGCCGCCTGTCGTGCACCGGGAAGGGCACGCCATGGGCCTCGACAGTGCCACCAGGGCCAGCCTGGACCTGCTGGAAGGGCGTGACGGCAGCACGGCCAACACCTTGTTCGAAGCCCTCGACAACACTTTGACGGCAGGGGGCGGGCGCCTCCTTGCTGAGCGCATCGCCAACCCCCTCACCTATCTGGCTACCATTCAGCAGCGCCAGCGCGATTGGGCATGGCTTGCTGAGAACGACAACCTGGCTGAACAGGTGCGCGCGCACCTCAAAGGGCTGCCAGACGCAAGCCGGGCCTTGGGGCGCATTGCCAGCAACCGCGCCCTACCGCGCGACCTGGCTGCCATCAGGGACACGCTGGCCGCCCTGATGGCGCTCCATGTCCTCCTGGGGCGTGCCCCCCAAACCCCTTGGGCTGCGCCTGAACCCGCCCTGGCAGCCAGGCTGGCCAGCCTTCACGCCATGCTGGCCCAAGCCTTGGCTGAGGAACTGCCCGCCCGCGCCACGGAGGACGGCGTCATCGCCAGCGGTTTCGATGTTGAGCTGGACCGCCTGCGCACCCTACGTGATGACAGCCAGCAAGCCATCATGACCATGCAGGCCGGCTTGGCGGAACGTTACGGTGCGCCAAGACTGCGCGTGCGCCACCACAGCCAACTGGGCCATGTCATTGAGGTGCCCGCGCGCGAGGGCGAACGCCTGCGCGCCCACCCTGAACTGCACATCAGGCAAGGTACTGCCAACCTGGCCCGCTTCAGCAACCAAGCTCTTGACGAGCTTAACAGCACCTTGGCTGAAGCTGCTGAGCTCAGCACTGAGCGCGAGCAGGGCCTGGTCCAGAAACTGGTTGAGGCCATCATGGCTTTGGAGGCGCTGCCCGCCCTCATCCAGAACATGGCAGCCCTTGACGTGGCCCAAAGCTGCGCGGCCTTGGCGCGCACAGGGCGCTGGTGCATCCCTGAACTGACTGAGGACGCGAGCTTTGACCTGCGTCAGTGCCGCCACCCCGTTGTGGAGCGCGCTATGGAGGGCCAACGCGCCAAAGGCGGCGGTGGCGCGCCCTTCACCCCCAATTCATGCGCCCTACCCCCCACAGAGCGTGTCATGCTGCTGACCGGCCCCAACATGGCTGGCAAGTCCACTTTCCTGCGGCAGAACGCGCTGGCCATCATCATGGCGCAGGCCGGCTTGCCCGTGCCAGCCTTGAGCGCGCGCATCGGCTTGGTAGACAGGCTGTTTTCACGCGTGGGCAGCGCAGACGACCTGGCGCGCGGCCAATCCACCTTCATGGTGGAAATGACGGAGACTGCAGCCCTCCTCAACCAGGCTGGGCCGCGTTCCTTCGTCATCGTTGACGAGCTAGGCCGTGGCACCGCCCCACTGGATGGTCTGGCGCTGGCGCGCGCTTCCCTGGAGGCCCTTCATGACAGCATCAGGGCGCGGACGATCTTCGCCACCCATTTCCACGCTTTGGCCAATTTGACCGCTGAACTGCCCGCCATGCGCCCCTGGGCCATGAAAGTGCGCGAATGGGAGGGCCAGCTGGTGTTCCAGCATGAAGTGGCGCCTGGCGTGGCTGGGCGCAGCTGGGGCATTCACGTGGCGCGCCTGGCTGGGGTGCCTGCCCCGATCCTGGAACGCGCCCAGGCTTTGCTCAACCAAATGCAGGCACGCCGGAAACCAGCGCGCACGCCCCACCAGCCTGAACACCCACCAGCCACCTGGCAGGCGCAGGGGGTGGGCGCTTCAGACCTGTTCACCAATCAGGCCACGCTCAGCCCAACAGCGGAAAGCTCCCGGACTGGCCGTACTGCAAGCGGCGTTAAAGAAGCATCTGAAATGCCACCCCAAGCCTCAAGCGTTGCCGAAGGCGGCAGCCTAAACCCCCTTGCCAAACCCACCTTCACCCTGACGCTACCCACTGAAAACGCCAGCGCTGACACGGCGCCAGCCTTGCGCGCTTTCTTGAAAAACCCCGACCCCGACAGCCTTTCACCGCGCCAAGCCCACGCGCTGCTTTACGAGTTAGGCGACCTTTTGAAAAAACCGCAGTAAACACTGCAGTAAACAAGAGAGAATAGCGCCAAACAGCCCCAAAACCTTTACCTCTTTAAGGGACGCCCCCTGGCACCCTACCTAACCGGGCGCCCCCGCCGACAAAAGCACGCCTGATAAGCGCGGCCGTTCACTTGGTTTTTGAAAAATATTTCCACTCTACCTGAAACGGCAAAACTGGGACTGGGGCAGGGTTGCAGCCAAAGGACACTTTAAAGTGTCCTTTAATCGACCTGTTATCGGTTGATTTTCATTATGGATGGGGCACTGTGATTCTTACCAGTTCGTAAAGCTGTGGCCTTAGGGGCGCCTTTAATCAAGCGTGCCAAGGCTGGGGGCGCGCCCAGCGGCAAAGCTTTCTACAAAGCTTGCCTGCCCCTGCCCCCTATTGGAACCACCCGGCAGTTCGTCACGTCCAAGGACAGCATGGCAGGCACTGAACCTTTGTCATTCACACCCGCCTTTTCCCCCAACCCGCCAGCATGGCCAGGCCAAGCTAGCGTGAATGAGGCCCTCAATGGTTTGCGGCAACGCTTTTCAAGCGAGCGCGCCGCTTTGCGCCAAGCCTTCAAGGAAGGGCAGATCAGCGGCTTTAAGGCAGCGCGTTCCTATGGGCGGCTCATCAACGCGACCATCAGCATGTTGGCAGCCTTGACCGAGCACCGCACCCCATGGGGGGCAAGCCCAGCCAGCGCGGATGGCGCCACCCTCCCCCCCCAGCCCTGGTTCCGCATCCATGCTAGCGGTGAACTGGCCCATGACAGGCTGGCCCCGTTCAGCACGGTGCAATTGTTGTTCAGCCCTGTCCTGGATGAACGATGGGAAGGGCCAGCGGCAAACTGGAAGGCCAACGCCGTAGCTGCCACCAAGCGCGCTATGCGCTTCATCACGCGCACCTTGCGCGAAGCGGGCATTCAGGTCAGCGCTATCATGGCAAGCCCCCTCAAAGGGGCGCAGCTGATTTACGGCACGCCATCACGCCACCCCCCCCAGCACGAGGTAGCTGGGGCAACGGGCGTTCCGGGCAGGGGGGCTGACCCTTTCAACCCAGATACTATGGCCGAACCAGACCTGCTGCACCACCCTGGCGGCATTTTGGCGCTATCAGCTTTAACGGCGCAGTTGGGCGCCTCCCGCCAGCGTTGGCTGGCCACCCATCCAAGGCAAGCCTGGCCAGGTGCGCCCTTGATGAAGCGCGGGCGCAAGATTCTGCGCTTCCTGTGGCAGGTGCGGTTCCACCTCCACTACGTTGCTGGCCGCCCAGGGGACAGGCTGACGCTTGAAAGCCAACCCGTATTGGCCACGTTCCTGCGCTATGGCGGCAGCACGGCGGACGCCAAGGCGCTTCACTTCATGCGGCAAGTGCACCTCATGCTGCGTGGCGGGCGCCAACTTGCCATGCTTGTGCATGACGGCGCAGCTGAAAGGCCATTCACCCTCCCGCCCCAAGGCATGCCTAAAGTACCTGGCGCCGGCAGTTGGCTTCTCCAGCCTTTGATGGACTACCGCAACGCCATCATGGGCACTTCTGCCGCTGGCCCCAAAAAAGACCCCACCATGCCGCCGCACCCTGGGGCAACGCTCAGCGTGCCAGCGCTGCCAGCAGGCCTGTTCACCCGTATGACGCGCAGCGCCAGGGCACTAGCGCGCGCCGCCATCCAGGACAGCCCAACAGCGCGCCACCTGCGCTGCCATGGCGGCATGATCCTGCAGGAACTGGTCACGCTTTGCCCCCACGCCCTGCAAAAGCTGGAACTATCGGGCCTTCTAGCAGCCTTGCTGCCTGAATGGCGCCCCGTCACAGCGCTGCCTTACCCAGGGCCAGGGTTGCGGCGCACGGTGGACCACCACGGCTTGGTCACAGCGCGCCTTGTCCACCAGCTGCTGCATGTCCAACCTGTGGATGTGGATAGCACCCTTCATGCTGGGCAGCAGCACAGGGATGGGGAGCAAGCCAAAACCACACACCTTCCCCCAGGACTGGTGGCGCTGTGCCGCCTTCTCTCCCCCGCAAGGCCCTCTGGGGGCAATGGTGCTGGCCATGATTGCCTGGAGGTAGGCGGCACAGCCACCCTCCTAGCCATGGCAGCCCTGTTCCACGACATGGGAAAAACGCGCGGCATTGCCCGCCACGCCAACCGCAGCGCCCGCACGGCCCGCACGCTGTGCGCCAGGCTGGACATGGAGCAGAATGTGGTGGAGGAAATCTGCTGGCTGATCCAACATCACGGTTTGCTGGCCAACGCTGCCCTGCAGGGCCTGGACGGTGACAACGCCACCATCCTGGCCCTGGCTGATACCATCCAATCGCCAGAAAGGTTGCGCCACCTGACCATCCTCACCATGGCGGACCTGATGGCCATCAGCCCTGATGACTGGAACATCTTTGAGACCATCGCCCTGGACAGGCTTTACGGGCGCCTGGCCACCCTTTTGGAAGGGGGGCTGAACCTCATCCACCACAAAAGCGCCCGCGCCGCCCGCCAGGACGTAGCCCAAACCGGCTTGGATGTGCGCCAGGCGCTGCAAGGGCACCTGCCGTCAGCCACGCTGACCAATTTCCTGGCCATGGGCAGCGATGCTTACTGGCTTTCCATGGACACAAACACCCATGTGCGCCATGGCCTGGTCTATAGGCGCTACCAGGCACTTGCCCACCCTCCTGGCGAGGAAAGCAACGGCCATGACGGGGGAAAAGGCGCAGCCCAGAAACTACCCAGGCCAGCTTTGGTGGAGATCCAGTCTGACCCTTCCTCCGACTTGGCGGAGCTGACCATCATGTGCCCCGACCGTGACGGCTTCCTGGTTCTGGTCAGTGGGCTGATCGCCCAAAATGGCCTTCATGTGGTGGATGCGCGCTTGCACGGTTTCCAACTCACGGATCACTTCCTGGCGCCTGGACGCAAGCTCTCCAAAGTGCTGGCTACCTTCTGGCTGGAGGATGGCCAGGGCCAGCGCCCCAACCCCGCCACGCTGGAGAGGGTGGCGCGTGGTCTGCGCACGGCCTTAGCCCAACCTGATGGCGTCCTGGCCCCTGGCTGTGCCTGCGATACCGCCCCAACCCACCATGCGTCAGGGCCTGGGCTATGCGGAGAAGCGCTGTTCAGGCGGGTGGCCATCGACAACCGCCTCTCAAGCCGCCACACCGTAATAGAGGTGGACGCCCCCGATGGACCAGGCTTCCTGAACTGCGTGGCACGCGACCTCCACCAAGCCGGGCTTTACGTGGAGGCCGCCTTCATCACCACTTACGGCCAGCAAGTGGTGGATGTTTTCCACGTGACAAGCGAAGGCGCCCCCTTGACGGACATTATCGCCATTGAGCGCCTGCGCATGGCGTTGCTGAAAACAGTGGCGCGCTTCAACCAGCAGGGTCACACATCAACCACCCCTACCCAGGAACGCATCACGGCTTAACCACGACACTAAAGCGCGGCTAGGCTGAAGGGTTGTCAAGCCACCAGCCAAGGGTGATGCTGCCCCATCCATGCCCGGCCCCGCTATGCCACCACGTGCCCCGCGCGAACGTCCCCTCCACCAGTCCAGGCACCACGTCCCATGCATTACCATTCCACCCGTTCTGCGCCATCCAGCCAATTTGCTGCCAGCCAAGGCGCCCCAGCCACCTTTACAGATGTCCTCCTTGGCGGGCTGGCACCCGATGGCGGCCTTTACGTGCCCAGCCAATGGCCCAAGCTGGACAAGGAAACGCTGCGCGCCTGGCGCAAGCTGGACTACCCAGCCCTGGCAGCACGCACCATCAGCCTGTTCGCAGGCGAGGACATCCCCTTGCCCACTTTGGAGGCCATGACAAAGCGCGCCTACAGCCGCTTTGGCCACAGCGCCATCGTCCCCCTAGTGGAAGTCAGCCCAGGGCTTTACGCCCTGGAACTTTTCCACGGCCCCACCTTGGCCTTCAAAGACATGGCCATGCAGATGCTGGGGGAGCTGTTTGAGGAAGCCCTGAAGCGCCGCAACGCCCATGTCACCATTGTTGGCGCCACCTCCGGCGATACAGGCTCCGCTGCGCTGGAGGCCTTCAAAGGCAAGGAAAACGTCAATATCGTTATTCTGCACCCGTTGGGCCGCACCTCTGAAGTGCAGCGCCGGCAGATGACGAGCGTTCAAGCGCCCAATGTCCTCAACATCGCTATTGAAGGGGACTTTGACGACTGCCAGGCTATGGTCAAAGCCATGTTCGCTGACAGCGCCTTCAGGGAGGAGGTGCACCTTTCAGCCGTCAATTCTATCAACTGGGCGCGCATCGCAGCCCAAGTGGCCTATTTCATCCACGCCGCCTTGAAGCTCGGTGCGCCTGACAGGCCTGTTTCATTCGCTGTACCCACAGGCAATTTCGGCAACGTCCTGGCGGCCTGGGGGGCCAAGCAAATGGGGGTGCCTGTCAGCAGGCTCTGCGTTGGGTCTAACCAGAATGACATCCTTACGCGGTTCCTCCACAACAATGACATGAGCCGCAGCCCTGTGGCGCCCAGTCTCTCCCCCTCCATGGACATTCAGGTTTCCTCCAATTTCGAGCGCCTCCTTCATGAAAGCCTGGGGCGTGATGGGGAAGCCTGCAAAGCCACCATGGAAAGCTTCGCCCAGACAGGCGCCATGGCTGTGCCTGAGCAGGCGTGGCAACGCATCACGGCGCATTTCATGGGCCGCTCCCTTGATGATGGCGCAACACTGAACGCCATGAAGCGCTTTGCGGATGGGGGCTATGTCGCCGACCCCCACACAGCTATTGGTCTGGTGGCTGGGGAAGGGGGGCTGGAGCCTGGCGTGCCCATGATCGTGGCGGCCACCGCCCACCCTGCCAAATTCCCTGACGCCGTCCACAAAGCCACCGGCCAGCGCCCAGCCCAGCCAGCGCAGCTGGAAGGGCTGTGGCAGCGGCCAGAGCGCTGCCTGACCTTGCCAGCCGACCTGGCAAAGGTGAAGCAGGCTGTGGCCACCTTCAGCAGGCGTGATAGCTGAAGGGACTTTCATAAGGGGGCGGTTTCCCAGCTACGGCCTTTTCCTGCTATGCCGGCCCCAACCGCCTGCGCGAGCGCTGGCTTTTGGCATCACCCTAGGACATTCCACAACCCATGACTGACACCCCTTCCATCAAGCGCACCACCCTGCCCAACGGTCTTGAAATCGCCACTGACCACATGCCAGGGGTGGAGACCGTCTCCTTTGGTGCCTATGTGGCCGCTGGCACGCGCCATGAGGAGGAGGCCCATAATGGCGTGGCCCATTTCCTGGAGCACATGGCCTTCAAAGGTACAGCTAAGCGCAGCAGTGCTGCCATCGCTGAGGTGGTGGAGAATGTGGGGGGTGCTATCAACGCCTACACAGCGCGCGAGAACACAGCTTACTACGTCAAGCTCCTCAAGGGGGATTTGGCGCTGGGGGTGGACATTATCGGCGATATCCTGACGGGCAGCCTCTTCGCCCCTGAGGAAATCGAGCGCGAGCGCGGCGTCATCCTCCAGGAGATTGGCCAAGCCAACGACATGCCAGACGATGTGGCCTTCGACACCTTCCAGGCCACAGCCTACCCCAGCCAGCCAATGGGCTGGCCCACGCTGGGGCCTGCTGCTACCATCGCTGCCATGGGGCGCGATGCCCTAACAGGCTATATGAAGCGCCATTACAGCACGCGCAACACTGTGATAGCTGCCGCCGGCAACCTGGACCATGACGAGCTTGTGCGCCACGTGGCGCAAGCGTTCGCAAGCTTGCCCAGCGCGGAAGTGCCCAAGGCCATGCCGGCACGCTACGTTGGTGGGCGCGTCCACACCCCGCGTGACCTCGACCAAGTCCATTTCATGCTGGGGTTTGAAGCCCCCAGCTACCGTGACGACACCTACTACGCCGCCATGGTGCTCTCCACCCTTCTGGGTGGGGGGATGTCATCGCGCCTGTTCCAGGAAATCCGCGAAAAGCGCGGCCTGGTCTACAGTGTTTACAGCTTTGTTAGCCCTTATGAGGACAGCGGCGTTTTCGGCATTCACGCTGGGACGGGGCCAGAAAAGCTGGCTGAGCTGGTGCCTGTGCTGATTGATGAGCTCAGGCGCCTTGACCAACCCGTCCAGGCTGATGAACTCGCCCGTGCCCGCGCCCAGCTCAAAGCATCCCTCCTGATGGCGCGTGAGAGCACAGGCAGCCGCTGCGGCCAGCTGGCGCGGCAGATCCAGGTGCACGGCCGCCCCATCCCCGTGGAGGAGACGGTGGCGCGTATTGAGGCCGTGACGGCTGATGACATCATCGCCATTGCGCAAAAGATGTTGTCATCAAGCCCTGTTGTCAGCACTGTGGGCATGGCGGAAGGGGAGTTCGCCCCTGAGACCATCAGCCAGGCCCTCAAACGTTGAGCATGGGCTGGGTGAAGCTGGCGCAAAGCCCCTCAGCGCCATTCCTGAACGCTGCCCATGTCACGCACCCCACGTCACCCACCAAGCAGGGAGAAGCCGTCATGACCACCACCCACACCCTTTCCCATAGGCGTGCCCACCCCTTCATGGCATCTCTGCTCATTGCGGTGACAGGCCTTTCGCTTCTGGCGCCTAGCGCTGCGGAGGCACGCGCAGGGCGCGGCTTCTCCATGGGCAGTCGCGGCTCCCACACCTGGAGCGCGCCGCCGCGCACCAGCCTGACCCCCCATTGGGCGCGCCCAATGGACCGCACCTACACCCCCCGCCCGCAGTTCGATCGCCCCGCCCAAGCACCCTCCATGCAGCGCCCCCTGATGGGAAACAGACCTATGACCATGGCACAGCGCCCCGGATTCGTTTCGCGCCACCCCTTTATGACAGGCTTCATGGGGGGGCTGCTGGGGGCGGGGCTGTTCGGGATGCTTTCAGGCCACGGCATCCTGAGTGGCTTCACAGGGGGCAGTTCCCTGTTTGGGTTCCTGCTGCAGGTCCTCATCCTGGCGCTGATCATCCGTTGGCTCATCAAGCTGTGGCAAGGGCGCAACCTGGGTGCCGTGAGCCAGGAAAATCAAGCGCAGGGCCAGTTGGCCCCTGCCCAGCAGGCGCCTGCGCAGCAGCCCTTCACCCCCACTCCAGCTGATTACAACGCGTTCTCCGCCATGTTGGTCCAGGTGGAGACCGCCTGGGGCCAGCTGGACATGAACACCCTTCAGCGCCTGACTACGCCTGAGATGTACCAGTACTTCTCAGAGCAGCTGGACGAGCTGAGCCAGAAAGGCCTGCGCAACCACACAGGCGACGTGCGCTTCATCCATGGCGACCTTTCAGAAGCCTGGATTGAGAACGGCCAGGCCTACGCCACCGTGGCCATGCAGTACAGCCTGCTTGACTACACTGTGGACGCTGGTGGCACTGTGGTGGACGGCAGCCGCACAGCGCCACAGACCGTGACGGAGGACTGGACGTTCGTCCGCCCGGCCGCAGGTGGGACGTGGCGCCTTTCAGCCATCCAGCAGGCTGGCTGAAGCCCAACCCTTTTTGACTGGAAGCAGGAGAGAACGACCATGACCCAGGCACCACGCATCCTTGTCCTTTACTATTCCACCTATGGCCACACGGAGAAAATGGCCCAAGCAGTGGCAGAAGGTGCACGCCAGGCTGGCGCGCAGTGCGACCTGCGGCGCGTGCCAGAGCTGGTGCCTGAAAAAGTGGCGGAAAGCCATGGTTTCAAACTGGACCAGCCTGCCCCCCTGGCCGTGCCTGAAGAACTGCCAAGCTATGACGGCATCATCATCGGGGCGCCAACACGCTTTGGGCGGCTGCCTTCGCAGATGGCCAGCTTTTGGGAACGCACCGGCCAGGAATGGCTGCAAGGCAAGCTGATTGGCAAAGTGGGTGCCGTGTTCACCTCCACAGGTACCCAGCATGGCGGGCAGGAAACCACGCTGTTTTCACTGGCCATCAACCTCATGGCCCATGGCATGGTGGTGGCAGGCCTGCCCTACAGCTACAAAGGCCTGCTTGAGGACGGCACGGTTTCTGGCGGTGCACCTTGGGGTGCTGGGACCAGCGCTGGCGCAGACGGCAAGCGCCAGCCTATAGCTAATGAGCTTGAGGGGGCGTCATTCCTGGGGGCGCATGTTGCTAAGCTTGCTGCCAAGCTCAAAGATTGACGCCCAAAGGGATAGGGTACAAAGGTTGGGAACTGTGAACTAAAAACAGTCCCACGCCCCACGTCCCTCTTTCCCCATAAGTGCAAACGCAAAGCCCTGGCGCGCCCTTCAAGCAAAGGGTGCCAGGGCGTTTTGCTGCCTGGGCACCTGGATTCAGACCCAGGTGCTAAGACGTCTAAAGGCGTTTAGGGGAACGCCCCCTTGTCCAACGGCCCTTCAGTCCTTCTTGGAATTGGGCATGGTTACAAGGGTGAACAGCCCCATGGGGTGCATGGGGGTGATGGTGGCGCGCGCCATATCTTCAGGCGGCAGCAAGCTTTCCATAGCGAAGTCAGGGTGCCACCCCAGCGTGCGGGAGTTTTTGGCCATTAGCTGTTCCACTGTGCGGCGCCAACCGTGCTTGGCCTCAAAATGGTTGATGAACAGAATATGCCCACCAGGCTTGACCACGCGTTTGAGTTCCGCCAGCAGGCGGCGTGGGTGCGGCACCACGGACGCCACATACATGGCAACAGCGATGTCAAAGCTGTTCTCGGGAAAGTCGGTTGCCTCAGCGTCCATCTCCGCCAGCCGTTCCACGTTGGAAAGGCGCAGCTTGTTGACGCGCTCGCGGGCGTGGGCGAGCATGTCACCTGAAAGATCGATGCCCGTTATTTTCTTCCGCCGCCTATAGTGTGGCAGCGCTAGGCCGGTCCCCACGCCCACTTCCAGCACCCTATCACCAGGGAGGGTGTTGACGCGGTCCACCGCACTGCGCCGCCCCCAGGAGGAGACGGTGCCAAAAACAATGTCGTAAAAACGTGCCCAGCGGTGATAGGCGGCCTTGACCCCTTCGGCATCCAGTGGAAACCGTGGCTCGGTAGTGGAACTCATCAGATTGGCGACACCTCTGCTGGAGCGCTTCGCATCAAGAAGCTTTTTTCAGTGATGGTTCCCTGTTCAACCACCCTTTGTTGCGGATTTCAACTCTTTCACGCGCCAAGGCCTCCTGGCACTTGCAAAATGGGGTTGCACCGCCGTTCCGCCAGCGCCTTTCAGGCTGCCTTTGGGGAGGCGCCCGCTGCCAGGCGCCTTTCAATGGCGTCCCACACCAAGGCTGCGCTGTTGATGCCATCGAAACGGTCCAGCTCCTGCAGGCCAGTGGGGGAGGTGACGTTGATTTCCGTCAACCAGTCGCCGATGACGTCAATGCCCGTCAAAATCAGCCCATGCTCGCGCAGGTAAGGGCCGATGCCAGCGCAGATGGCGCGGTCACGCGCTGTTAGGGTGGCTTTCTCCGCCACACCGCCCACATGCATGTTGGAGCGCGTCTCCCCCTCTTGCGGAACGCGGTTGATGGCGCCAATGGGTTCGCCATCCACCAAGATGATGCGCTTGTCCCCTTTGGTCACTGCAGGCTCGTAGCGCTGCAGCATTAAGGGTTCGCGGCTGTGGGCGGCGAACAGTTCCAAAAGGGCCTTCCAGTTGCCATCGTCAGGGCGGACGCGGAACACGCCAGCGCCGCCATTGCCGTAAAGTGGCTTAACGATGATGTCGCCATGGCGCTTGCGAAATATCTCCATAGCGCTGCGGTCAGCGGTGACCAGCGTGGGCGGCATGAACTGCGGGAACTGTGTGACGAGGAGCTTCTCAGGTGCGTTGCGCACAGCGGTGGGGTTATTCACCACCAATGTCTGGCCAGAGGCGCTGCGCTTGCTTGCGCCATGGACGTGCTCCAGCAGGAAAGTGGCTGTGATGTAGGCCATGTCGAAAGGGGGGTCTTGGCGCATCAGGATGACGTCCGCCCCGTCCAGGTCGATGGCGCGCGCAGGGCCAAATGTCGCATGGGCGCCTGCCACGCGCTGCACTTGCACAGGGCGCACTTGGGCTGACAGCAGTCCAGGGTTGGGGGTGCCGCCCACCTCCAGCGCTAGGTCGCTAGGGTTATAGACCATCAACTCATGGCCACGCCGCTGGGCTTCGAGCATCAGGGCGAATGTGGTGTCGCCCTTGATGTCGACCTGTTCAAGGGGGTCCATCTGGACGGCGACCAGGCGGCGGGGGCTGTTCATAGCGTGGTTTCCTGGCATGGTTCTCTAGCGTGGGCGTGGTGGGGCAGCCTG
Source organism: Formicincola oecophyllae (assembly GCF_006542395.2). Taxonomy (NCBI): domain Bacteria; kingdom Pseudomonadati; phylum Pseudomonadota; class Alphaproteobacteria; order Acetobacterales; family Acetobacteraceae; genus Formicincola; species Formicincola oecophyllae. Next base: position 1,507,726 of record NZ_CP038231.1, on the reverse strand, counting down.
GCTGCGGCTGGGGGACGAGCGGAAGATAGCGGGGCTGGGCGCTTCAGCCAACAGGCCTGGCAGGGGGGTAGGTGATGGCCAGCACTTCCAGCAAGCGGGGGCCCTTGGGGGTAGCGACCGTCACCTCATCACCCACCTTGGTGCCAAGCAGCGCGCGGGCCAAGGGGGAGAGGAGGCTGATCTCGCCACGCACTGTATCGGCTTCATCAACGCCCATGAGGGTTGCTGTGGCTTCAACATCGTTTTCGTCAACGTAGCGCACCGTGGCGCCGAAGAAAGCGCGCCCGCGGTTAGTTTGGGCGGCTGGATCAACGATGATGGCCTCATCAAGCTTCCTGACCAGAAAGCGGATGCGCCTGTCAATTTCGCGCAGGCGGCGCTTGCCGTAGTGGTAATCAGCGTTTTCAGAGCGGTCGCCATTGGAGGCCGCCCAGGAGACGACCTCAACGACCTTGGGGCGCTCAACCCGCGTCAGCTCCTCCAGCTCCCGCTTGAAACGCTCATGGCCTTGGGGGGAGAGGTAGCGGTGCAAAGCTGGCTTGCCCCCTTGGCCAGATTGGCTGCTTGGGGTGGAGCGTGAGGGTTGGCGTGAGGGTGGCATGGGCCCATTCTCCTGCCTTTCAGTCCATGCGTCTAGCCACCCCAAGGAACACCGGCCTGGCGGCCCTCTGGCAAGTTCAGCATCTGCTTTAACTTCTGCGCCGCCGCTTGGGGCGCGCCGCAGCCCCTGGCGGCGCTGCAAGCTGGGGCACGGCCAGCCCAAGCTCAAGGGCCTCCCTGCGGGCGATCTCATCGCGCAGGCGCGCAGCCTCCTCAAACTCCAGCGCCACGGCGGCCTCACGCATTTGCTGGCGCAGCTTCTCCAAGGGTGGTCCAGCGTCCACCTGGGGCTCAGGGGTTTGCGCCTGCTGGTCTTGCCCTTCCTCCTCCCGCTCTGGGAAGGCGCTGTCGTTGATGCGGCTTGAAACGCTCTTAGGCGTGATATTGTGGGCCTCATTCCAGGCCATTTGCTTGGCGCGGCGGCGCGCTGTCTCCTCAAGCGCCTCCTTCAAGCTGCCCGTCATGGTGTCAGCATAGAGGATGACGCGCCCATTCTCATTGCGCGCCGCCCGGCCAATGGTCTGCACCAAAGACGTGCGCGAGCGTAGGAAGCCCTCCTTATCAGCATCCAGGATGGCGACAAGCGCGCATTCGGGGATGTCCAGCCCTTCCCTCAGCAAATTGATGCCCACCAGGACGTCAAACACGCCCAAGCGCAGGTCACGGATGATCTCGATGCGCTCCAGCGTGTCGATGTCGGAATGGAGGTAGCGCACCTTGACACCATGCTCTGAAAGGTACTCTGTCAAGTCCTCAGCCATGCGCTTGGTTAAAGTGGTGACGAGCACCCGCCCACCTTGGGCGATGGTCTCACGCGCTTCATGGAACAAATCATCCACCTGCCCTTCAACGGGCTTGACCACCGTAATGGGGTCAAGAAGCCCCGTTGGCCTGATGAGCTGCTCAGCGAAGGCGCCTTCCGTGCGCTCCATCTCCCAAGGGCCAGGCGTTGCTGAGACGAAAACCGTCTGCGGCCTGAAAGCGTCCCATTCAGCAAAGGAAAGGGGGCGGTTGTCCAGGCAGGAAGGCAGCCTGAAGCCGTGTTCGGCAAGGGTGGATTTGCGCGCCTGGTCACCGCGCGCCATGCCGCCAATCTGCGGCACGGCGACGTGGCTCTCATCAACGATCAGCAAGGCGTTTTCAGGCAGGTACTCGAAAAGCGTTGGGGGCGGGTCCCCTGGCCTGCGCCCTGAAAGGTAGCGCGAATAGTTCTCAATCCCTTTGCAGACGCCTGCCGTCTCGATCATTTCCAGGTCGAAGTTGGTGCGCTGCTCCAGGCGCTGGGCCTCCAGGAGCTTATTCTGGCCTTTGAGCTCGGCCAGGCGGTCTCCCAGCTCCACCGTGATGCCCTTCATGGCCTGGTTCAAGGTGGGGCGGGGGGTGACGTAATGGGAATTGGGGTAGAGGATGGCGCGCTCACGCGTGGCAGTCTTCTCGCCTGTCAGGGGGTCGAACTCAATAATGGATTCGATCTCGTCACCGAAAAAGGCCACACGCCAGGCGCGGTCCTCGTTCTGGACGGGGAAGATGTCGATGCTGTCGCCACGCACGCGGAAGCGCCCGCGCTCAAAGGCCATGTCGTTGCGCTCATATTGCAGTTCCACAAGCGAGCGCACCAGATCGTCACGGCTGAGGTCAAGGCCCGGCTTCATCTCCACCGTCATGCGGGCGTAGGATTCAGGCGACCCAATGCCGTAGATGCTGGAGACGGAAGCCACGATGATGACGTCGTTGCGCTCCAGAAGGGCCTGGGTAGCGGCGTGGCGCATACGGTCGATGCGCTCATTGCGCTGGCTGTCCTTCTCAATGAAGGTGTCCGTGCGCGGCACGTAGGCTTCGGGCTGGTAGAAATCATAGTAGGAGACGAAGTACTCAACCGCGTTTTCAGGGAAGAACTGCTTCATTTCCTGGTAGAGCTGGGCTGCCAACGTTTTATTGGGCGCCATGAGAAGCGTTGGGCGCTGGGCCTTCTCAATTACGCTGGCCATGGTGAAGGTTTTGCCAGAACCCGTCACCCCCAGCAGGACCTGGTCACGCTCGCCGTCCTCAAGCCCCTTGACCAGTTCTTTGATGGCCTCTGGCTGGTCACCTGAGGGGGTGAAGCCAGCGTGAAGCTTGAATGGCTTGACGAGGGGGCGTGCGGGCATCCGCTCTGGCATGAAGTCGGTTTGCTTGGCTTCAACAGGGCGTGCTGGTTTGGCGGTTGATTTCCGGGCTGGGGACGCGCTGGCTGGAACGGTGCTTTGCGTGGCTTGAAGCGTGTTTGGAGTGATGTTTTCGGGGGGTGTCTCTGGTGCTGGCATGGCCTGAATATGGGTCTTGCCAAGCCCTGCTTCAACAGGGGAGGGGGTGCGCGTTTTACAGCTGCGCCCGCCCCCCTTAAAGAAGGCCCTTGGCAGGGTTTGCCCTGCCTGCGCGGGACCGGGCGCAATACCGGCGCCTGTGGAACTTTGAGTATGAGGCAACCTTTACGCCCCGGCCCTTGGCTGGGGCTGGGACGGCAAGGGCCAGAATGGGCTTTGAACATGTGAGCGCCAATCCTGCTAGCGCGCAACCAATCCGCATGGGGGCTTTGTGACGGCCACGGCACTACACCTCCTGCAGCACGGTTGGGTGCAGGGGGGGTGCTTCCTGCGCCAGTTCCCCCTGGTGGCGCTGTTCCTGGCCATGGGGCTGGGGGCCTTGGTGGGGCGCGTGCGCGTGGGTGGCTTCCGCCCAGGGGATGTGGCAGGCGCCCTTTTGGTGGCCGTGCTCCTGTCGCAGTGCGGTGTCACAGTGGCGCCCCAAGTGGGCATGGTCCTGTTCGCCCTGTTCATCTACGCCATCGGCTTTGGCTCTGGGCCAGAGTTCTTCGGCTCCCTTGGGCGCTCAAGCCTGCGTGAGGTCAGCATCGCTGTGGTGCTGGCGCTGACCAGCTTGCTGTGCGTCCTGGCCTGCGCTTGGTGGTGGGGGTTCGACCCTGGAACGGCAGCTGGCATCGCCTCAGGTGCATTGACGCAATCAGACATCATCGGCACTGCAGACACAGCCATAGAGCGCCTCGGCCTGCCTCCTGCCCAAGTGGCGCTCTGGCAAGCCAATGTGGCTGTCGGCTTTGCCGTGACCTACATTTTCGGTCTTGTTGGCACCTTGTTCCTGATATGCCAGGTGATGCCGCGCTTAGCAGGGCGCAGCATCAGGGAAGCTGCGCTGGAGGCGGGGCGCGCAGGCGCGCCAGGCCAACCAGCCCCCTTGCACACCTCCAATCCGAATGGCGCCCTGCCTGAACTTCTCAGCCGGGTTTACAGGGTGGCCCAGCCAGGGCTGACGGTGGGCAGCGTGGAGGCCATGGGGGTGAGCGTACCGCGCGCCCGCCTTGAAGGCCACATCGTCACGCCAGCGCCTGACGCCCCTTTGCTGGAAGGCGACCTAGTGATGCTCCTGGGGCCGCGGGGGCATGTGGCTTCGGCTGGGCGGCGCATCGGGCCTGAGGCGGCAGACGCCTTCTGCATGGACACCGTCCTGATGCGGGGCCGCGTGCGCCTTGGCAAGGATGCTGGGTTGTTCGGCCACAGCCATGCGGCCCTTCTGGCGGACATTGCGCCCGTCACGGGGCTGCGCGTTCACCTGCAGGGCGTCAGCCGCAACGGCAAGGCCTTGGCGCCAAACGCCCACAAAGCGCGCACAGGCGACATCATCACCCTGTACGGCCTGCCTGGGGACGTACGCCGTGCAGCCCAGCAGCTTGGCGTCTTGCTGGCAGCTGGGCAGAAATCAGCCCTGGCCTACCATGGCGCTGGGCTGGCACTCGGGCTGGCACTCGGGACGTTGACGCTGCATGTGGGCCCCGTGCCGCTGACGCTCGGCACAGGGGGTGGCTGCTTGGTGGCTGGGCTTGGGATGGGTTGGTGGCATGGGCGCCATCCCCATGTCGGCAATTTGCCAGCGCCAGCCGCCAGCCTGATGGTTGACCTTGGCCTGCCAGGCTTTGTGGCCGTAACGGGCCTCAACGCAGGGCGGCAGATGGTGGGCGCGCTGCTGGCCCATGGCGCCAGCATGTTTGCAGCCGGCCTGGTGGTAACGGTGGTGCCCGTCACGGTGGCCACCCTGTTCGCGCTCAAAGTCCTGAAGTACCGCAACAGCGCCCTGCTGGCGGGCGCCCTGGCGGGGGCGCGCAGTTCCAACCCAACTTTTGGCGAAGCCCTGACCCAGGCCGGCAACATGGTGCCGGCGCGCTCCTTTGTCGTCACCTACGCCATGGCCAATGTGCTCCTCACCCTTTTGGGGCCCTTGATCGTAGGGCTGCTGCGGTGAGGGCGCACCAGGATCCCCTACACCAGCCAACCAGCCCCCACCGTGCTCTTAACCCTGATTGAAAGAACAAACATGCAGCCCCACAACCCCTCAAGCCCCCTACACTCCTTGTGGCAGGCCCCAGCTCCCGCCAATTCAGAGCGCCTTATGCAGCCAGGCGGCACAGAGTGTGGAAAATCATGGCGCCATGTGGGGCGCGGCGTGGGCTTGGCGCTTTCACTAGCTGCTGGGCTGGCGGCCATCCAGCCAGGGGGCGCCAACGCCGCTACCAGCGCCCCAAACACAGGCGGCAACCAGCCTTCAAGCTCAGGCGGCAAGCGCTGCACACTGCTTGTCCTGGCCACAGGGGGCACCATCGCTGGGCAGCCCAATGGCTTTTCAGCGGTCGGCTACAAGGCAGGCAGCCTTTCAGGGGCTGATTTGGTGGCCAGCGTGCCCGCCTTAGGGCATTTGGCGCAGCTGCGGGTGGAGCAGATCGCCAACATTCCAAGCCAAGACATGAACGAGGCCGTATGGCGCCATTTGGCAGCGCGCATCCACCAAGCGGACATCCACCATGAGGCCTGCGGCATCGTCATCACCCATGGCACGGACACCATGGAGGAAAGCGCCTATTTCCTCCACAAAACCTATGGTGGGCACACACCTGTCGTCATAACGGGCGCCATGCGCCCAGCTAGCGCCACCAGTGCTGATGGCCCAGCCAACTTGCTGGCAGCAGCGCGCACAGCCCTGGCGCCCCAGGCGGATGGGCGTGGCGTCCTTGTGGTGATGAACGACCAAATCCACAGCGCGCGCAACGTCAGCAAAACCCACACCACAGCGTTGCAAACGTTTCGCTCACTCAATGGCGGCGTGGCAGGCTGGGTGGATGACGACCAAGTGCGCTTCGCGCAGGCCCCAGACACCCGCACGCCAGACCATGACCCCCTTTACGACTTGCCTGGCCATGACCTGCCGCGGGTGGACATTATCTATGTTCACGCTGGGCTGGACGCCCAACCCGTTGAGGACGCCGTGGCGCGTGGCGCGCAAGGGCTAGTGCTGGCAGGCGTTGGCGATGGCAACGCCCCCAAGGCCGTGCTGGAGGCCCTAGACAAAGCCCGCGCCAAGGGCGTTTTGGTTGTGCGTTCACGCCGCCCAGCGGAGGGCTTCACCAACCGCGATGTGGAGGTCAATGACAGCGCGCGTGGCTTCGTGGCCGCTGGGCGGCTCAGCCCTGTTCAGGCACGCTTGTTAGCACAGCTTATCATCGCCACGGGCCCCAAGGGGGTGGGGGAAGTCCAGCGCGCTTTTGACGCGGAGTGAGCGCGCGCCCACCCTGCCAAAGAACACAACAGAACGGGAGGCCAGTGCCGTGCATAACCCCAACGACCATGACCATAAGCATGACTATGCTGACAACGCCCCCAGCCACGCCCGCGACCGCATGGGGGATCCAGCCCGCTGGGAGGAAGTGGTCCTGGACGAAGACGGCCTGCCAGAAATCATCCCAGCAGGTCATTCCAAAGCGCCTGCGCCAGGCGCGCCCCCTTTGGAAATCTCTCTTGTCCACTGGGCCATCATTCAGACCATCCTGGCTGATTTTGCAGCCAGCTGGACAGTGTGTGCCTATGGTTCCCGTGCGCGGCATGAAGCGCGCGAGCGCTCAAACCTCAACATGGTGGTGATGGCCCCCCTGCCACCGCCGCCAGCGCGCTATGCTGAACTCAACGCCGCCCTAACCGATACAGCCCTGCCCTGGACGGTAGACCTGCACAGCTGGGACAGGCTGTCTGCCGCTGTCCGCGAACGCATCTGGCCCGACCTAGTGGTCATCTGGCCCCCGGCGCACCAAGGGCAGAAGCCAGCCCGCCCCTGAAGGCGAACACGCTGGTCACCAAGGCATTGGAGCCCAGCTTATGGGAACATCAATGGTTAAGCAGTAGCGCCAGCAACCCAGCCAAAACGAAAATCCCCCCGCCTGAAAGCAGGACCTGGCGCCAGTCCCGCCTGATGGCCGCCATGGCAATCCCCAGGCGCTGGGCACGTTCTGGCGGAAGGCGCATGCCTTTGTCGTAAAGGCGCATGTCCTGCCCCTGTACCGCCTCGCTGCGGGTCGCCATCACCTGGCGCAAGCAACGCCAGGCCCCCACCCCCACGTAAGTAAAGCCCCCAACGCACAGCAGTGGAATAACTTTGGCCGCACCATGGCGGGCTAAAAGCGCCCCAAGGCTGCCCAAAACCAAAATGGCGCACCACAAACAGGCCGTGCCGGTAATGACCATCATGCGCACACAAACACGTGGGTCAGGTTCAGGCTGGGATGATGGCTGGCTGGGATTGGCAGAAGCGGTGTCGGATGACTTCACAGGCAAGGCTCCTTCATGGGGTTGGGTTGTTCAGTTAGATTTTGGAATTGCGGCTGTCCTGGGGTTGCTGGGACAACAGTAACAGCATTCGGCCCTGCGCCTGCAATGCCCCGGCCCCATCAAGGCCAGCGCCAGGCCAACTGGGGTTGGTGGCTTTGGTTGGGGGCAAGGTGTAAGAACCAGTAAGCGGTTGGCTAACCGGCAGTCGCTTTCTGCCACCCCTTTGCAGGGGATGGTCAGGCACAGCTGGCCAAAATGCGTGGCAGAATGGCACAATGAAGGAGGGGGGTTGCTTCATGGTCAACAAGCGGAAAGGGTCCACCCCCAGGATGGCGGGCAGCAGAATGGCGGCGCTGGCACTGTGGGGGGGCATGGCCAGCGCGCTGGGCCTGGCCTCAGCCCAGGCCCAGATGCGCGCTGACACCTGTGAAGGCGTGGCGGTGGCCAGCCACGCCCCCCAACCCCAGGATGGCACAGGCGCACTCCAGGCAGGGCAACAGCTGCCCTACCTTTCAGCGGGGCGGGGGGATGACGCCTCCAACCCCACTTATTACGAGGGCCCAAGCGGGCTGCTCTACCCAGCCAGGGATGTTAGGCTCATCAACTGCCTGGTTGTGCGCCACGCCATTACTGCCACCTACGATCCAGGCTACAGCTTGCAAACCAATCCTGACGCCCCTTCGAAAAGCCAACCCCCCACCATGGCGCGCCCCACCCGCACCATGGGTAGGATTTCAGGGCAATGGGGTTTGGCGCAGGATTTCGCGCGCCGCGTGCCCATCCCCATGCTGCAGTTCACTGGTGATGACCTCTCTGGCAACAACGCCATCATGATTGAACCCGTGCCGCGTGAACGCCAAGGGCTGGAGGATACGGCGCGCGTCATCGCCAGCAGGCAATGGTTTGACTGCACCAAGGGCCCTCTGGCGCTGTGGTTCGCTAACGGCCAGACATTCTGGCTGCCCACAGCGGGGCGCTGCCGTGGCGACCAGGTGGTGACGGAACTCAACCCTCTGGATGAACGCCGCTTTGGCGCCGCTGTGCAGCAATCATGGCTGGCAGCCCTGGTGCAGGGCGGCCAAGCGCTTGAACTGCAGGCTGACCCAGGGTCGCAGAAAGCCATCACGGATTTCCGCAAAGCCAACGACCCCAGCCAGAACACACGCTTTTTCGCTGACATGCCTGGCTGGGCGCTAACGGATTACGAATTCACCTACCTCCCCCCCACGCAAGGCAAGGCTACAGCGATACCGCCAGCGGGGCGCCCCATGGGAACGTACCAGCCAGCCCCCTACACCCAGATGCGTTGGCACAATGCGGACCGCTGAACACAACAGGAAACCCGATGACAAACGCCACCCCCACCACTGAACGTGCACGCCTGCAGGCGCAAGCAGAGGCCCTGCAAGCTGAGATGCAGGCTCTCCTCACCAGCCCCGCTGCAGAGCAGGAGGATCCATTCACGCTGGCACGCCGCCTCGATGAGGTCAAAAGCCAATGGCTGACTGTTAGCCAAAAGCTCAGCCAGCTGCCCAGCTGAGCTTCACGTCACCTTATTCCCTTCACCCCTTCAAAGGGGCGCGGGCTGGCGGCGGTGGGGTGAAATGCGCCAAGATGGTCCCTGGCGGTCGGCCGCAGTCTTTGCGCTGCGCCAAGCCCGTTGAGTTCACACGTTCAGTTCACAACTGTGCCCACCAAGGGCCAAACCCTGGAGAAGCGTCAATGGACACGCAGAAAATCATGGATGCCCTGAGCGGCTTCAAAGGCACGGCCCAGCAAGGGGCCAGCCTTCTTGACAGCTTGGCGCAGAACCTGCGCCAAATGGCCGGCAATGGCGAATCCACCACTGCCCAGTGGGCAGGGCGGTTGGAAACCCTAGCCCAGGCCGTCAAAAATGGTGAGGCCAACATGGGTTCCGTCACCAAGGCCCTCCAGGGGTTGGGGCTGGCTGGGGCTGCTGCACACCTCCTCCATGGTGACGAGAAAGCGCCTGCCCAAACCAGCTCCACCCCTGCCTCACCTGAAGCCCCACAAGCCAGCCAGGAACCAGCCCAGGCCAGCCAGGGCACAGAGGCACCAACTCCCCAGCCCCAGGAAGCGGCCGCCCACCCCACAGCCGTTGGCAGCCTTGGGCCTGCCTTGGCCAGTTTGGCTGAAGAGTACCTTGGGCATTTGTTGAAGAAATAAGCCCAGCACTACCAGCAAGTCCCCCAGCGGCTACTGGGACTGTGGCCATGCCCTAGCCAACACTGGGGTGTGGTTTGGCCTCAAAAGTGCAGCTGCCCTTCAAGCAGTGGGCGCGTCAGGGCCCGGCACTCCAGCCTGCTGCAAAGCGGCGGCTTGCTGGCGCTCCAAAGCAGCTAGGCTGTAGCCTTCCAGCAGGCCTTCAAACATTCTGTGCCAGTTCAGCTTGGCGTCAAGACGCAGGAAAGCGCTGCCAAGACCAATGGCTGAACGGTCCAGCATGACGAATTCACGCGGTAGCGTAACGCCGCCTGTGCGTTTCAGCCCTTCAAACACTTGTTCCAGCATAGCGCGGGCTGCTTCAGGGTTGTTGCTCTCACGCATGGTTACGGCACGGTCGGTCAGCAGGGGCTTGAAAAAGAACCGGGCCCATTCGCCCAGAATGGCCGCCGTCTCCCGCGAGAGGCCCTTGAAGCCCCAAAGTTCATAAGCGTGGTAGGCACGCTCGCCATCTTGCTCCTGGAGGGCGCGGTACAGCTCCACAACGCCATGGACGAAGCGTGGCCTGAATACCCTGATGGCACCAAGGTCAAGTAGGTTGATACCAGGACCTTCCCCCCCTTCCCCCGCACGCAAGGTGAAATTGCCAGGGTGGGGGTCACCGTGGATGACGCCGTAATGGTAAAAGGGCTTGTACCAGGCTTTAAAAAGGGCGGATGCCACCTGGTTACGCCCTTCCTGTGCCATGTCGGGGGTGAAAGCAGCGCCGACGGGGCTACCCTCCACCCATTCCATGACCAGCAGCCGCTTGGTTGTGAGGTCATCAACGGGATTAGGCACACGCACCTGCGCTGATGTGCCCAGCATATGCTGGTACAAGCGCAGATTGGCGGCTTCGCGTTGGTAGTCCAGTTCCTCCCTCATGCGCTCGGCTAGCTCGGCGTAAACTTCATCCTGCCTGATGGTGGTGCTGAAACTGCGGTAAACACCAAGCAGGGCGCGCAACTGGCCCAGGTCGGTTTCAACGGCGCTGTCCATCCCAGGGTACTGGAGCTTGCACGCCACCAAGCGCCCATCGGGCAAGCGCGCCTTGTGCACCTGCCCCAGGGAGGCCGCAGCCACGGCCGTGCGGCCAAAAGCGCTGAAATGCCGCCCCCATTCAGGCCCCAGTTCCGCTTTCATGCGGCGCGCGACAAAACCCCAGCCCATGGGGGGCGCGTTGGACTGCAGCCCAGCCAGGGTGTCAGCGTATTCCTCAGGCAGCAGCCCTGGCACAGCAGCCAGAAGCTGCGCGCCCTTCATCAACGGTCCCTTAAGGCCGCCAAGGGCGTTTTTGAGGGCTTCAGCGTGGGCTGCGCCACCTGTTTCAAACCCCAGCCTCTGCCCGGCCAGGCGCGCCACAACACCCCCCATGGCCCCTGATGAACGCAGCAAACGCCCCATGCCATCCAGGAAGCCACTCTCATCAAGCTTGTCACGGCTGGGTGTGGGGGTGGGGGCAGGCTTGTGGTGATCACTCATGGCCGTGGCCTTTGTCAGGTGGGGGGCTGGTGTGGGCAAAGTGGTAGGGCTGCCTGCCTTCAAGCGGCAGGCATGGCTTCCAGCTCGTCAATCAGGCCAGAGATCACGTCAAGGCCGATATTCCAAAAAGCAGGGTCGCGCGCGTCAAGGCCAAAGGGGGCCAGAAGCTCATGGTGGCGCTTGCTGCCGCCCGCGCTGAGCAGCGCCTTATAACGGGGCGCGAACCCATCAGGCTGGCTGCTGTAGACGCCATAAAGCGCATTCACCAGGCAATCGCCAAAAGCGTAGGCGTAAACATAAAACGGCGAATGGATGAAATGCGGTATGTAGGACCAGTACTGATCATAGTCAGGGGTGAAGTTGAAAGCCGGCCCCAGGCTGCGCTGCTGCACATCACGCCAAATCTCGCCTAGGCGGGCAGCTGGGATTTCGCCCTTAGTGCGTTCAGCGTGGACCTTGGACTCAAATTGGTAAAAAGCCATTTGGCGCACAACAGTGTTGAGCATGTCCTCCACTTTGGAGGCGATAAGGTGGCGCCTGTGCGCTAGGGTGGGCGCCTGCCCCAGGAGGGAGCAGAATGTTAGCATCTCCCCAAAAACGGAGGCCGTCTCAGCCAAGGTTAAAGGGGTGGAGGAGCGTAGGTGCCCCTGCGCCTGCCCAGCCAGAACCTGGTGGATGCCGTGGCCCATTTCATGGGCCAAGGTCATGACGTCACGTGGCTGCCCGCGGTAGCTCATCAAGATGTAGGGATGGACTGAAGGCACAGCAGGATGGGCGAAAGCGCCAGAGGCTTTGCCAGGCACCGGGGCTGCGTCAATCCAGGAGTTGGTGAGGAAACGGTCAGCCAAAGCGCCCATCTCCGGGTCGAAGCCATGGTAAGCTTGCCGCACGATGGAAGCCCCTTCCCCCCAGCTGAGCGGCCTGGCCTCCACCCCTGGCAGGGGGGCGTTCCTGTCCCAGTGCTCCAAGCGGTCCAGCCCTAGCCAGCCAGCTTTCAAGCTGTAGTAGCGGTGCGAAAGCCTGGGGAAGGCTGCCTCCACAGCGCTGTCGAGGGCGTCAACCACCTCGTCCTCCACCCTGTTGGCCAGGTTGCGGGCGCTGACGGGGCGGCTGAAGCTGCGCATTTTGTCGCGGGTGGCTTTGTCTTTGGCCAAAGTGTTGGTGATGCTGGCCAACAGGTGGTTATTGCGCCCAAGCGTTGCGCTGATGGCCTTGGCCGCTTTCGCGCGCACGGTGCGGTCTGGATCCATCATCAGAGTGAAAGCTTCATCAAGGGGCCGTGTCTGGCCGTTCAGCTCCACCGTCAAGGCCGCCATGGTCTCATCGAAAAGGCGCACCCAGGCGCTGCGGCCTGTCACGTCCATGTCCATCAAGGCCTGTTCAAGCTCGTCTGAAAGCTGGTGGGGGCGATGGCTGCGCATGTCACGCAGGTAAGTGGCCCAGCCAGCCAAGGCCTGGTCAGCCAGGAGGACCTCAAAAGGTGCGTCCTCAATCCGGTTGATTTCAAGGCTGAAGAACAGCAGGTCAGCTGAAAGTGCTGTGATTTTCTCGCGCACATCCTGCAGCAGGCGCCCTGCGGCAGGGTCGGTGCTGGCTTCAGCAAATTGCAGGTAACTGTACGTGGCAGCGCGGCTTAGAAGTTCATCAAGCTTTTCATAGGCTTCAAGCGCACTGGCCAGCCCAGCGCCACTTTCCCCAAGCTTGCCTTGCCAGCGCGCCTTGAAGGCACGCGCCTGGGTTGCGGCCTTGTCCAGGTCCGCCACCAGGGCTGGGTCCTGCCTGCTGGGGTAGAGGTCTGAAAGGTCCCAGCGCGGCGGCGCTTCTGGCAAAGCCAAAGGGGGCAGCGCGTGGGCGTTTTCAGGACTGGTGGGTGACGTCATGAATTTTCCTGCTAACCATGGGCGCCCAGCAAGGGGCACTGGGTACAGTCCAATCCTAGCCGCCCTGCCACCCAGGTTCCAGTGGCGTGCTGCCCAGGGCAGGCTGCCCCTTGAAGTGCCGCCGCTTAATCTGGAGAAAATTTCACCCTCAAGCGCAAAAAGCGGTTGACCGCCGCTGCCATGCCCGTTAGATATCCCCTCACCAGCCCGGTGCGGCCTCTGCTCAGTAAGTAGATGCGAAAGCAGTACCTGGTTAGCCTCTGTGCCCAGATGGCGGAATTGGTAGACGCGCTGGCTTCAGGTGCCAGTGTCCGCAAGGACGTGGAAGTTCGAGTCTTCTTCTGGGCACCATTATTTACGTTGCAAACGCCGTTCGGTCCCTGACCTTCGCCTGGAAACCGGGCAAGGAACGTGGGCTGGGCGGCGTTTGCTGTTGTTGGCCCCTATCATGGGGCTTTAAAGGTCATGAAGCGGAGCCACGGCTCCAGCGCCCTTTTATGACCATTTTTTTGACCATTGAGACTGAGGAGTGGAGCGATGGGTTCCGAAAGCAAGGCCATTCACCTTCATGACGGCGACTTGCCAGATGGCCTTGACCTGGGCCCGGTCGTTGCCATCGACACAGAGACCATGGGGCTTGACCAGCGCCGTGACCGCCTTTGCCTGGTGCAGATCTCCAGCGGTGACGGCACAGCCCACCTGGTGCAAATCAAGCCTGAATCCATGGGCGGCAAAGGGGCCAACTGCCCCAACTTGAAAGCCATGCTTGAAAACCCGAACGTCAAGAAGCTTATGCATTATGCGCGCTTTGACGTTGGCATCCTTCAACACGCCCTGGGTGTGCGCATGACTTCGGTCATCTGCACCAAGATCGCTGCCCGCCTGGTCTACACCTTCACAGACAAGCACGGGCTGGCTTTCCTCACCAAGGATTTGCTTGGCATTGAGATGTCCAAGCAGCAGCAGTGCTCTGACTGGGGGGCGCCTGAACTCACCCCTGAACAGCTGCAATACGCTGCCTCTGACGTGCTGCACCTTCATGCTTTATGGGAAAAGCTGGAGGCCATGCTGGTGCGCGAAGGGCGCCGGGAGCTGGCCCAACAATGCTTTGACTTCCTGCCCACCCGCGCTGAGCTGGACAGCCTGGGCTACGACCACCCCGACATCTTCTCCCACAGCGCACGCCTGTAAGCAGGGCAGCTTGGGCTGGGCAGCCCAGGCCCCGTAGCGTTCACCCCCCTTGCCCCGACCCTGCCTACTTGCTTTGACAAGGAACCTTCCACGCAAGGCACGCGACCATGGCCCTTTCTCCCTCCACCACCCCTGCCCCTGAACAATCCTTGCCACCAGGCCCTGTGCGCACGCTGAATAACCAAATCAGTGGCCTTGTGGCCCTGCGTGACGCCCTTGAGAGGGAGGAACTTGGCACCGCCTTCAGCCAAGCAGTGGACATCATCTTGCAAAGCCGGGGGCGACTGGCTGTGTGCGGCATTGGCAAATCAGGCCATGTGGGGCGCAAGCTTCAAAGCACCCTTGCTTCCACAGGCACACCATCGCTTTTCATCCATGCTGCTGAGGCGGCCCACGGCGACCTAGGCTCCCTCCAGCCTGAGGACGTTCTGCTGGTGCTCTCCAACTCTGGGGAGACGATAGAGCTGGAAGCAGTGCTGCGCCATGCGTTGCGCCTTGGTATGCGGCGGCTTGCTATCACCAGCCAGCCTCATTCCACCTTGGCGCGCTGGGCGGAGGTCCCGCTTATCATGCCGGCCACGCCTGAGGCCTGCCCTCTGGGGCTTGCACCTACTACCTCCACCCTCATGCAATTGGCCATAGGGGATGCCCTGGCCATGGCCCTGCTGGAGAAGCGCGGCTTCAGCCGTTCTGACTTCAGCCTGTTGCACCCGGCAGGGCGGCTGGGAGCGCGGCTGCGCCCTGTTGGGGAATTCATGCACAAGGGGCCGACCATGCCCCTTGGCACCGCTGACATGAGCTTGCGTGAGGTCATCATGGAAATGACCAGCAAATCATTTGGCTGCGTGGGCATTGTTGACAGCGGCGGCCGCCTGGTAGGGCTAGTCTCAGAACGCGACCTGCGCCAGGCGCTTGACCGCGACCTTGACAGCACATGCGCGGAGACGATCATGAATCTTATGCCGCGTACCACCACCTCTGAAACTTCAGCTGAGGAGCTTCTCCTCCTCATGAGCAACCCGGACTTCCCCGTCAGCTCTATGTTCGTTCTGGACGGGGCAGGCCGCCCCCAGGGCATTGTCCACCTGCACGACATCCTGCGCGCTGGCACGGCCTGAGCGCCCCAAGCCATGACCAGTCCCCAACGCGAGGATTTCGACCCCGCCCACCAGGAGCGCATCAGGCGCCTCGATGAACTCCGCCAGGAGGCGCTGGCGCGCAACCGCTCTGTTCCCACTGCCAGCGCCTTGGCCAAGCGTCAGGAACGGTTGAAGCTGCTCCTCATCACGCTGCCTGTCATCGGGGGGCTGTTTGTCGGCAGCATTCTGGCATGGCCTGAAATCACCCACCTGCTGCACCAGAACAAAGCCGTCCTCCATGAGCTGGGGCGCCTGAAGCTTGAAACAGGCTTGATGGACAGGATGGTCTACCGCAATGTGGATGATGACGGCCGCCCCTACACGCTGACCGCCGACCATGCCCACCAACTGGCTGACAACCGCATCAACTTGCAGAACCCTGCTGCCGACATTGTGCTCGGCCCCCATTCATGGGCTTGGGTGCGCGCTGACAGGGGGGTCTACATGGAGCATGAGCGCACACTTAACCTGGATGGTCACATCATCCTCTATCGCAATGATGGCCTCATCCTGAACACGCCTAGCGCTGACCTCGACCTTGGCCATGGCGTCCTCGCCACCCATGATTGGGTCCATGCTGAAAGCCCCTCCGGCACGCAGGACGCCATGGGCGCCTTCCTTGACCAAAAAGCCAACATCCTGCTTTTTGGTGGCCCAGGCCTGACCAGGCGTTTTGATGACAATGGCGATCCGTCCCCCTACCTTTCAAAGCCCGTTCCCAAGCCTGCCGCGGAGGAAAACCATGGCCGCTGAGCCTTCACCACTGAAAAGGCCGTGGCAGCGCGCAGCCCTGCTGGCCTGCCTGGCGGCCAGTAATTGGCAGCCTGCGCCAGTAAGCGCCCAGGTCCAGCCAGCGCCTGATGGCACAACCGCGCCCAGCGCTAACATCACTGAACCAGACAGCCCCGTGGCGCAGCTACCAGCCCCTGGTGGCGACCAGGCCCATGGCGTGCCCATTCAGCTGTTTTGGAAAAACCAGGAAATTTACGACCGCAACCGCCAAACCGTCACGCTGATTGGTGGCGCGCGCGCTGTGCGCGACCACGTCACGCTTGATGCCGATATGTTGATTGGCTATCTGCGCCCCAAAACCGCCAACCCCAACTACCACCCAGAACCCACGCCTGAAGCGCCAGATGGCGCCCCCCCCAGCAATGCGGACGGCGCTGACGAGGCCCCGCCAGAAGGCCCCGCTCCCAATGACGCAGCGCCAGACGCCAGCACAGACCCCACAGGCGGGCTGGAGCTTTACCGCATTGAGGCGCGCAGCCACGTTCATGTCTATAACGACCAGGACCAGGCCTGGGGTGACCATGGCGTTTACGACATGGACAGCGGCCTGATGATGATGACAGGCGACCATTTGCGCGTCAAAACCCCCAAGGACGTCATGACGGCGCGCGACCTGCTGCAATACTACCCCAAGACCAAGGTCTCCATTGGCAGGGGGGAGGCCACCGTCACCACCAATGACGGCAAGCGCATCACAGGCGACATCCTTGAATCCATTGGCATGACGGCAGCGCAGAAAGCAGCGCGCGATGCCCAGAACGCCCGTGAAGCCAGGGCGGCGCGGCGCGCCGGGCGCCCCTTCAAACCAGACACCAACACCATGGACAGGGCCTTTGCTTGGGGGCATGTGGTGGTCAGGACGCCGTCGCAGGTTGCGACCTCGGACAGGGGGGTCTACCTTTTCGGGCCGGAGCTGGCGCGCTTAGCTGGCCATGTGCATGTAACGCAAGGCCAGAACGTCAACAATGGTGCCCAGGCCCTCGTCAACATGAAAACGGGTATCTCCACCATGCTTCCTGGGCGCGACAGCCCCGTTCAAGGGCTGGTCATCCCTAATGAGAGCCGCAATAACCCTTGAGGGGAAGCCCGTAAGGGGCGCCAGGCCTAGTACCTGGCTGCGCCATAAATTGCCTGGACAGCGGGATTCCCAGCACGCCACACCAGCCGCCAAGCCACGCCGAGGGCACGTTGATGACCATGACCACACCACCTGAAAGCGCCCCGCCAACTGCCGCTCCCCAGGATGCTTCCAGCCCGGCCACCGCCCAGGATGAAAGCTGGCAAAGCGCCCCCACCAGCCAGCCAGCACCCCCCCACCAGCTCAGCCCTGAAATGATGGAGCAGATGAGCAACCCCGACACCGGCCTGGTGGCGCGCGGCATCGGCAAGTTCTACAAAAAGCGCCAAGTGGTGCGTGACGTCTCCCTCCACGTTCAGCGGGGGGAGGCCGTTGGCTTGCTCGGCCCCAATGGCGCTGGCAAAACCACCAGCTTCTATATGATTGTTGGCCTGGTGAAGGCGGACACGGGTGCCATCATGCTTGATGGCGCCGACATCACCCAACTGCCCATGTACCGCCGCGCCCGCTTGGGCGTGGGCTACCTGCCCCAGGAAGCCAGCATTTTCCGTGGCCTAACGGTGGAGCAGAACATCATGGCCGCCTTAGAGGTGGTGGAGCCTGACAAAGACCGCCGCCATGAGATGCTCGATGGCCTTTTAGCGGAGTTCGGCATCACCAGGCTGCGCCAATCCCCTTCGCTGGCGCTTTCAGGGGGTGAGCGCAGGCGCCTTGAAATCGCCCGCGCCTTAGCAAGCCAGCCTAACTACATCCTCCTTGACGAACCCCTGGCAGGCGTTGACCCCATTGCGGTGGGGGAGATCCGCGACCTCGTTAAGCACCTCAAGGACAGGGGGATTGGGGTGCTCATCACAGACCACAACGTGCGGGAAACGCTGGAGGTCATCGACCGTGGCTATATCCTCCACAGTGGCCATGTCTTGATGGAGGGCACGCCTGAGGCCATCGTGGCCAACCCTGATGTGCGCCGCATCTACCTGGGGGAAAACTTCACGCGTTGAAGCCCCTTACCTAGGCCCCAAGCCTGAGTCCAGGTTTGAGCCAAGGCTGGAGCTTAGGCCTGGGCAGGCTTTTCCCCGACCCATCCCAAGGGGGGCTCCAAGGCGCTTCCAAAGCGCCACCAGCACCGCTATGGTGCCCGCCATGAGCTTGACTGAACTTCTGCAAAACGTGGCGGATGCAGAGCCTGCGACCGTCCTTGTGGCCCCCCACCCCTTCCTGCGCCGCAAAGCGCGCCCGGTGGAGGAAGCCGACCTCCCCACTATTAGGGAAGCTTTGCCCAGCCTGTTTGCTGCCCTTTACAAAGCGCCTGGCATTGGGCTGGCTGCCCCCCAGGCGGGCATAGGGCTGCGCTACCTCATCATGGACCTTGCCCGCCCTGATGAGGGGGAGGCCCCCGCCCCCCACCTGTTCATTAACCCCGTGATCCTTGAAAGCAGCGAGGAGCTCGCCCCCTACCACGAAGGCTGCCTTTCCCTGCCCAACCAGTTTGCTGACGTCATGCGCCCTGCGCGCGTGCGCGTGCGCTACCAGGACCTGGAGGGCGCCTTTGTGGAGGTGGAGGCGGACGGCCTTTTGGCAACGTGCCTTCAGCATGAAATCGACCATCTTGACGGCGTCCTGTTCGTTGATCACCTCTCAACGCTCAAGCGTAACATGGTGATGCGCCGCCTGGAGAAAGAGCAGAAGCGCCGCCGCTAAGGGTACGCCACCAGCCCCAAGGGCTGGCGCTGCACGGAGCGCGCGCGCCCCGCATGTACGGAAAGCTCAAGCCAGGAGGAAGCCTGCATGAAACTGGTCTTCATGGGTTCGCCCGATTTCGCCGTCCCTGCCTTAGAGGCCCTGGTGGGGGCTGGCCATGAAGTAGCTGCCGTCTACAGCCAGCCACCGCGCCCAGCAGGGCGCGGCAACAAGCTGCGCCGCCAACCAGTCCATGTGGCTGCTGAAAAGCTGGGCATCACTGTGCGCACCCCTTTGAAGCTGCGCGCCAATCAGGCGGAACTGGAGCACCTCCAAGCTTTGCAGCCTGACGCTATCGTGGTGGCTGCCTATGGCCTTCTGCTGCCAGCTGAAATCCTGCGCTTGCCTAAGCGCGGCTGCCTGAACATCCATGCAAGCCTGCTGCCGCGCTGGCGGGGTGCTTCGCCCATTCAATCTGCCATTCTCCATAGTGACCCCCAAAGTGGCGTCACTATTATGCAGATGGATGAGGGTCTGGACACAGGCCCCATGCTGGCTTCAGCCACCACGCCCATCACAGGCCAGGATACCGCAGCCACCCTTCACAACAGGTTGGCGGCCCTAGGCGCGCCCTTGCTTCTGGATGTTCTGACCAACCCGCCCCAGCCACAGGCCCAGCCAGCTGCCGGCGTCACCCACGCTCCCAAAATCAGCCGCGATGACGGTGCACTTGACTGGAACAGGCCGGCGCCTGAACTGGATTGCCAAATCAGGGCCTACACCCCCTGGCCAGGCTGCTTCACACGCTTGCTGGACAAAATAGGCACGCCCCTGTTCACATTGCGTGTCGGCGCTGCCCAGGTGGCAGCACACCACCCAACCCTGGCGCCAGGGCAGTTGAAGGCGGCAGGGGGTCAGCTTCTGGTGGGGTGTGGCGCCGGCTCTGCGCTGGCCCTCACCAAACTGCAAAAGCCAGGCCGCGCCATGATGGCCACAGATGATTTCCTGCGCGGCCATCCTCTTGAACCTGGCCAGAAACTGGGATGAGTACCCTCCCCCAGCCGGCAGCACATGGCCAACGCACCTGGGCGGACCCTGCGCGTGACAAGTCAGGCCCACGGCCAGAGCGCTGGGCCATCAAGGTGGAGTTTGACGGCACTGATTACGTTGGCTGGCAGAAGCAGAAATCAGGCTTAGCCATTCAACAGCTGATTGAGGAAGCCGCAACGCAGCTCAGCTCAGGCCAGCCTGTGCCCAGCATCACGTCAGGGCGGACGGATTCAGGCGTTCATGCCGCAGGGCTGGTGGCGCACCTGGACTTCCCGCCTGGTTCCAACCTCACAGCCCATGCTTTGGCTGGCGCGCTGAATTACCGCCTCAAGCCGCACCCTGTGGTGGTGCTGCAGGCTGCCCCTGTCAGTTTGTCATGGAATGCGCGTTTCTCCGCCACATGGCGGCGCTACCGCTACAGCATCCTGAACCGCCGCGCCCGCCCTGCCCTCCAGGCGCGCACTATGACCCACGTGCCCTATCCGCTTGATGTCAGCGCTATGCGCGCTGCAAGCCAGCATTTGCTGGGGCACCACGATTTCTCCTCTTTCAGAGCGGCGGCTTGCCAAGCCCGTGACGCTTTGCGCACGCTTGATGAACTGACCATCCACCAGGAGGGGGACGTGATTTTCATGGAAACCCAGGCCCGTTCATTCCTCCACCACCAAGTGCGCAACATGGTGGGCACGCTGGTGCAAGTTGGGCGCGGGCGCTGGCACCCTGATGACGTAAAGCGCATCCTGCAGGCGCGTGACCGCACCCAGGCTGGCCCCACAGCCCCCGCCACGGGGCTGTGCTTCATGGCTGTGGGCTATGATGAGGACCCCTTTGCCTCTTAATAATAAAGGACCCGCCCCTGTTTTTAAGCTTTGGCCAAGCAGCGAGGCAGGGCAGGGAGAGTGGTTTCACACCCCCATGCGCACCATGAAACGCTCCGTGATGGCTGTTAGCGCCTCAAGGGAAGGCAGGCTCACATGCTCATCACGTTTGTGCATGGTGGCGCCCACCAAGCCAAACTCCGCCACAGGGCACCAATGGGTGATGAAACGCGCATCAGAGGTGCCACCACCTGTGTCAAGCGCTGGGGCGTGGCCCGTCACGTCCTCAACACACTGCGCTAGCAAGGCCACGTCATGACCGCACGGGGTAAGGAATGATTCGCCGCTGACATCCACATGGAGCGCCGCGCCAGGGGCATGGCGGTCCACCATGGCCTCCAGCCACGCTGTGAGGCTGGCGCCGCTGTGGGCGTCATTGAAGCGGATGTTGAGCCTTGCCTCAGCGCTGCCAGGGATGACGTTGGTGGCCTGGTTGCCAACATCAATGCTAGTCACTTGCAGGGAGGACGGCGCGAACCGCTCCGTGCCTTCATCCAAGACCGTGCTGGAGAGGGCGTCAAGCAGCCTGACCAAGCGTGGCAGCGGGTTGTCAGCGCGGTGGGGATAGGCGACATGGCCTTGAACGCCCTTGACCACCACGCGGGCATTGAGGCTGCCGCGCCGACCAACCTTGATTATCTCGCCCATATGGGTGGGGTTGCTTGGCTCCCCCAGCAGGCAGAAGTCAGGCCTGCGCACCCCTTGCGCACGCAGCCATTCAATCACAGCGCGCGTGCCGTGGCGGCCTGGCCCTTCCTCATCGCCTGTGATGAGGAACGCCAAACGCCCCTTGAGGGGCCCCTTTTCCAACCGGCGCGCCACAGCAGCCACAAAAGCGGCCAAGGCCCCCTTCATGTCGGCCGCACCGCGGCCCCACACGCTGCCATCAGCCACCACCCCCGCAAAAGGTGGCTGCGCCCAATCAGGACCAGGGGGGACCACATCCGTGTGGCCGCCCAAGCACAGGAAGGGCGCAGGCTTGCCTGCGGCATCTTCAATCGGTCCTGCCACGGCCCACAAATTGGGGGTCTTGGCGCCTTCAGAGCCAAAATCCAACCGCTTCACCTCAAACCCCAGTCCCTCAAGCGCCTGAGCCAATACGGCCATGGCGCCACCGTCTTCTGGGGTGACTGAAGGGCAGCGCAGCAGGCGCTGCAACAGGGGGAGGGGGTCTCTCAGGGCAGACCGTGCTGGGATGGCTGCTGACTGCGTCATAGGTGTTCAGTCGCGCAGCAGGTCGTTGATGGAGGTTTTGGAGCGCGTGCGCTCATCAACGCGCTTGACGATGACGGCGCAAGCCAGTGCTGGGCCGCCAGCCACTTTGGGGGGCAGCGTGCCTGGCACCACAACGGAGTAAGCCGGCACGCGGCCCATGAAGACCTCCCCGGTAGCGCGGTCAACAATCTTGGTGGAGGCGCTGAGGAAAACCCCCATGGACAGCACGGAGCCACGCTCCACAATTACCCCCTCGGCCACCTCTGAACGCGCGCCAATGAAGCAGCCGTCCTCAATGATCACAGGGGCGGCCTGTAGGGGCTCCAGAACGCCACCAATGCCAGCGCCACCGCTAATGTGGCAGTTCTGGCCAATCTGCGCGCATGACCCCACCGTGGCCCACGTGTCCACCATGGTGCCGCTTTCAACCCGCGCGCCCATGTTCACGAAGCTTGGCATCAACACAACACCTGGGGCGATATAGGCGGAACGGCGCACCACAGCGCCTGGGACAGCGCGGAAGCCCGCCTTCTCAAAAGCAGCCTTGTCCCAGCCAGCGCATTTCATGGGGACCTTGTCATAGCCAGGCGCGCCACCGCAGGCCCCTGGCATGACTTCATTAGGGCTGATGCGGAATGACATCAGGACCGCCTTCTTCAGCCATTCATGAACCAGGCGCTGGCCCTCCTTCACCTCCGCCACGCGTAACGCGCCGCAGTCAAGCCCGTCAAGGGCCTGGTTGATGGCCGCGCGCGCCTCCCCCCCCGTCTGAGGGGAAAGGTCAGCGCGTTTTTCCCACAGCTGGTCGATGGTGGTGCGGAGCGCTGCCACGTCAGGCAGGGTGGGTGAAGCCGTCATGATGTATCCTGAGAGGTTATTGCCGTTCAAGCCTGCAAACTTGCTTGGGCCCTGGGTGCAAGTCAACGCTAAACCCTTGTTGGGGACCGAGCGTGCTAACATGTTCAACCATTCAGGCAAGCCACTGCCGCAACCAAGACACAACCATCTGCTAAAAGCCAAACGCCCTGCAGCTGTTTCAGCTTTGCAACATCGCCCCCAACGGGGGTGGTGGCCTGGGGCTGCCCATGCTTTGCTAGCCTCAATCACAACAGCACCCCTGGCAAGGGTGCCAGCCTACCTCGTTCCACATGCCCTTGTTTCAGGAGGGGTTCATGATTGATGGCTTCCCCGAAACCCGCCCAACCAGCCACCCCTCCCCCAAAGCGCCTTCCTGGCGCGCCCTTCTGCCCAGGCTGGCGGGCACGCTCAGCCAGCCACGCCAACTGCGCGCCTTGCTGTGCCACCATTTTGACTGCAGCGCTGCAGCCAGCGTTCCAGGGCAAGCCTCAGCCCCGAGCAGCGGTGAGGCCACAAGCTACCTCTTCACTTTGCCAAATGGCCAGCGCGTTCTGTTAAAGCGCCCCGCCAGCGCACCATGGTCTGCAGGCGAACGCGCCAAGCTGGAGGCCACTGAGGCCTTCCTGGAGCAATGCCACCAGCAGCAGGCCTTCCAAGGGCGGCTTCAGCAGAGTATTCTGGGGCAAGTGCGCCATGAGCCAGGGTCAGGCTTACTGACGGGCCCAGCCTTCAATGAGGAACTGGACAGGCGCCTGGCCAGGCTTGACTTCATCAACATGGCTGGCACCTTGATGATGGTGCAGGTCAATGGGCTGTTCAAAGCTGAAGACGGACCTGCCACAGACCAAGCCAAATTGCGCCAAACCGTCAGCGTGCTCAAAAACGCTGTCCGCCCTACGGATTTGGTGGGGCGGCTTGGCGCCAACCTTTTCATGTTGTGGATGGATGGTGGCGATCGTTTCGCTGCTTCAGAGCGCGCAGCCTGGCTGACGGGCATCTGCCAAATGAGTGACGGCGGGTTAATCAGGGGACCTGAACAGGATTTGCTTCTTCTAGGTGTTTTGCCCGCCCATGAATGCGCCCTTCAAATCGGCCTGGCCTGCCGTGAGGCCAGCAGCGGGGAACGGGCAGCTGAACTGGTGGAACAAGCCGCCCTTGCCCTGCGCCAAACAGACCCCCTGCGCTTGCCATGGCGCTTCGCCCGCACGGAAGATTGCACCTGCTGAGGGTTTTCCTGAGGCGTTCTTCAAGGATTTTACAGGAGGCCCCGACCAAGGCGCGTTCTGGCCGGACCCACAGGGTTTGGACGGCTTGCGCTATTGTTCCCTCAGGGCTTGATGAGCGTGCCCTGGCCACCTTCAGTGAACAATTCAAGCAAGCAGCTGTGGGGCTGGCGGCCGTCAAGAATCACCGCGGCCTTGGCGCCTTGCTCAACCGCTTTCAGGCATGTTTCCACTTTAGGGATCATACCCCCTGTGATGTGGCCCTCAGCAATCATTTGGCGCGCTTCGCCAGCGCTCAGTTCCGCCAGGCGGTTGCCGTTGCCGTCCAGAACACCTGGCACGTCCGTCAACATCAGCAAACGTGAAGCCCGCACAGCCCCAGCGATGGCGCCAGCTGCCGTGTCCGCGTTGACATTGAGCGTTTCCCCCCCAGGGCCACTGGCCAGAGGTGCTACCACGGGGATGATGCCAGCCCCCAGCAGGGCGTAAAGCACCCGTGGCTCCACTTTAGTGGGAATGCCGACAAAGCCCAGGTCAACGGCTTCCCCTGCTGGTTCGCCATGGGGGCCTGGGCTGCGCCTCTGGTGGCTGGCTTTGCGCGCTTGCAGCAATTTGCCGTCACGCCCTGAAAGGCCAACGGCCAGGGCGCCAGCGCGCGTTACCAAATCGGCCACGCGCTTGTTGACGGTACCAGCTAGCACCATCTCAATCAGCTCCACCATGGCTGCGTCTGTGACGCGCAGCCCATCAACGAAGTGCGGCTCCACCCCCAGGCGCTTCATCATGGCGCTGATTTGCGGGCCACCACCGTGAACGATAACAGGGTTGATGCCAACGAACTTCAGCAACGCTACGTCACGGCCAAAAGTGGCCGCCAGATCATTTTGCTGCATGGCGTGGCCACCATACTTCACCACGATGGTATCACCAGCGTAACGGCGCAGGTAAGGCAGGGCGTGGGCCAAGACGGAAGCCGTCATCTGCTCATCGCCAAGGGGCTGGGGGGTGTCTGGCTGGCTGTTGGGGGTGGCGTTCATGGTTTGGCCCACCATTTTCAGTTAGTTGGCTTGGGAGCGGCCTTGGGCGCAGCGAAGGCTGCCAGAACGGCGCGCAGTTCAGCCACGCCTTCCCCCTTGCGTGAACTGGTAGGGATGGCGCGCGGGTAAGCGGCAGCATGTTTGCCCAGCTCCCGTTCCACTTCCGCCTGGCGCGCCGCCAACTGGGGTGGGGAGAGTTCATCGCATTTGGTCAGCACCACTTGGTAGACCACGGCTGCGCGGTCCAGCATCTCGCAGGCTTCTTTGTCGTTCTGCTTCATGCCAACGCGCGCATCTACCAAAAGCACCACACGCTCCAAGCTGGTACGAGCGCGCAAATAGGTGAACATGGTTTTCTGCCAGTCCTCCTTCACGCTTTTGGAGGCCTTGGCATAGCCATAGCCTGGCATGTCCACCAAGGCCAGGCGATTATCGAGGTTGAAGAAGTTAAGCTGCTTCGTGCGCCCCGGCTCTGAGGAAGCGCGCGCCAGCGCCTTACGCCCTGTCAAAGCGTTCAGCAAGCTGGATTTGCCCACGTTGGAACGCCCCGCAAAGGCGACTTCTGGCAGGTTGGCCTCTGGCAGGTGCTCCAGCACCTGGGCGCCATGGTAGAAGTCGCAGGGGCAGGCAAATAGTTTGCGGCCAGCCTCCAGCTCGTTTTCAGTGGGGGCGCGGGGCATTTCCTTGCGCAGTTCAGCGCCTTCAGGCTGGTTTTCGGCAGGTGTGGGGGTGGTCATGGCGGGGTGTTCCTCAAGGGGGGGGCTGGTCAGCCCTTTTCAGGTTCAGGCGGCAATGCCTTAGGCAGCTTGGCGTGGCGTTCAATCACGTATTGCTGCATGAAGGTCAGGATGTTGTTCCAGGTGTAGTAAACCAAAAGGCTGGCTGGAAAGCTTGTCATGATGAACACATAGACCAGCGGCATGAAACGCATGACCTTCTGCTGGCTGGGGTCCATGACCATTTGGGTTTGACGCTGCAAAAGCCAGAAGGTCAGCCCAAGCGCCGCCCCCCACAAGCTGACATGCAGGAACGTGGCGTAGTGTGCTGGGTTGAAAGGTAGCAGCCCAAACAGGTTCAGCGCGTTGGTGGGGTCAGGCTCGGAAAGGTCGTGGATCCAGCCAAAGAACGGCGCTTGGCGCGCGTCTATGCTGATGTTGAGGACCTTGTAAAGGCAGAAGAAGATCGGCGCCTGGATGAGGACCGGCAGGCAGCCACCGGCTGGATTGACTTTCTCCTCCCGGTAGAGGGCCATCATCTGCATTTGGGCGGCAGCCGGGTCGTCCTTGTTGCGCTCCTTGATGGCCTTGATGCGTGGCGCCAGCAAGCGCATACGCCCTGCGGAGACGGCGGCCTTGTAGGCCAGCGGGAACAGAATGAGCTTGACGACCAGCGTCATGGCCATCAGGGCCAGGCCGAAATTGCCAATCACGCTGTAAAGCCAGTGCAGGAGCCAGAAAATCGGTTTGGTCAGGTAGCTGAACCATCCGAAGTCAATGGCCTTCTCAAAACCTGGGACCTGAAGCTGCTTGCTGTAGCCATTCAGGATTGAGGCCACCTTGGCCCCTGCAAACACGTGGCTGTCAGCGCCCAGCGTGGCGCCAGGGGCGATCTCCATGATGTCGTGCCCGGCCATAGTGGCAAGGTAGGCCCCAGGCGGCATCACGTAGCCATAGCTGGCAGTGACCAAGCTTTGCGCTGGGGCGGCAACCGCCGTCAGCCAGTATTTGTCCGTAATGCCCACCCAGCCGCCATGGCCTGTAGCTTCCCAGGCGATGTGGGCGGGGTTGTCAGAGTTTTTGCGCAGCTTTTTGTAGCCGGCGTCCTCCAAATGGCCGTTCATCACCCCGATGGGGCCTTCATAGGCCGTCATGGAGCCTGTGTCAGCGGGCAGGTAGTCACGCTCCACACGTTGGAAGGGACGCACGTAAAGGGGAGCGCTGGTTGTAGCGTTGTCAACGGATTGGCGCACGCTGAACATGTACTGCTTGTCCAGCGCCAGATGGATGTGGAACGTAGCGCCACGCCCATTGTCCCAGGAAAGCGTGACAGGATGTTCGGGCGTCAGCACCTGGCCTGGGGCGCCTTCAACTTGCCAGCGACTTTCAGGGCCTGGCAGCTCGTGGCTGTGGCCTGGCATACCGTCCCAACCCAGGACCACATAGTTGGGATGGGGGGTGCCAGCTGGGCGCAGCAAGCGCACCAGGGGGCTTTGGGGGGAGGTGGTCTGACGGTAGTGCGTCAGGGTGAGGTCATCAAGGCGCGCCCCCACCAGGTTGAAGGTACCTTTGACGTCTGGCCCTTCAAAAGGCAGGCGCTGGGCCAGGGTGGCTTTCACCACGTCAGCTGCGGGGCGCACAAGAGCGGGTGTGCTGGCGGCCACGTTGGTGAGGGCTGGCGCAGGCGCGCCAGGGTGCTGGGCAAGCTGGCCAGCTGGCTGCGCTGGGGGCTGTGCAGGCTGCTTGGGGGCGTAGAAATACTGGAACCCCAGCAAAATCCCCGCTGAAAGCAAGGTCGCCAGAATAAAACGTGAAGTGTTGCTATTGTTATCCATCAGCCAGCTGTGTGCTTTCTCCATACATGCCCTGGTGTGCGCCGAGCCTGCTGGGCAAAGCGCTTTGCCTTCATCGGCCAAGGGCACGGGGACAGTGAAGGAAAATCATTTCTGAAACAATCCCCGCCCCCACGCAGGGGGGTGGTTCACGGTTCATCCACCCCACCTGGATGGAGGGGGTGGCAACGCAGCAAGCGCCCAGCTGTGAGCCACAGCCCGCGCACGACGCCATGGCGCTTGAGAGCGAGAAGGGCATAGGCACTGCAAGTGGGGTGGAAGCGGCAGCGTGGCCCCAAAAGGGGGCTGATGGCCACTCGGTAGGCGTGAATGGGCAGGCTTGCTAGCCACAACCCCCAGGTCTTCAACATGGCCAACCCCACCTTAACACTAGGCAGTTAGGGCCTGTTGAAAGCCTGCAGCGCCTTGCCCACGTCATCCACCAACGCTTGAAATGGCCTTGAGCGTGTGCCAGCGCGCCCAATCAGCACCAGCGCCCCTTCAGGAAGTGCCCCGCCCCTGGCCTGGCTTGCTTGTTGGACTGCTGCGCGCAGGCGCCTTTTGGTGCGGTTGCGGACAACAGCGTTGCCGACCTTTTTCGTCACTGTGTAGCCCACTTTAAGCCCTGGCTGGGTGGCTTTGCCTACCTCACCACCTTCATCGCTTGCAGGCACCAGCTGCGCCACCAGCCCTGGGCGGACAACTTTCCGCCCACGCGCTGCAGCCAGGAATTCCGGCCGCTTTTTCATAACGCAAATCGTGGTGCACTTAGGCTGTGCCATAGTGGGCTGGCCTTCCAGGTAGGGGTAGTGGTGGCAGGGGGCCTGCAAAAGCCAAAGTGCTGAGGAGACACAATGCAAAAAGGCGCCCTCATGCGCAGGCGCCCTTTATGCTGGTAAACGTCTTGACAGCTTGTCCCAGCCTGCCGCCTTAGGCCTGCAGGCTGCGCTGGGCACAATCAGGCTGAAAGGCGCTTGCGGCCTTTGCGGCGGCGGTTATTGATGACGCGGCGGCCGCCAACAGTGGCCATGCGTGAACGGAAACCGTGGCGGCGCTTGCGGACAAGACGGGACGGCTGGAAAGTGCGCTTCATGAAATTGGGCCTCTCGAAAATGACTATCCGGTTCGCGCACCCCATGGTGGCGCCCAACGGTGTTGCCAGCCTCTGCTGGCCTGACCCGTTGGGGCAGGTGGCTGGCCCATCAGGCGTTTCTCAGGCAGCAGCACGACACGACCGGTCATCCAATGCCGCGCTTGTAGGAAGCCAGGCCGTTCCTGTCAACGGTTGGTGGGGTGGGGGGCGCTTAAAGCCCGTTTTCAATCAGCTCAATCTTATAGCCGTCAGGGTCCGCCAGGAAGGCGATGACAGTGGTGCCGAACTTGACCGGGCCAGGGGCGCGCACCACTTTGCCGCCTGTTTCGCCCTCATGGGCGCTGACGCGTTCAGCCACAGCGGTGATATCAGCCATGCCAAGCGCCAAATGACCAAAGCCGTCACCCAGCGTGTAGGGGGTTTTCTGGTCCCAGTTCCAGGTTAGCTCGATTTCAGCCTGCCCGCTGGCGTTGCCCTGGCCAAAGGCCATGTAAACCAACGTGTAGCGTCCGTCAGGCACTTCGCGGCGCCTAACCTCGTTCATGCCCAGCAGCGTGTAAAAACGCACGCTGCGCTCTAAATCAAAAACCCTGATCATGGTGTGAATGTAGGATGGTGGCTTCAGTGCGCTCATGGAATGTTGCCTTTGCTGCAAGGTGGGAGGGAGCAGGTTACACCCAAGGGGCACTGGGCCCAAAGGGACGGTTCAGCCCAGCTTTTCCATAGCCTGCCATTTTTTATTGCCAGCTTTCACAGTCACCTTCACAACTGAAGGCCATAAAGGAAAAGCCCAAGCCTGTCAGCCAGGGCGCTGGTTTCGTCTGGAGCGATGAGCAACGTGCTGCCAGCCTCATACCCCACGCCAGCCAAGCCGGCCTTGGCGGCCCCCCTGATGGTCTCTGGTCCCAGGGCTGGCATGTCCACGCGGATGTCCTGACCATGTTTGGCGCTTTTGTACAAAAGCCCAGCCCGTTCGCCTTCCACCCCACCTGCCAGCGCCACCAAGCCTTGGCAGCGCGCCAACATGGCGTCAGTGCCTTCCAAGGCCTCCACAGCCAAAACCTGACCTTTTCTGACCACGCACCCTTGCCCGATGTCCTCTGCTGCTAAGGCACGGTTAATGCGCGCCGCCTGACGCATGTCGGCCATGGCCTGCTGGTCTGGGCTGTGGCGCCCTTGCTGGCCAGGGTCGCCCACATGGCTGGCCAGGAATTCATGGGCGCCACGCACCCAAAACCCCTCCCCCTCTAACAGCTTCACCACAGCGCGCAGTAGGTGGTCATCCCCGCCCCAAATGGCTTTCCCCAACCGCGCCAGCATCAGGGCGCCTGTGGCGTCTGGGCGCATGGCGCGCCAGTGCGGGCGCTTGATGGGGCCAATCAGAACCACATCACGGCAATGGTGTTGGCGCAAGGCCGCTAGCAGAGCGCCAACCGCCCCCAGCCGCACAGTGCAGTGGGGATAGGGGGCCAGCAGCCTTTCATCAGCGAAGCCTTCCAGCGCCACAACGAACACAGCCACCCCTTGGCGCTGAAGCTGGCCGGCCAGCTCAGAAGGCAAAGGCCCAGCACCTGCTACAATACCTATGGCCCTGGGAGGGGTGCTAGAAGGGAGGGCGCTTTCAGCCCTCATCACAGAGGCGGTCAGGGCTGGTCAGGCCACGCTTGCTTGGAGCCTCCATAAAGTCCAGCATTTCAGCGATGCGGGGGTGGTGGCCGTAAGCGGCGCGCACAGCTGGCAAGCGTTCGCGCAGAACGGGCCCAGCGCCTTTGTTCCCAACTTTGGTAGGGCGCGGGTAAAGCGCACGGAAAGCGCGCCGCATCAAACGCACTTCCTCGTCAGGCACGCCAGCGCGCTTCAGCCCCACCCAGTTCAACCCAGCCAGGCGCGCCCTGTTGCCAAGAACGCTGCCATAAGGGATGACGTCACGCTCCACGCCGCACAACCCCCCTACAACGGCGCCAGCGCCCACACGCACAAACTGGTGAAGGGCAGCTGACCCCATGATGCGGGCGCCATCGCCAATCACCACATGGCCGCCCATCACCACATTGTTGACGATGATGACGCCATCGCCCAAGCGGCAGTCATGGGCCACATGGGCATGAACCATCAGCAGGCAGTCCGCCCCCACATGGGTGCCACCACCAGGGCCCGTGCCACGGTGAATGGTGACGCCTTCGCGCAGCACTGTGCGCGCGCCCACCACGCAGCTTGTGGGTTCGTCAGCGTATTTGAGGTCCTGGGGGGGCAACCCAATGGTGCAAAAGGGGTAGACCTCCACACCATCCTCCAAAATGGTGTGGCCTTCCACCACCACAGCGCTGTGCAGCCGCACCCCAGCGCCCAAGCGCACATAAGGACCCACAACGCACCACGGCCCCACGGTAACGCCAGCGCCCAGAACGGCACCAGGCGCCACCTGGGCTGTGGGGTGGATTGCAGCGCCAGCCGCAGCAGCTGCGTGTGCCTTCATGGCTCAGCCCATGATCATGGCGCTGAAGGTAGCCTGCGCCACCACAACATCGCCCACTTTGGCGGTACCGTGAAAACGCCAAACATTGGCGCGCTGGCGCTCTTTCTCCACATGCAGTTCAAGGACATCGCCAGGGCCGACCGGGCGGCGGAACTTGGCGTTCTCAATGGTCATGAAATAGACCAACTTGCCGTCAAAGACGTCACCAAGAGTCAGCACCACCAAGGTGGCCGCCGTCTGGGCCATGGCTTCGATGATGAGCACGCCTGGCATGACAGGTTTGGCGGGGAAGTGACCTTGGAAGTAAGGCTCGTTGAACGTAACGTTCTTGATGCCGACTGCCGATTCACCTGCAACGATGTTCTCCATGCGGTCAATCAGCAGGAAAGGGTAGCGGTGCGGAATGGCCTGCATGATGCGCGTGATGTCGGCGCTTGCGGGGACTTCGTGGGTTTTTTCAGCTTCTGCGCTCACGCGTTCGCTCCCTGTGCTGTGTGATGGCCTGTCAGGGGGCATGACAGGCCTGCCCTGGACCGTTTTCTGTTCTCTCACCATGGGCTTTACCATCCAGGGCAGCGCTTGGCCATCAACCAGCTTTGCAAAGCTGCTTTTCCCCCGCCCCCTTGGGAAGGGGCCTTTCAGGAACTGTGGCGTGGCTTGCGCGCCAAGCGCCGCAGGAAGGCGACATTGCGGAAAAACTCCCAAAAAGGCATGGCCGGGCTGCCGATGACGTCAGCGCCTGGCGGCACATCATCCATGACGCCACATTGCGCCCCCACACGCGCGCCCTTACCAATGGTGATGTGCCCCACCAGGCCAGCCTGCGCAGCCAGCGTCACGTGGTCTTCCAGCGTGGTGGATCCTGAAACCCCAGCCTGCGCCACGATGACACACCCACGGCCTGTTTGGACATTGTGGCCTATCTGCACAAGGTTATCGATGCGCGTGCCAGCGCCAATCACGGTGTCACGCGCTGAACCACGGTCAATGGTGGTGTTGGCGCCCACTTGCACCCCATCTTCCAGGATGACGCGTCCCAGCTGGGGCACATCCTCGAAACCATCAGGGCCTGGGGTGAAGCCAAAACCATCCTGCCCAATGCGTGCGCCTGGGAACACGCGCACCTTGTCGCCCAAAAGCGCATGGGAGAGGCTGGCGCCAGACCCAATGCGGCAGCCAGCGCCCATAACCACATGCGCTGCAATGTGGGCGTGGGCCTCCACCACGCAACCTGGGCCTAGAACAACCTCTTCCTCCACAACAGCCAAGGGGCCGATGGTGCACCCAGCACCCAGCTTAGCGCTGGGCGCCACAACCGCTGTGGGGTGGATGGTGCCGCTAGGCGCCTTTTCAGGATGGAACAGGCGCGCCACGCGCGCCCAGGCCAGGTAAGGTTGGTTTGTAGGCAGCCCTAGGCAGCCAGCTGGCACGTCAGCATTGAAAGCAGGCAAGGTGATGACGGCGCTGGCCTTGGTACTGCGCAGGGCGGGCGCGTAATGGCGGTTGGCCAGGAAGCTGACCTCCCCAGGGACTGCGCTACCAAGGGGGGCCACCCCTGTGATGATGGTGCCAGCGCTGCCAGGGGGCAGCGTCACGCCTGCGCCCGCCGCTTCAACCACCTGCGCCAGCGTGAAGGGGCCAGCGCTAGCGAAAAAGCGCCCGTCACCAGCCTGCGCGCGCCCTGCGGCGGTAGTTGCGGTCATTTTTTGGCTGGCTTGGCCGGGTGGTTCTGCTGGGTGCCTGGGGGCATGGGGCGCGCCTCCTCATCAGCTGTTGTGGGCACTTTGCCAGAACGGGCGAGCGCTTCAGGGTCGACCCCTTCAGCGGGGATGGCCACGTGCGGCATAACTTGGTTAAGGTGGTTGGCCACCTCCTGCGTGATGTCCTGGCCAGCAACGTGCAGCACCACCTGTTCAGCATGGAAAACCAGGTTCATGCTATGGGCGGCGGAAACGCGGGCGATGATGCCGTTTGGCTCCTCAAGGACGCGTTCAATCTGGTGGAAGGCCACCTGGTAAGCTTCCTGGATGATGCGGGCCTGGTTGCCGAAATCGCGCTGGTCACGGGCGCGGCGTTCCTGCAGGTGGCGTTCGCGCAGCTGGATCTGGTCTGCTGTCAGGGAACGGGCCTGCATTTGCAGTTTGCGTTGCTCAGCGCGCCAAGCACCCTCCTCCTTGTGGACAGCCTGGGCCAGCTTGTCGCGCCGCGCCCCCAGCACTTGCTGGATTTCCTGCGCCGCTGAGGAAAGCTGCATGACCCCCTGAATGCTGATGATGCCAATAACCGCTGTGGGCGGCGGCGCCTCCTTGGGGATGGCCGCCACGGTGGGAACAGGCGGCAGCGGCAGCAAAGGTGGCGCCTGCGGGCCCATTTCCTCAGGGGAGGGGCCATCGTCCTCCTCAGCTGCAACTGGCACGGGGACAGCGCGACGGCGCGGCGCTGGGCGGGGGCGGGGTTGCGGCTGGGGGGCTGGGGCCTCGGCTTTAGGGGTGAACCATTTCTGCCCAGAGGCTGCGTCAGCGGCCTGCGCGCCGTTTCCAAGCGGCACCACAGCCATGGCCAGCGTGAGCGCTGTGGCGGCCTTCAGGAAAAAGGGCTTGGGATGGCTTCTCATGACGTTCTCCGGCGCAAAGTGCAACATGGCCCGGCGTGGCCTGGCAGGGGCGGGGCTGGGTAAGCTCAACAGTGGGGCGCCCTACCCGTCCTGCGGTCGTGGCGCTGAAGGGCCAGACCACCGTTCCTGGACCCATCGTTACGCCATAAGGGGGCATCCTGCCACCCCCACAGCTTGGCGCTGGCCTTTAGAATTGCTGACCAAAACCAAAGCGGATGGGGTAGGTCTTGTCGCCACGCTCCTTGCGGATGGGAACGGCGCCATCGATGTTGACAAGCCCAAAGGGGCTTTTCCAGGAAATGCCCAGGCCCCCTGAGACGCGCGGCAAGGCGCTGTCACCCGTGATGGGGGTAGCCGCCCCCCCGTTGGAAAGCCAGGAGGCGCCCTTGTGCAAGTTGTGCTTGTAAGGAACGCGCACGCCAAACAAGCTGCCTGCGTCAATAAAGGCACGGCCGGAAATGCCCAGCGCCTCCCCCATAGGCAGGGGGTAATCAAGCTGCGCGGAAGCTGTGTACATGAAGTTGCCGCCGATGAAGTCGTCCTGGCCTTCCCAGGGGCAGTAGCCATTGAAGCCGCCACGCTTAGATTCCCCTGGCCCCAGGCCGCCATTGTTGCCTGGCTTGCACTTCACATGGCCTGAACGCGGCCCAACGCCACCTTGCATGAAGCCGCGCAGGTTGGCGCCGCCCAGGTAGAAGTTGTCGATGATGTTGACGTTGCCGCCCTTGCTCCAATTGCCCATGTAGCCAACGCCACCTTTGAGGCGGAACGTCCACAGATTGTTGCCCGTCAGGTCGTCAAGGGGAATGTAGTAGGCGCCGTTGAACTTGCCGCGGAGGTACTGCTCATCACCGCCAATGCCGGCAAAGTCGCCGCCGGCATTCAGGATGAAGCCGGAATGGGGCCGCACGCGGTTGTCGCGCCTGTCATAGGTGAAGTTGGTGCTGAGCTGCGAAAGCAGCGTCCAGCCTGTTGAGTTTTGCACGAACACCGAGGAGGCATCCTCCTGGTAGTAAGGGTAGCAACGCCCAGGCAGGTAGCTTTTGCACGGCATGGAGTTGCCGACCTGGCGATCCACCAGGGTGTAGGTCCATTCCTGCGAAAGGTAGCGGTTGAAGGAGTAGCCAGCGCGCAAGTCGCCGCCATACTGCCCTTCGTTGTACTTCTGGTAGGTCTGGTAGTTGTTCTGCGTGAAGTAGAAGTCAGCCCCGGCCACCAGGTTGCGGTTCATGAAGTAAGGGTCTGTGAAGGTCAGGTCAGCCTGCTTTTCGTAATAAGCGATGGTGCCTGAGAAGCCCGCGTCAATGCCTGTGCCCAGCAGGTTGTGCTGCTTAAGAGCCAGATTGCCCAGCACGCCAACGTCCGTTGAGTAGCCGCCACCCAGGGAGAACTCGCCGGTGGGCTTCTCCACCACGCTGGCCACCAGGTTGACCTTATCAGGCGCTGAGCCTTCCGATTGCTCCACAGAGGCGTTCTTGAAATAGCCCATGTCCATGATGGCCATTTTCATGTATTTGCGCGCGGCCGGCGTGTAAGCGTCCCCCTCAGCTACGGGCAGGTCGCGCCTGATGACGCCATCGCGGGTGATGGTGTTGCCATTGATGTCGATGCGCTCCACGTAGGCGCGCGGCATCTCGCCGATATCGAACAAAAGGTCGATGCGGCGCTTTTCAGGGTTGCGGGCAATATCGGTGCGCACCACAGCGAAGGGGTGGCCGTGGTCCTGCAGCCAGTCCTGCATGTTCTCGGCATTGTCCTGGATGGCCGTGCCGTCATAAATTTGGTGAAGGTAGACCTGCACCAGTGGCTTCATCATCTTGGGGGTGACGCCCTTGATGTTGGAGCGGATGCTGATTTTGTCCAAATTGTAGCGCGGCCCTTCATGGAGGGTGTAGGTGATCATGAAGGTTTTGTGGTCAGGCGACATTTCGCCTGTGGCGTTGACGATCTTGAAGTCCACGAAGCCAGTGTGGAGGTAATGCCGCTTGAGGAGCTCCATATCGTAGCGCACGCGGCCGGGGTTGTATTCGTCAGCGTTGGAGAGGAAACGGTACCAGGCCGATTCCTTGGAGGAGATGACAGCGGCCAGGTCACCTTCCGAATAGTACTTGTTACCCACGAAAACGATTTTGCGCACCATTGAGATGGGCGATTCGTTGATGTTGAACACAACGTCAACGCGGTTGTGCGAAAGCTTGATGATTTGTGGCGTCACCGTGGTGCCGAAGCGCGATTTGGAAGCGTAGAAGTTCAGGATCTTCTGCCTGTCCACAGCCACCTGCTGGGGGGAAAACACGGCGCGGGCGCGCAAGGCGATCTCACGCAGGAGTTCATTGTCCTTCACCGCCATGTTGCCCTCGAACACGATGCGGTTGACGATGGGGTTCTCAATCACCTTGACCACCAAGGTGTTGCCCTCCCGCTTCATGAGGACGTCTTTGAATAACCCCGTGGCGTAAAGCGTCTTGAGGGAGCGGCTGATGGCATCGCGGCTGAAGGTGTCGCCTGGTTGCACCGTCATATAGGAAAGGACGGTGCTATTCTCAATGCGGTTGTTGCCCTCGATAATGATGGCTGAGATGAGGTTGCCGAAGGCACGTGGCGCGCTGGGGGCGCCAGCGCTGACAACATGCATGGCCGGGTGGTGGCTGCGGCGTGGCGCGGCGTGGGCTTGCGCAGCCCCCATGGCTGTGACGAACGCTGAAAGCGCCAAGCACCCAGCGGCCCTGCTTAGGGCCAGCCCCCTGGGGCGTTGGGTGGTGTGGCCGTTCAGGCCCGTGAAAGGAATTTTTTTCAGGCGCATGGCTGCCAAGGCAGATTTTCCCGTCCAGATTGCCACAGCCGGGCAGCGGGGTTGGTCAGATGAGGCAAGGGAACAGCCCCCCGTTTCATCAAGCACTAACTGATTAACCTGTTCTGGCGCAAGGATGAAGCGCCCCCCACCCCGCCATGGCGCGCCAGGGGACAGCTTCCCAGCGCGTTAGGCAGGGCTTGAGGGGTGGGTGAAGAAATGCGCCACCCAATGAAACAGCCCCATAAAGTGCAGGTCATTGTAAGTGGTGAACAGGTAGAGCGCCAGCACCAATACCAACCCAACTTGAAAAGCCCTGGCACGCACCGTTGGGTGAACGGGCTTCCGGCGGATGGCCTCAAGGCCGTGAAACACCAGATGGCCGCCATCCAACATGGGGACGGGCAGCAGGTTGAACAGCCCTAGATGGGCAGAAAGCAGCCCCATGAACAGGATAAGGGCAACCATCCCCCCCTCAGCAGCCTGGCCAGACATGTGCATGATGCCAAGTGCACCTGAGAGCTGGTGCGGATCGCGTTGGCCCGTCAGCATCTGCCACAGGACGGCCAGCGTACCGGTGCTGAGGTCCCAGCAATGGCTGACAGCCCTGGGCACAGCCTGCCACCACGGTACAGGCTTGAGGTAGTCCCTGGCGAAGACGATGCCCAGCCGGCCAATTTGCTGCCCATTCACTGTTTCCGTGCCAAGGGTCACAGGCACAGCCATGTTGTGGCCTGCGCGCACCACGTCAAGCGTGACATGCTGCCCAGGCCGCTTGCTGAGAAGGGCCTGTAGGTCTGCGGCCTCCCCAACCTTCTGGCCATCCACAGCCGCGATATGGTCGCCTGCAGCCAGCCCAGCCTGCTTGGCTGCAGACTGGGGCATGATGGTGGCAACGTCCGTGGGCGGATGGTTGCCTGGCATGCAGCCCAGGGCGAACATGAAAGCGAAAATCCCAATGGCCAGGAAGAAATTAAACGCTGGCCCAGCAACCGCCACCAGCGCGCGCGTGCTGACTGGTTCATGGTCGTAAACATAGCCAGCAGGGGGGCATGTGTGAGAGGGCGCGCCCTGCTTATCCTCCCCTGCGTTCCCGCAGGCAGCGCTTGGCGTTTGTGCAGGCGTGGCGGCTTGTGGATGAACTGCGGCTGGGGTGCCATCAGTAGCGCCTACGGCACCTTCCTTGGCTGGCGCACCTTCCTCCAGAGGGGGCGTAGGGGGGGAGGCACCCTCTTCTGGCTCCTCAGGCATCATGCCATGGAAAGCCACATAGCCCCCTAAAGGCAGCATGCCGATCTTCCAAAGCGTTCCCGAACGGTCACGCCATTTCAGCAAGCTTGGCCCGAAACCGATGGAAAAGACCTCCACAGGCACACCACGCAGGCGCGCTGCCAGGAAGTGCCCCAACTCATGGATGAACACCACCAGCCCGAACACCGCCAGCCCAATCAGGATGTCATGGATGCCCATGGGGTTCAGGCGCGCCCTTCAAGCTGGCGCACCACGCCTTCGGCCAGCGTGCGGCCCCTGCTGTCCCAATGCAGCACATCATCGAGGCTCTGGGGGGAGGGGTTGGCTTCCATGGCGTCCAACGCGCCAGCGATGACCTCCCCAATGCCGAGAAAGCGGATGCGTTCCTTCAAAAAGGCCTCCACAGCTACTTCATTGGCAGCGGAAAACACCGTGGGGGCGACCCCGCCAGCCGCCAGGACCTCACGCGCCAAGGCTAAGGGGCGGAAACGGCCCTCATCGGCAGGTTCGAAGTCAAGCTGGCCCACCTTTGCCAAATCAAGCCTGGCGCAGGATGTGGCCATGCGCTCAGGCCAGGCCAGCGCATGGGAAATGGGAATGCGCATATCGGCAGCCCCCATCTGGGCGATGAAGCTGCCGTCCTTGTAGCTGACAAGGCCGTGAACCACGGATTGCGGGTGCACAAGCACGCCAATCTGTTCACCTGTCACGTTGAACAGGCGCGCGGCCTCTATGATCTCCAGCCCCTTGTTGGCCATGGAGGCTGAATCGATGGAGATCTTGGCCCCCATAGACCATGTGGGATGCTTGAGCGCCTGGGCAGGGGTGGCTTGGGCCATCTCCGCCAAGGTGGCGTTGCGGAAGGGGCCACCTGAAGCGGTGAGGATGATTTTCTCCACCTCCTCCATGCGGGCGCCAGCCAGGGACTGGGCAATGGCATTGTGCTCTGAATCAACAGGCAGCAGTTCACAGCCCGCTTCACGCACAACCCGTAGCATAATGTCGCCAGCGCACACCAGGGCTTCCTTGTTGGCCAGGGCCAGGGCTTTGCCGTGGCGTGCGGCCTCCAGCGCAGGCTCCAACCCAGCAGCGCCCGTAATGGCGGCCATGGCCCAGTCCGTTTCCAAGGCTGCGGCTTCCAGAACGGCCTTGCGGCCTGCAGCCACCTTGGTTGGCGTGCCTGCCAGCCTGTCCTTCAATTCATCATAGTGGCGTTCATCGTGCAGCACGGCCCATTCAGCGCCCAGTTCACGTGCCTGCTCCGCTAGGAGAGCGGCGTTGCGCCCCCCCACCAAAGCGCGCACTTGGATCTGGTCCTTGATGTCACGCAGCAGTGAAACCGTTGATGTGCCAATGCTGCCCGTGCTGCCCAGGACGCTGATGCGCCTCTTGGTGTCGCTTGCCATGCGCGTGTGCCTTTGAACCATGTGAACCTAACCTGCCAGCTGGCAGGGCTTGAAAATGCCCTGCGAGAGCTGGTGAACTTGGGGTGAACTAAGAACGATAAAGTGGGCGAGGGCAAGGCAATGCCGCCCCACCTCACAGCCAGAAGGGGAAACGCCCCGTGAAGGCGGCGATGAGCAGGGCCAGCGGTGCCGCAGCTAAAAGGCCGTCAAAACGGTCAAGCGCACCGCCGTGGCCAGGGATAAGGCGCCCCGAATCCTTCACGCCAACGCGCCGCTTGAAGGCGCTTTCAGCCAAGTCCCCCATTTGGGAGGCCACAGCTAAGACAAGCGCCCACAAAGCAGGCAGGAAACCATGGGCGGTGCCGCTGAACCTGGCCACCAGCACGCCAGCCACCATGGCTGCCACCCAGCCCCCCACAGCGCCTGAAACCGTTTTGCCTGGCGAGATGGCTGGCGCAAGCTTGGGACCGCCCACCAGACGGCCGGTCACATAGGCGCCCGTGTCAGCAGCCACCACGACAGCTAGCACGAACAGCACCATCACCAGTCCTTGGGGCATTTCACGCAAAAGCGCCAGGGAACCTGCCCCCAGAAACGCCACGATGGCCGCTGACAGCAGCTTGCGCCCATAGACCATGCTGCAGCAGGCGATGACCAAACCCCAGAAGGGATGGTGGACCTCCGCCAGGAGGACCCCCAACACAACACAGCCCACAAAACCCCACGTGCCGGCATCCTTCATGTTCTGGCCAAGCAGGCTCGCTCCCTCCCAGGCAACGGCCGCCGTGGCTAGAAGCACCAAGGCACCCCAGAAAGGCCCCCCAAGGACGAGTGCCCCTAAAGCCAGCGGCACCAGGACCAGGCTGGACAGAACGCGTGCCGTCAGATCGCGCCAGCGCCCTGGCGCAGAGGGGTCTGGCGCGGGCTGGTTGTGGTATTCAGTCATGGGCAGTGTCCATCAAGAAGGGCGCCCCCCGAAACGTCTTTGCCGGGTTGCGAAATAATGCACCACATGTTCGAAGTCCTGTTCACTGAAATCAGGCCACAGAACGTCCAGGAAAAGCAGCTCAGCATAGGCTGCCTGCCACAGCAGGAAATTGGATAGGCGCTTTTCCCCGCTTGTGCGCACGATAATGTCAGGGTCAGGCAACGCCGCCGTCTGCAGGGATGCTGCCACGGCGCCCTCGTCAATGCTGGCTGGGGCGCAGCGGCCTGCGGCTACTTCCTGGGCCAGGTGGCGGCAGGCGTTAGCGATTTCACTGCGGCTACCATAAGAAAGGGCCAATGTCAGGCACAGCTTGTTATTAAGGGCCGTCCTGCGTTCGGCCGCAGCGATGGT
Source organism: Formicincola oecophyllae (assembly GCF_006542395.2). Taxonomy (NCBI): domain Bacteria; kingdom Pseudomonadati; phylum Pseudomonadota; class Alphaproteobacteria; order Acetobacterales; family Acetobacteraceae; genus Formicincola; species Formicincola oecophyllae. The sequence continues at coordinate 1,467,238 of NZ_CP038231.1, read as the reverse complement.
GGCGCCGATTTCGCCGCCAAAGCGTTCAGGCTCCCCAATCACCTTCAGGCGCACGCCCTGTTCAACCAGCTCACCGACTTTCTCGCTCAAATAATAGCTGAGGAGCGCAGTCAGGGCAGCGACCTCCTCAGGCGCCCTGCGCCAATTTTCTGAGGAGAAAGCGTAAAGCGTCAAGTAAGGTACATCATGCTTGATGGCGGCAGCGATACAGCGTTGCACAGCCGCCGCGCCCTGGCGGTGGCCTTCAGCAACGCTTTGGCCGTTCTGGCAGGCCCAACGCGCATTGCCATCCATGATGACAGCCACATGGCGCAGCTTTTTGCCACTGGGGTTGCCCACGCCATTTCCCATGCTGTTACAGGCCCTGCCTGCCAAAGCGGTGGTCAGACCTGCTTGATGTCGCGTTCCTTGTCAGCCAAAGCGTCATCAACGCGCTTGGTGAACTGGTCGGTTAGCTTCTGGATAGCGTCACTCCAGGTTTTTAGCTCATCCTGGCTGATGTCGCCTTTCTTCTCCAGCGCCTTGGCTTGGTCCATGCCGTCACGGCGCACGCCGCGCACGGCAATGCGCGCACCTTCAGCGTAGCGCGCGGCGGCTTTGGCCAATTCAGCGCGGCGTTCCCCCGTCAACTGAGGGATAGGTACACGGATGGTCTGCCCTTCTGTCGCTGGGTTGAGGCCCAGCCCACTATCGCGGATGGCCTTTTCCACAGCGCCGACAACGCTGCGGTCCCACACGGAAACCGTCAACATGCGCGCTTCAGGCACCGCCACCGAACCAACCTGGGCAAGCGGCACCATGGAGCCATAAGCTTCAACACGCACAGGCTCCAGCAAATTGGGGCTGGCACGGCCTGAACGCAGGCCGGAGAAATCCCGTCCAAGGCTTTCAAGCGCGCCTTCCATGCGGCGTTCAAGGTCATTGAGGAGGGTTTTGAGGTCTGTGGTCATGGTGTGGCTGCTCTCTGCTGCAGGGATGTTGAGGCTTGCACGTATCGGGGTCAGCTGGCCGTTTCAGCGCTGCCATCGCTGATGCGCGTGTAGGCGCCCTGGCCCGCCATTACAGCCCCGAAGGAGCCAGGGGCGCGGATGTCAAACACGATGATGGGCAAGTCGTTCTCACGCGCCAAGCTGATGGCGGCGGCGTCCATGACTTTTAAATTGCGCGCCAGGACTTCAGAATAGCCAAGCTGGCTATAGCGGTGCGCTGCAGGGTTCGTGCGCGGGTCGCTGTCATAGACGCCATCAACCTGGGTGCCCTTGAAAAGGGCATCGCAGTCCATTTCATTAGCGCGCAGTGCTGCTGCCGTATCTGTGGTGAAAAAGGGGTTGCCGGTGCCTGCGGCGAAGATCACAACCCGGCCCTTCTCCATATGGCGCACAGCGCGGCGGCGAATGTAGGGCTCGGCGATCTCCGCCATGTCGATGGCCGTCATGACGCGCGTCTCCACCCCTTCGCGCTCAAGGGCGTTCTGCAGCATCAAGGCGTTGATGACGGTGGCCAACATGCCGGCGTAGTCACCCTGGGCCCTGTCCATACCTTTGGCGGCGGCGGCCACGCCGCGGAAAATGTTGCCGCCCCCCACAACCAAGCACACTTCAGTGCCGCGGGCCGCCACATCAGCCACATCGGCAGCCACCTGTTCCACCACCTTGGGCGTGATGCCAAAAGCGCCGTCACCCATCAGGGCCTCACCAGAGACCTTCAGCAGGACCCGCTTGTAAGGCAGCGGCTTCCCTGAACCAGCAGGGACTTCCTGGGGGGCAGTCGGGGTCGCTTCCTGGGTGGTCATGGCAGGCTTCCTTGGCGGGTGGGCACAAACTTCATCTTGAACGCCTGTTTACCGCCCAGGCAGGCGGCGGGCAACCACTTCACGCTTGATGGGGGTCAAGGCCCAAGGCACGCAGGCGCGCGTTCTCCTCATCCCAGCCGGCGCGCTCCTTCACGTTGAGGAACAAATGGCAGGGATGGCCCAGGATCTCCTCAAGCTGGCGGCGCGCCTTCATGCCGATGTCGCGGATGCGCCGCCCCCCATCCCCAATGAGAATGCCTTTATGGCCAGCGCGGGAGACGAAGATCGTCACATCAATGCGGGCGCTGCCGTCTGGGCGCTCCTTGTAGCTCTCCGTCTCAACTGTGGCTTGGTAGGGGATTTCCTCATGGGTTTGCAGGAACACCTGCTCGCGCACCAGCTCAGCGGCCAGAAGCCTGTCAGGCAGGTCGGTCATTTCATCTTCAGGATAGAGCCAGGGACCTTCAGGCATGGCGGCAGCCACATCGTCAAGCAGCTTGTCCACCCCTTCCCCCTTGGCGGCGCTGACCATGAAGGTCTTTTCGGGGTGGAGGATGCCGTCCAGCTCCGCAGTCAGGGGCAGCAGGGCCTCACGGTTGACGATGTCAGTTTTGTTCAATACCAGCCAAACGCGCCGGCCACTTTGGGAGAGCTGCTCGGCGATTTCACGCACATCGTCACTCAACCCGCGCTTGGCGTCCACCATGAACAAGGCCAGGTCAGCATCCTGAACGCCTGTCCAGGCAGCGTTGACCATGGCGCGGTCAAGTTTGCGGCGCGGTTTGAACACGCCTGGCAGGTCGACAAAAACAATCTGCGCCTTGTCGTGAATAACAATGCCAAGAGTGCGAAAACGCGTCGTCTGGGCCTTAGGGCTGACGATGGCCACTTTGGAGCCCGTCATCCGGTTGAGGAGGGTGGACTTGCCCGCATTAGGCGCCCCCACCATGGCAACGAACCCACAACGCGTGCCTGTGCCCTCAGCGCCGCTTGGGCCAGCATTCATGGAAGCGGCCGGGGGGTGGGGGGCTTCTGTGGCAGGGGGCTGGGGGGTGGTTGCAGCTGGCGTGGTCTCTGTCATGGTGGGGGCTTTCAGCTTTCTTTTTCTGTAGGGCGCTCATCGAGCGTGGGCGGGGCAAGGTTTCAAGGGTTTTAATGAGGGCGCTTAAACAGGTTCAGGCAGGATCTTGGGGGGCTCCCCCCTCTAGCTTGGCCAGCAGCGCGCTTGCTGCTTCGGTTTCAGCGGCGCGCTTGCTGCCCGCCACGCCTTCAGCGCGTTGACCGCCCCCGCGCACCTCAACGCGGAACACAGGTTTGTGAGAGGGCCCTTCAGAAGAGAGCACAACGTAATCCGGCAGTCCCTGGGCCTTGCCAAGGAGGTGCTCCTGCAAGCGTGTCTTGGGTTCCTTGTGGGGCTTCTTCTCCTCCTCCACATGGGTTTGCCAAAGCCGCCTGACAATGGAACGGGCTGGCTCAAGCCCCCCATCGAGGAACACAGCGCCCAGCAAAGCCTCCATGGCGTCAGCGCGCACGGTATCACGCTTGAGGACGCCTGCCTCCTCCTCATGGCTGGCCACGTGGAGGGCAGCTGGAAGGCCAATGGCGCTGGCGACCTCAGCCAGGACCGGGCGTGAGACCAGGTAGCCATGCCGGCCGCCAAGCGCCCCCTCCTGGTCCTGGGGGTGGCGTTCGAACAGCCATTGGGCCATCACCAGCCCCAAAACGCGGTCGCCTACAAATTCCAGGCGCTCGTTAGAGCCAGCGCCCTTTTGCTGGCCTTTGCGGTTGGCATGGCGCGAAAGGGCAGAACGGTGCGTCAGGGCCTCTTCAAAAAGGGCTGGGTTGCTGAAGCGGTAATCCAGCTTCCCAAGCAGTGCCTGGGCGGCTGCAGTGCGGTCTGCCATGGTCTCTCCTGCGGGGGTTCATGCTGGCCAGCCCCAGCAGGCCAGGGGCGGGTTCAGCCTGGGCATGGGCCTGACAGGCTGGCGCGTGGTGGGAATACGGGTTGTAGAATGTGGGGCACGCTACCTCAAGCGGCAAAGCCCCACCTGCCCCTTCAAGGGATGGGCTGGAAGAAGCGCCCCCAACGGATTTCAGAAGGCCAGTACCAGAATTCCCACGCAGGATGGTGCATGTCGACTGAAAACAGCACCAGCCGCGCCCGGCCCACCAGGTTCTGCATAGGCACAAAGCCCAAATCATGGCCTGTGGACTTCAAGTAGTCATTGCCTGGCGGGGCGGGGCACGCCCCGCTTTCGCGGCCGCCCTGAAAACGGCTATCGGCGCTGTCGTCACGGTCGTCCCCCATGAAGAAAACGCACCCTTGTGGCACCACATAGTCGGCTGTGTTGTTAGCCGCCCCACCGTCAGTGAGCTTGAGCACAGGGTGCTGCAGCGTTCCGCGCCCACGCGGCAGGTCTTCTGTGTAGACGGTGCCACTGAGCAACCGCCCTTGGTCGTCATGAACGCTGTAAGGCCCCACAGCCGTTGTAGCAACGGCGTGACCGTTGATGAACAGGCGCCCAGCGCGCATCTGCACATGGTCGCCAGGCAGGCCGATAGCGCGCTTGATGTAATCCACAGTTGGATCCTGAGTGTAGCGGAACACCACCACATCACCGCGTTGGGGCAGGCTGCCATCAAGCCGGCCCTTGAAGGCAGGCAGGTTGAACGGCATGGAATAACGCGACCAGCCATAGCTGTATTTGGTGGTGGCGATGTAGTCCCCAATCTGCAAAGTGGGAATCATGGAGGCAGAAGGGATAACGTAAGGCTGCACCACAAAGGTGCGCACCACCATGACAGCCGCCAAGATGACGGCCATTTGCACCAAGAAAAGCTTCCACTCCCCAGTAGGGTCCCGCATGGGGCTGGCCTTGGCGGCGTTCAAGGGGCCTTCTGGGGCTTGGGGGTTCTTCATAGGTGCTCCGCGCGGTTTTGCTCTATGCTCAATAGCGCAGATTGGCCCCTGCTGGGCAAGACTCAATCATGGCCGCCTCATGGCTGCGCTTTTCCTGGCCCTGGCCGCGCGCTCAAAACGCCTGGCGCAGCTGGGCGCTAGGCATAGCCTGGAGGATGACATGGGCCATAGCATAGTCGCCGTCATCGCTGATGCTCAGAAACAGCGCTGGTTCAAGGGTGGGGCCTGCCAAGGCTTGGGCACGTAGCTGTGCGGCCCCTGAAAGCACCAGCTGGGGTTGGCCACCAGGGGCGCGCGCAACGCCAACCTGGGCAGGGTGCACACCAGCAGCAAAACCGGTGCCCAACGCCTTGACGCACGCTTCCTTGGCGGCCCAGCGCTTGGCACAAGCAGCAGCCATGGCATGATCTGGCAAAGCCTGCAGGTGGGCCCGCTCCCCCTTTGTGAAAACCCGCTTGAGGAAAGCAGCCCCGTGGCGCTCCAGAACCACAGCCATGCGGGCGATTTGGCACAGATCCACCCCCGTGCCGATGATCTGCATAGGCTGGGGGGTGGGCAGAGGGTTCTGGAAAAGGCCGGTCCCTGCGGCTGTCATGCCCTTATCCTTTCAACCTGGGCCACACCTTGCGTCATGCGAAAGGCAGCGATCACGGTCTGCAACTGCTGGAGGTTACGCACCTCCAAATCAACGAGGATCTCCATAATGTCCGTCTGGCGGTTCAAGATGCGCAGATTGACGACACTGCCCCCATGGCGCGTGGCCAGGTTGGTCAGGGCGGCCAGAACGGCTGAATCGTTTTCCGCCACCACAGAAAGGCGCCCAACGTAACGCGGGGCTGCTGCACCGCTGTCGCCAAGGGCCTCCTGGTCCCAGTCCACCTCTAGGAAACGGCCTGGGGATTCAGCCATGGCTTCCAGGTTGCGGCAATCATGCTGGTGCACTGTTACGCCACGGCCCTGCGCGATGATGCCCACAATGCGGTCACCAGGCAGCGGGCGGCAGCAGCCAGCCATATGCACCTCCACCCCGCTGCCAATCCCCCTGAGGAACTCCCCAGCGCGCCGCTTGCTGGCGCCTGCCTCCCCCCCAGGCAGGCCTGGCACCACGCGCGGGGCTTTGCTGCGCTTTTTATAGTCTGGCTGCACAGCCAGGATGACATCCTGTGGCGCGATGCTGTTATTGCCAACAGCAGCATACAGATCGTCCAGGCTAGCCATGGGCAAAGCCCCTAAGGCCCCTTCAAGCACCTTGTCACTGACGGGGATGGCTTCCTGCCTGAAAACACGCACAAGGGTACTGCGCCCGTTGTCGATGGTAGCGCGGCGCTGCTGCAGTGCCACGAAGCGGCGTACGCGCGCGCGCGCCTTGCCTGTAACGAGGAACCGCTCCCAAGAGGGGGAGGGTTGGCTCCCCCTTGCTGTCATGATCTCCACCTGGTCGCCATTCTGCAAAGGCTGGCGCAGCGGCACCAAGCGCCCGTTGACCTTAGCGCCCACGCATGAATCGCCAACCTGGCTGTGCACAGCGTAGGCGAAATCAACCGGGGTGGCGCCGCGCGGCAGTGAAATCAGCTGCCCCTTGGGGGTGAAGCAGAATACCTGGTCCTGGTATAGCTCCAGCTTGGTGTTTTCCAAGAACTCCGCTGGGCCTTGGCTGTTCTCAAGGATGTCCAGCAGGTCCTGCACCCAGCGCATCCGCCCTGTGAGGGAGTCGTCCAGCCCACCGCCTTCCTTGTAGGCCCAGTGGGCAGCAACGCCGTTCTCCGCTTGAGCGTGCATGGCGTCCGTGCGGATCTGGACCTCGATTTTCTGGCTTTCAGTGCCATGCAGCGTCACGCCTGTGTGCAGCGACTGGTAGCCGTTATTCTTGGGCGTGGAGATGTAATCCTTAAAGCGTGTCGCAATCATGGGGTGTTGGCCATGGATCACACCCAGCGCCGCATAGCAGCTTACCCTGTCAGGCACGACAATGCGGAAGGCCATGATGTCAGAAAGCTGTTCAAACGCCACGTTGCGGCGCTTCATTTTCTCCCAGATGGAATAGGGGGACTTCTCCCGCCCGGTGACCTCCAGAACCTCCACGCCGGCCTTGCGGCATTCAGCAGCTAGCTCAGCGCGGATGCGCTCAATCATGCCAGCGCCCTGCCCGCGCAGGTAGTTGAGGCGCGCCCTGATGGTGGCGTCAGCCTCTGGCTCCACATTGGCGAAGGCGATGTCCTGGAGTTCGGTCTTCACCCTGTCCATGCCGATGCGCTCAGCCAAGGGGGCGTAAATGTCTAGTGTCTCACGGGCGATGCGCAGGCGGCGGCTTGTCTTGGTGACGAAATGCAATGTGCGCATGTTGTGCAGGCGGTCAGCCAGCTTGACGATCAACACGCGGATGTCGCGCGACATAGCCAGGACAAGCTTGCGGAAGTTCTCCGCCTGCTTGGTGCGGTCTGACTGCAACTCCAACCTGGTAAGCTTGGTAACGCCATCCACAATGGCTGCGCACTCAGCGCCAAAAAGCCCCTCAAGCTTTTTGAGGGTCAGGTTGGTGTCCTCCACCGTGTCATGGAGGAGCCCAACGATGATGGAGGTCGTGTCCATCCTGAAGCCCGCCAGGACATGGGCCACAGCTAGGGGGTGGGTGATGTAAGGGTCACCATTGTCGCGCTGCTGCCCCTCATGGGCCTGCACTGCCAGACCGTAAGCGCGCCTGACGGCTTCGAGGTCAGCTTCAGGGTTGTAGGCTGCGATTTTCTCCAGAAGGGGTTCGACAGCCAGCTCCAGCGCAGGCGCTTGCAGCCCGGCTGGGGGCTGGGCAGCGGGCTGGCCGCCTGAACCAGGCACCACAGTCAGCACAGGGGTTTGCGGCTCCTGCGCCATGGGAGGGGCCACAGGGTCTGGGGCAGATGGGCTGACTTCTGTGGAAAGGGCCGTGCCCAGGTCCTTGTGCCCGTTCAGCGCTTCAGCCATGGCACCAACCCTCCAAATACAGGCAAGCCACGCAACCCATGGCCTTGGGGTGGCGCCTCAGGACGTGGCGGTCAGCCGCGCGGCTCATCCATGTTCATGGCGGCCACTTCCTCCTCAGCGGAGACATCCTGTAGGCCGAAGATGTTCTGGTCAGTGGGGATGAGGTCCTGCACCTCCTCATCAGCGCTTTCAAGCTCAGGCTGGCGGCCGATGGAACGGATGATCCCCTCGCGCAGATTGTCGAGGCTAATGGTGCTGTCGGCGATTTCGCGCAAAGCCACAACCGTGTTCTTGTCGTTGTCGCGGGGGAGGGTCATTTCCTCGCCACGTGCCAGGCCACGGGCACGCCGCGCCGCCAGCAGGATGAGGTCAAAGCGGTTAGGGACTTTTTCAATGCAGTCTTCAACTGTCACGCGTGCCATGGTTCAATACCTCGTCTGTCATCTGCCCACGGGCGCCAAGCGTCACCTTGCCTGGGCCCCTTCAAGGGGGCACTGCCCAAAAAAACTTAAAACTGGTTGGGGTCAGGATAGCTCCCTAGAGTGCCACGGCGCAGGGGGGCCATGCAAGCACCACGTGCCTAACGGTGCCATCGCCACCTTGACCACTTAGGTCAAAAGCCTTAGATTCAGGACAGTGGCGGTGCTGATTTCAGCCAGGCCACACGCATCAGGAGATTTCCCTATGGCTTTCGTGCTCCCCCCCCTTCCCTTCGCCTACAACGCCCTGGCCAGCAAGGGCATGTCTCCGGACACCCTTTATTTCCACCACGACAAGCACCATGCTGGCTATGTCAACACCCTTAATGGCCTGGTAGAGAAGAACCCAGCCCTGCAGGGCAAAAGCCTTGAGGAGCTTATCAAGCTTTCTGCCAAGGACCCCGCCATGACGCCTGTGTTCAACAACGCTGGCCAGGTGTGGAACCACAACATGTTCTGGGAGAGCATGTCACCTGAAGGTGGGCGCATCCCCGCTGCCCTTGAGAAGAAAATCATCGCTGACTTCGGCTCTGTTGAGAATTTCAAGAAAGAGTTCAAGGCCGCCGCTGGCGCGCAGTTCGGCTCTGGCTGGGTGTGGCTGGTGCAGCAGCCTGACGGCAAGCTTGCCATCACCCGTACCCCCAACGCTGCCAGCCCCATCTCAGAAGGCCACGGTAAGCCTTTGCTGGCCATGGATGTGTGGGAGCACGCCTACTACCTGGACTTCCAGAACCGCCGCCCAGACTTCACAGGCAACTGGCTGGACAAGCTGGCTGATTACGAAGCAGCTGAACGCCGCATGAACGGCTGAGTGCATCTTGGCTGCTGGCCGTGGCTGCAGGCACGGGCGCGCTGAACGGCCGCCCTGTGCGCCATGGCCCCCATGAGAGAAGGGCCGCCCCTGTGCAGGGACGGCCCTTTTCCATGGCCTGTTTTCAGGGTTACGCAGGCAGCAGGTGCCAGCTGTACCGTCGAGCCCTGCTCCAAAGCTTCTCAGCCATCATTAGCGGGGGCCTCTGGGGGGATGACGGTGTTAATGGTGGAACGCAGCACTTTAACGCGCACATTGGGGGCGATCTCCACATCAATGTCCTGCGCGCCTTCAGTGGCGTTGCGCACCACACCCACAACGCCGCCTGCCGTCACAATGCGGTCGCCCCGTTTCAAGCCAGCCTGCTGGGCGCGCAGTTGCTGCTGCTTGACGCGCTGCGGGCGCAGGATCAGGAAATAGAACACCACGAAAATCAGGATGATAGGCACATAGCCCATCAGCGCACCCGTATCGAAGCCCCCCGTGGTGGCGCCAGCGGCGTAAGCGGGAGTGGCAAGGAATGAAATCATGTTGAAGCCGTCCTGATGGAAGGGCGTTTGACACGCCACGCTGCAATAAAACCAGTTGAAACGGGGTGAACTTAACCTCCCCCGGCGCTACGTCAAAGGGGCCATGCCCAGCCCTTTGGCTTTCACAAGCCGGCAGGGGTGCCTGCCTGCGCCCAGGCGGGGCCCAGAACGCCCTGGCGCACCACCACTCATCAACGCCCCAAAGCTGAGGAAGCGACAATGCCCCACCCCACCAACCAACACCCCAAACCCCAGCCCACTAACCGGCGTACCCTTTTGGTGGTGGCAGCCGTTCTGGTGAATGACCACAACGAGGTTCTGCTGGCCACCAGGCCCGCTAGCAAATCCCATGCCGGGCTGTGGGAGTTCCCAGGGGGCAAGGTGGAACAGAACGAATCACCAGAAGAGGCCCTGTGCCGGGAACTGCGCGAAGAGCTGGGCCTCAGCGCTAAGCCTAGCCAATGCGTGCCCTTCAGGTTTGTGAGTGAGGATTGCGGGCCCTTTCACCTGCTCATGGCTGTGTTCATCCTGCGCGCCTGGGAAGGCACCCCCCAAGGGCTGGAAGGCCAGCAGCTGCGCTGGGTCGCGCCTGCTGAACTGCCCGCCCACGCCATGCCAGCGCCAGATGAACCCCTCATCGCCCCCCTCCAGGCTTTTCTGGCCAAGGGATGATTCTGGCCAGTAAGGCGATAAGGAGGCGCCCCAACGCGCACTAGCCCTGTACTAAGGGGCAATCAATTCTGGGCCCTGGGGTGGGCAAAACGCCTTTCAGCGCCAGGTGCCAGGCGGGGCTTCTTGGGCAGCGCCTGGGCGGGCCAGACTTTCACCAGCCACATTCACTGCATCTTCGGGGTGGGGCGGCACGATAACGCGGCTGACCAATGTCTCATCCTCATGCCGGGGGTTGAAGCGGAACTGCCCCTGGGGCACGCCAGCCACGTCACTGCGGAAAGCGAACACGCCGCCAGCCTGCGGTTCCTTGGCCAGTTGCGCCTCACTCAGCCCGCGCCGCGCCGTGGTGACGAAGGCAGTCTTGAGGTCGTCACCGCCAAAGGCGATCTTCGTCACATTGGTGACGGGCATGGGGATGGAAGGTAGCGCCTGGCCATCAGGCCTGAAACGCGCAATGCGCCCACCACCCCACAGGCCGCACCAAAGGTTGCCTTCGCAATCGGTGACGATGCCGTCTGGGTAGCCGTGGTCAAGCTGGGCGAACAGGCGCTTGTTATGCAGCGTTCCATCCGGCGTCTTGTCAAAGACATAGATTTTGCGCGCTGGGCTGTCGCACACGTAAAGGAAGCGCCCATCGGGGGAGACGGTCGGCCCGTTGGAGACGACATAGCCCGTGTCGCAGCAGGTGATGGCGATTTTGCCATCCACTTCCGCAACGCGGTAAATGGCGCCGCTTGGGTGGCGTTCCCAATCATCCATGGTGCCGAACCAGATGCGGCCTTGCCTGTCCACGCAGCCATCGTTGAGGCGGTTACCCTCCTGCCCCGGCGTGATGACACACAAATGCGAAAAGCCACCTGTAGCAGGGTCAAAGCTGTGCAAACCATCGCGCATACCAGCCAGGAACGTGCCCCCCTCCACCGGCAGCAGGAAACCCACAGGCCCAGGTGCCACCCATTCCCGGCAGGCGCCCGTGGCTGGGTGGTAGCGGTAAAGGCGGCAACCCTTGATGTCTGTGAAGTAAAGCCGTTGCGTTTCAGGAACCCAAATGGGCCCTTCACCAAGTTGGGCCTTGATGTCGAACAGGCAACGGGGGGTGGAATCAAGTGCATCCAGGGGCAGCAGGGGGGGCAGGGGCATGTTTGCTCCGTTTCTCAGGTACGGCCCGGACCGCGTGGGCAGGGACAGCGTCTTCCTCTGTAGTAACGTTAAATTTTATGACGCCACAACCTAAGCGAGACTGGCCTTCACCTGCCACATGATTTTACCATGACCTGAAGCGGGACTTGCCCCCAACCCGCGCCCGACAGCGCTTGAAGGCAATTCTTAAATAATTCTTTTCACCAAACCAACTCAAGATCCAACAAAACCACCAGCAGTCAGGAAGGCCCCATGACAACACCCACCAGCAACCCCCAACCACAGAAGGCAGCCTTCATCGTCATTGGCAGTGAACTCCTCAGTGGGCGTGTCCATGACGTGAACATCCCTGTGCTGGCAACCGCCCTGGGCCGCCACGGCATCGACTTGGAGGAGGTGCGCATCATCCCCGATGACCGCAAACGCATCGTGGAAGCTGTGCAGGACGCCCGCGCCCGCTACGACCAGGTGTTCACCGGGGGCGGCATTGGCCCCACCCATGACGACATCACTGCATCCTCCGTGGCGGAAGCTTTTGGCGTGCCTTTGGTCCTTGACCAGGAAAGCGACCGCAAGCTGCAGGCGCTCTCCAAACCAGGCACCTACAATGCGGCCAGGCGCAAAATGGCCATGCTGCCCCAAGGCGCCAAGGTGATAGAGAACAGCGTCTCCACTGCGCCTGGCTTCAGCCTGGGTAATGTCCATGTCCTGGCTGGGGTGCCCAGCGTCTTCAAAGCCATGGTGGCCTGGCTGGTGCCACGCCTGCCCCAAGGGGCGCCTGTGCGAACTGTGGGCTGGCAGGCCAACGGCATCCAGGAAGGCGACCTGGCCCAGGCCCTGACAGAGGCCCAGCAGCGCTTCCCCACGGTGGAGCTGGGCTCCTACCCCCTCGACCGCTGGGGGAAAGGGCAGGCCAACACTGACGGCGCCCAACAACCCACAGTCGCCCTGACAGCCAAGGGGCGCGATCCCAAAGCCCTTGAGGAAGCCTCCAAGGCGTTGGCCATCATCATCCGCAACCTGGCTGCAGAGCCATTGCCCCTTTGAATTCCCCTTGAACGAACGGCCCCCTGAACGCACCAGCCACGCCAGCTGCCCCAGCGCTTGGGTGCAGTTCCTTTCAGCCTGAGCAACGAGGGGAAACTAAAAACCCTGGCTGGAGCCAGGGCTTGGCAGGGCGGGGGCAGTCCAAACAGGCGCCACCCTGGTTTGGCGCCCAAGGTCCCCTAGGCTGAGGCGTTTTAAGGGCGCGTCATGCCGAGGAAGCGTTCACGCCTGCGCCCAATGCGCTCATCGCGTGGTTGGTCTGCCAAGGTGTGGAGCTCTTCCTCAAGGGCCTGGCCCACACGTTCCATAGCGTTCTGGCGGTCGCGCTGGGCGCCGCCCAGGGGTTCAGGGATGATGCGGTCAATCAGGCCCAGCTTTTTCAAATCCTGTGCAGTCAGCTTCAAAGCCTCAGCAGCACTAGGGGCGAGCTTGGGATCGCGCCACAGAATGCTGGCCGCCGCCTCAGGGGAGATGACGGAGTAGATGGCGTGCTCCAGCATCAGCACACGGTCAGCCGCAGCCAGGGCAATGGCCCCGCCTGAACCACCCTCCCCAATCACCACAGCGATGGTTGGCACATCCAGCCCCAACTCAACGTCAATAGAACTGGCAATGGCCTGGGCTTGGCCGCGGGCTTCAGCGTCAATCCCAGGCCAGGCGCCGGCCGTGTCCACAAAACTGATGAGGGGAAGGTTGAAGCGCGCCGCCAATTTCATCAAACGCTGCGCCTTGCGGTAACCTTCAGGGCGCGCCATGCCAAAATTGTGCTTAAGGCGGCTTTCGGTGTCAGCGCCACGCTCCGTGCCCAGCACAACAACGCTGCGCCCTTTGAAGCGCGCCAACCCACCAATCAGGGCCTGGTCATCACCAAAGGCCCTGTCACCTGCCAACGGCACGAAATCCGTCATCAAGGCCTTGATGTAATCAAGCGCATGGGGGCGCTGGGCATGGCGCGCCACCTGCACCTTCTGGTGCGGGGTCAGCTTGCTGTAGACAGCACGCAGGCGTTTGGCCGCCTTGTCTGAAAGACGGCTGATCTCCTCATCAATGCCAAGCTCACCATTGCTGGGGCTGGCTAGGGCGGCATCGGATTGGCCGACCCGCCGCAACTCGTCAATCTTGGTTTCAAGTTCGGCGATTGATTTTTCGAAATCGAGAAACTGGCGCATGCGGTGCAGTTAGCACGCCCGCCCTGGCCTGGGAAGCAGCCCTGAATGGTCAGGGCCCCTCATCCTGCACAGCGCTAAGCGGGGTGCCCTTCCAAATGGGGGTTGTTTTGCTTGGGACGGCACCTGGGTGCTTCAAGGGGCACCTGGGCCAGGTGAAAGGGGGGATTAGCGCGCTGGCGCTGGGGGCAAAGCAGGCAGCCCCTCTGCAGCGGGCAGTTTTGACGGCGCCTGCGCAGCGCTAGGCGCAACCGCACCACCTGCTGGAGCGTTGCTTTGGCTGCCTTGCCCGCTTTGGCCAATGGTGGGCAGCGCAACCCCCACCCCAAGGCCATTGGCATTGCCTGGCAGGGGCACATCCTGCGTCACGGCCTCAGGGGCGGGGGCAGGGGCTGCGGCCAAGTACCACGCCCCCCCGCACAGGGCCGCGCACACCACCAGGAAACCCAGAAGCAGAACTTTGGACCGACTGGAAGAATTCGTCATCAACACGCTCCATAATGCCCTGCTGCAGGGCGCTTTGCACATGGTAGGCAGGGCATGTTCAGCTGAACATGCCCCCACCTCTGGGATGAAGGGAGGGCAGGCAACCCAAACCACCCGCACAGACTGGCTGGCGCAGGATAGACGTTCCTTTCATTCACTGTGAAGGGTTGGTATGGAAAACCCATGACCGCCCCTTGTCCGCCTGCCTCTCTGCAGCGTCCCGCCCCCATAGGGCCAACGTCCCAAGCCACCCAAGCCTCCATTGTGCTGGTGGGGATGATGGGCGCTGGCAAAAGCACCGTTGGCCGCCACTTGGCCCAACAGCTGGACTGCCCCTTTGCTGATGTGGACAGGGAAATAGAACGCGCGGAACAATGCAGCGTTGCTGACATCTTCGCCCAAAGGGGGGAGGGCGCCTTCAGGCACCTCGAGCGTGTGACCATCAAGCGCCTTCTTAAAAGCGCCCCAGCAGGGGGGGTGCAGGTCATCGCCTTAGGCGGGGGCGCCTGGGCGCAGCCGGAAGTCCGCCACATGGTACGCGCAACCCCCCATTGCCGCAGCGTGTGGCTGCAGGCGGACCCGGCAACGCTTCGTCAGCGTGTTGCCAAGCAACAACCCACACGCCCCCTCTTGGCGGGTACTGACCCTGAAGCTGCCCTAGAGTGCCTTCTTGCCCAACGCGCAGCGGCCTATGGGGAAGCGGAGATCCACCTGCCAGCCCAGGGGGGGGTGGAACAGATCCTGGCAGCGCTTTTGGCCAAGCTGGCTGACCACCCCCTCATGCCACCCCTGCCGCCCATCCCTGGCACGCCTTGACACCTTTGAGACAACCCTTGGGCCACCTGCCATGAACAACCCCTCCACCGCTCAGCAACCCCTTTGCGTTCACGTCAAAGGCCTGGCAGCTGATTATGACATCCTCACAGGCCAAGGCCTTCTGCAGCGTGGGGCGGAGCACATCATCCCCCACATGAAAGGGGGCCACGGCGTCATCATCACAGATGAGAACGTCGCCCCCCTGCACCTGGAAACCCTCCTGGAGAGTTTCCAGGCCCACGCCAAAGCCCACCCAAAGGCCAAACCAGTCCGGCTAGATGTCCTCACCGTGCCGGCAGGGGAACGCAGCAAAAGCCTCAGCCGTTATGGGCACGTCATGGACAGCCTCCTGGCGCTGGGCATAGACCGCCGCACCACCATCCTGGCGCTTGGTGGTGGAGTCGTGGGGGATTTGGCCGGATTTGTGGCGGCCACGGCTTTGCGGGGACTGCCCTTCATTCAGTTGCCCACAACGCTGCTTTCGCAGGTGGACAGTTCAGTGGGCGGCAAGACCGGCCTCAACGCGGCTGCAGGCAAAAACCTAATTGGCGCTTTTTGGCAGCCGCAGCTTGTCCTGGCCGATTCGGACACCCTGGCCACCCTGCCTGAGCGTGAGCTCAAGGCAGGCTACGGGGAAATCGTCAAAAGCGGCCTGGCAGGGGACAAAGCCCTGTTTGAATGGTGCGAGGCCAACGGCGCTGGCGTCGTAGCGGGCGACCCCACCCTTCTGGCGGAGGCCGTGCGGCGCACCTGCACTTTCAAGGCGCGCATCGTCAGCGCTGATGAGCATGAACGTAACGAGACGACAGGCCGCGCCCTTCTCAACCTAGGGCACACGTTCGGCCACGCTTTCGAGACAGCCCAGCACCATGAAGGCGCCTTACTGCATGGGGAGGCCGTGGCGCTTGGCCTGTGCCAAGCCATGGCCCTGGCCGTTCTCCGGGGCAGCGCAACGGAAGAGGAAAAACAGCGCGTCACGCGCCATTTGGCCCAAACAGGCCTGCCCACCACAGCCCAGGAACTTCCAGGCGACCATGGTGCACCTTCTATTGAGGTCCTGCTGCACCACATGACGCGCGACAAAAAGGCCCGTGATGGCAAAGCCGCCTTCGTAGTGCCGCATGGCCTGGGCGCTAGCCAGCTGGAGCGCACCGTTACAACGGCGGAAATCAGGCAGGTTCTGCTGGCCACAGGGTGCGCCTGACCAAACGGCCCTTAACACCACGGCTTTACCAAGGCTTATCTGGGAAGGGCGCTACGATCCCCTTCAGAATCACCCAGGGCTGCCCTTTGGTGCGCAAGGGTTGGGGGAGGGGTTATCATTACGTCTTGGTCATGTTGGGCACTAGGCGGCTTTGCAAGGCGCAAACAACCTGGCCCTGCTGAAAACGGCGGCAAACAGCCGCAAAAGCCACCAAGAAACCCCATGACCTCCTTCAAATCTGTGGCTTTTATGCCACCATCCCCCCAACACCCCGTTCAAAGACGCAAGTTCCCCTTCCTATCGGGGGAAGGGGTGGGGTAGAACAAACTCAGCTTTCGCCGGTCGTGCAGCACCTGCACATCAGCACATTCCGTGTCCGGTGATTTGGCTGACCGCAACTGTTAACGAAGGACGAGCAAGAATGCGTCTCCGCACCGCGCTTCTCTCCATGGGTTCGATGGCCGCCCTGCCGTCGCTCGCCATGGCCAGCACGATCACCGGCCCGTACATCGACGTCGCTGGTGGGTATGACTATACCCAGAACCAGACTGTCGATGGCCTGCACAGCAAGCCTGGCAAGCCCCAGGGCCAGTCACATGGTCACGAACACCTCCGCATGGGCGATGGCTGGACTGGCTATGGCGCTGTGGGTTGGGGCTTCGGCAACGGCCTGCGCGCTGAAGTCGAAGGCACCTACGCCATGACTTACGCCGACCATGGCTCGGGCCATGGCTGGCAGCAGAGCATGGGTCAGTGGAATGGCCGCCACGGCATGAAGGGTTCCGCCCAGAGCTACGGTGGCTTCGTCAATGTCCTTTATGACATCGACCTTGCCCAGTTCGGCCTGAACGGCATGCCCTTCACTCCGTTCGTTGGTATCGGCGCTGGCTACCTGTTCCAGGATTACCACATCCACGCCAAGAACAACAACGGCGGCCCCAACAACGTGTTCATGCACCAGGGCGGTTCTGGCTCCTTCGCTGGCCAAGCCATCGTCGGTGCCGCTTGGGACACCCCCATCACCGGCCTGGCTGTGACCACCCAGTACCGCTTCGTGGCCCAGACGGGTTCCCACACGGGCGTTTCCATGGGCCACTACCGCGCTGGCGGCAACCCTGCCCGCCACAACAACATCGTGAACGTTGGCGAACGCTACAGCCACCGCTTCATGCTGGGCCTGCGCTACGCGTTTGACAACGCTCCCCCGCCGCCGCCGCCCGCCCACGTGGTTGTTCCGCCTGCCCCTCAGGCTGCGCGCACCTACCTGGTCTTCTTTGACTGGAACAGCGCCCGTCTGACCCAGCGCGCTAAAGAGATCGTGGCCCAGGCAGCTCAGGCTTCCACCCACGTTCAGACCACGCGCATTGAGTGCAACGGTTACACTGACAACTCCCAGGCCCCTGGCCCCCGTGGCGTTGCCTACAACAACAAGCTCTCCGTCCGCCGCGCTGAAAGCGTGAAGGCCGCCCTGATCGCTGATGGTGTTCCTGCCAACATCATCGACATCCACGGCTACGGTGAGTCTCACCCCCTGGTGCCCACAGGCCCCAACACCCGTGAGCCCCAGAACCGCCGCGTGGAAATCATCCTGCGCTAATCCGCAGCTGATCCCGCAAGCCTCCCCCTTATTGGGGTAGGCACGGTTGAGAGACGTTCTTCGGAGCGTCTCTTTTTTTATGGGCTTTTCAAGCGCTCCCACGGGTTTCACTTTTTGCTTCAGCGCCACCTTGCCAACCACCATGGCCAGGTTTCCTTTCAAGGCGCCCCCTCGATACCCAACAGATTCCCTGGTTTCTCAGGCTGTTTTAACGTCAGCCTAGCTGAAACATTTTCATGGACCCTGTTATGGGATAGTTAAAACCTTCCCCCATTTTCCTTAGACGGCATGGCGATCTATTTATGACAGGCACCAGTACCAACGATATCCGCGCGGCGTTTCTGAATTACTTCCAGGACCGTGGCCACCAGATCCTGCCTTCCGCTTCCCTGGTGCCGCAGAATGATCCCACGCTTTTGTTCACCAATGCTGGCATGGTGCCGTTCAAGAACATTTTCACAGGCCAGGAGGAACGCCCCTACAAGCGTGCCACCACAGCCCAGAAGGTCGTGCGCGCTGGCGGTAAGCACAACGACCTGGACAATGTTGGCTACACAGCCCGCCACCACACGTTCTTTGAGATGATGGGCAATTTCAGCTTTGGTGACTATTTCAAAGCTGAGGTGATTGAGTTCGCTTGGAAGCTCCTCACCACCGATGGGTTCGGCCTCAACCCTGAAAAGCTACTGGTCACCGTCTATGCTGAGGATGAGGAGGCTGCCAGCCTTTGGCGCAAAATCGCTGGCCTTTCCGACAACCGCATCATCCGCATACCCACCTCTGACAATTTCTGGCGCATGGGCGACACAGGGCCGTGCGGTCCTTGCTCAGAGATTTTCTATGACCACGGGCCAGAGGTGGCTGGCGGCCCCCCTGGCAGCCCTGATGAGGATGGCGACCGCTTTGTCGAGATCTGGAACCTTGTGTTCATGCAGTATCTTGAAACAGCCCAGGGCCGCAGCAACCTGCCACGCCCCTCCATTGACACCGGCATGGGGCTGGAGCGCTTCGCGGCCGTCATGCAGGGCAAGCGCGACAATTACGACACCGATACCTTGCGCGCCTTGATTGAGGCCTCTGCCGAACTCATGCACCAGGATGCTGACGGGCGTTTCAAAACCAGCCACCGCGTGGTGGCCGACCATCTGCGCTCCACCGCTTTCCTCATCGCTGATGGCGTCCTGCCTTCGCGTGAAGGGCGCGGCTACGTCCTGCGCCGCATCATGCGCCGCGCCATGCGCCACCTGCACATGATGGGCGCCAACCAGCCTGTGTTCTACCGCTTGCTACCTGCCCTGATTAGCGAAATGGGCCAAGCCTACCCAGAGCTGGAGCGCCACCGCGCCCTCATCACCGAAACCATGAAAGGTGAGGAGGAGCGCTTCGCCGCCCTGTTGGGCCGTGGCATGGCCCTGCTTGACGATGAGCAGGCCAAGCTGGCCAGCGGCGCACATTTGCCAGGCGATGTCGCCTTCAAGCTTTACGACACCTTTGGCTTCCCTCTGGATCTTACCCAAGACGTCCTGCGTGAGCGCGGCCACGCTGTGGATGTGGAGGGCTTTGAGAACGCCATGGCTGAACAGCGCCAACGCGCCCGTGCAGCCTGGGCTGGCTCTGGCGACACAGCTGTGGAGGGGCACTGGTTTGACGTGCGCGACCGCCTGGGCGCCACGGAGTTCCTGGGTTATGGCACAGAGCAAGCCAGCGCCCGCGTTGAGGCGGTGTTCGATGGCGCTGACGAGCTGGCCGAAATCGGCCCTGGGCGTGATGTCACCATCGTCCTCAACCAGACCCCGTTCTACGCTGAAAGTGGCGGCCAAGTTGGCGACACAGGTCACTTAGTCAATGAAGCTGAAGGGGTAGAGGTGGAAATCACCGACACCCAGAAACAGGCTGATGATCTGGTGGTGCACCATGGCCGCGTGACCAAGGGCGTCCTGCAGCCAGGCATGGCTGTGGAGGCGCGCATTGATAGCAAGCGCCGCCAAGCCATCCGCGGCCACCATTCAGCCGCCCACTTGCTCCATGCGGCCCTGCGCCGGGAGCTGGGCGAGCATGTCACCCAGAAAGGCAGCCTCAACGCGCCAGAGCGCCTGCGCTTTGACATCAGCCAGCCACGCCCCCTGACAGCAGATGAACTGCGCAATGTGGAACGTGAGGTCAACCGCCTCATCCGCGCCAATGGTGCGGTTGAAACGCGCTTGATGAGCCGTGATGAGGCCGTGGCTGAAGGCGCCATGGCCCTGTTTGGCGAGAAATACGCTGATGAGGTGCGCGTGGTCTCCATGAAAGACGGCGCAACGGGGGAGGAAGTCTATTCCGTTGAGCTGTGCGGTGGTACCCATGTGAACCAGCTTGGTGAGATCGGCCTGTTCCGCATCCTGTCAGAAAGCGGCGTGGCTGCTGGCGTGCGCCGCATTGAAGCCGTTTGTGGCGCTGCTGCTGAACAAACCGTGCAGGAGAATGAGGCGCGCTTGGCTGAGGTCGCTGGCCTTCTCAAAGTTGGCCCGGCGGAACTGGCTGAACGCGTGCAGAAACTCCTTGAAGAGCGCAAGGCGCTGAACAGCCAACTGGCCCAGCTGCAGCAGAAAATGGCGCTTGAAGGCAAAGCGGAACAGGTTGGGGATGTCACACTCCACCTGCGCAACCTGGCTGACATGAACCCCAAGGAATTACGCCCCTTGGCTGAAGCCATCCTGCGCAGCAAAGGGGAGGGCATCGTGGCGCTGGTTTCAGGCGCAGGTGGCAAAGGCAGTGTCGTCATCGCCGTCAGCCCAGCTTTGCAGGAACGTTTCAACGCTGTGGAGCTGGTGCGCAAAGCTGCTGGCCTGATGGGTGGCAAAGGGGGCGGTGGGCGCCCTGACATGGCCCAGGCAGGCGGTCCCAATCCAGCAGCGGAAGCCATTTTCGCCATGCTACGCCAGGAAGCTGCCCAGCAGTGACCAGCGCTGCTACCTGACCACGTCCGCTTAAAGCGCACCACCAGAAGCCTGCATGTCACCACGGTGGCGTGCAGGCTTCTGACCTTTAAACCCCTAGAAAAGAGAGGATTGGTCATTGAACCGCCATGATAGGCTGCCATAATCAGCACTACGTTAATGCTGATTGATGACGAAAGGAGGTTCCCCATGGCTTTCAACCGCTCCACCATGATTGAACTGCTTGAAGGTGTGCGCACGTTTGAGCAGGACGTCTACCCTGAAAAAGAGCAGCTGTTCCGCAACCTGGCCTACCACCAAAACCCCGCGACACTGTTCATCACCTGCGCTGACAGCCGCATCAGCCCCCCCATGATCACCCAGACGGAACCAGGGGAGCTTTTCCTCATCCGCAATGTCGGCAACATCGTGCCGGCCTATGGCATCAACATCGGTAGCACCAGTTCAGCCATTGAATATGCGGTCGCCGTTCTCAAGGTGAAGAACATCATCATCTGCGGCCACTCCAACTGCGGCGCCATGAGCGCCCTAATGGACCTGGACTCGCCCAAAATGCGCAAGCTTTCCACCATCCGCCGCTGGCTGTGCAACGCAGAGGCAGCCCGCGCTAGCCTGGTGGACATTGACCCAGAACACCCCACGCCAGAGATGATCCGGGCCTTGACGGAAGCCAATGTGCGCCTGCAACTGGCGCACCTGCGCACCCACCCCTCTGTGGCAGCAGCGTTGGCACGCCGGGAACTGGCCATTGAAGGATGGTACTACGACATCCCCAATGGGCGCCTGAGGGTGTTGGACCTGCTTGAGGACAGCACCATCAGCGTTGACGAGGCCATCCGGGAGCTGCGTGAGCAGCAAAGCGATAGCGCCAACGCGCCTGCCATCAGTGGGCACATCTGCCACCCCCATGATCACCACGGCCACCGCTGAGGCAGCCAAGCTTTTTGGCGCCCTTGGGAAGGGTGGATAAGCCATGGGCCCAGGCAAAGTGAAAAAAAGCCTGCACAAACGTCAGTACGGTCTGATTGGGGCTGTGCTGGCGCTTGCGACTGTGGCTGTGGCCACTGGGCCTTTCACTGCCTCTGCGGTGGCAGTGCCTGGCAGGCCTGATGAAAGGGGCGTGAAAATCGCCACTTGGAACGTTGATTGGCTGGCCACACCAGGAGAGGCCCAGGCATACCACCTGCCAGACGACATCCCCCACCGCACCCAGCATGATTGGGAACGCCTGCGCCATTACGCCAGCAAATTGCACGCTGACATCGTGGTGCTGGAGGAAGTGGGAAGCGCCGCTGACGTCTGGGCGCTTTTCAACCAGGGTGAATGGTGGCTTTTCATGCCGCGCCACACCACTGGCCAGAATGTGGCCATTCTGGTGCGGCGCGGTGTTGGCCTGCAACCGCAACAGCTTGGGGATGTAGAGGCGCTTGGTCGGAACCCTGAAGGCACCCACCCTTTGCGCCCTGGGGTCGTGGTGCAGGTGGGCGGTATGGCTGGCGGCTTCACCGTGCTGGGCGTCCATCTCAAGGCGGGGTGCCCTGGCAGCGTGCGCACGCGCTCCAACAAGGCCTGCGCTGTGTTGGAACGCCAGTTCAGGGTGCTGGCCCAATGGGCGCTGGGGCAACAGGCCCAAGGCCAGGGATGGGTCATGGCAGGTGATTTCAACCGCCGCCTGGCATGGGGTGACCCGTTGCTGGCCCCTTTGGCGGCTGGCCCGCTGAAACTGACCACCGCCGGCATGGCTAGCCCTTGCCGCCAGGGGGAGCGCTTCATTGACCACATCATTCTGGGTGGCGCCATGGCTGGGCGCCTGAAGCCTGGCAGTCAACGCGTCATGCTTTACCGTGACGACCCACCAGGGGCAGCAGGTGGCCTTTCAGACCATTGCCCGCTTTCCGCCAAGCTGCTGCCAGCACCCGCTGCGCTAGCTGGCCTTGAGGCCACACCACCTTGAAGGCGTTATGCGCGCAAGGGGCCCACGCTGAAAGGGCCCTTTCAGGCCTGCTCCATACCAATCTGCTTGATATCATGGAACGTCAGCTCCGGGTTGGTCTCCATGGCGCGGTTCATCATGAAGGCTGAGCTAGCCAGCAGGACCGGGTCACCGTCTAGGTCGTCAGCCATGGAGGAGCGATTGGCAGCCTCGAACCTTTCCAGCGCCTCCTGCGGGCCCTTGACCCAGCGCGCCACCGTGAAGGGGGTGCTTTCAAACCCCACAGGCACGCCATATTCAGCTTTGAGGCGGCTTTGCAGGACATCAAGCTGCAGCGTGCCGACAACGCCCACGATGGGCAAGGCGCCATCCTGGGGCCTAAACAGCTGCACAACGCCTTCCTCAGCTAGCTCCACCAAAGCATTGCGCAGCTTCTTGGCCTTCATGGCGTCATCCAGGCGCACGCGGCGCAGAATTTCCGGGGCGAAGTGGGGCACGCCTGTAAAGCGGATCTCCTCCCCCTCTGTCAAAGTGTCGCCAATGCGCAATGTGCCGTGGTTGGGAATGCCCACAACGTCACCACCATAGGCCTCCTCAACCAATTGGCGATTCTGGGCGAAGAAGAACTGCGGCGTGTGCAGGGCGAACTGCTTGCCTGATCGGATGTGGCGCAGGCGCATCCCCCGCGCCAGCTTGCCTGAGCAGATGCGCGCAAACGCCATGCGGTCGCGGTGGTTGGGGTCCATGTTGGCTTGGATCTTGAACACAAGCGCCGTCAACCCTTCCTCAGCCGCTTGGACAGGGCGGGTCTCTGTTGGTTGGGAGCGTGGCGCAGGCCCAATTTCTACCAAAGCGTCTAGAAGGTCAGTGACGCCAATCTCCTTCATGGCGGAACCAAAATAGACGGGCGTTAACGTGCCTTGGTCGAAGGCCTCCTGGTTGAAGGCGGGCAGAACGCCCGCCAGTTCCACCTCCTCCTCCATCAGGGCCAGGCGCTCGTCCCCCTCTGGCACGGGCTGGACAAGGTTGAGCTTGCCGTGGCGCAAATCGTACGTGCCAGCAAAAGTGGCGGCGCGCCCCACTGGCCACGTGGCTGGGGAGACGTCCAGCGCCAGGGTTTCGGCGATTTCGTCCAGCAATTCAAAGCTGTCCTGGGCTTCCCTGTCCATTTTGTTGATGAAGGTGATGATGGGGATGTCGCGCAGGCGGCAGATCTCAAAAAGCTTGCGCGTGCGGGCCTCAATGCCCTTGGCGGCGTCAATCACCATCACGGCGCAGTCAACGGCGGTCAGCGTGCGGTAGGTGTCTTCAGAGAAGTCCTCATGGCCAGGCGTGTCCAACAGGTTGAACACGCACCCCCCGTATTCAAACGTCATCACGGAGGTGACAACGGAAATGCCACGGTCGCGCTCAATGCTCATCCAGTCAGAACGTGTGCGGCGGCGTTCGCCCTTGGCGCGCACATTGCCCGCCATTTGGATGGCGCCGCCAGCGCGCAGCAGGCGCTCTGTGAGGGTGGTTTTGCCAGCGTCAGGATGGGAAATAATGGCAAATGTGCGCCGGCGCTTCACTTCCTGCCCCAGGGCCTCTGAAAGGGGTGGGGCGGTCTGGGTGCTGTCAGCGGTCATGGAATGCGGTTCTCCCTGTTCAGCGCTGGCACCATGGGCCAGGCGCCACCGGGTTTGAGGTCACGTTCAGGGGTCCTTAGCATAGTGCCAAGGTCAGCCCGCCAAACGCCAGAACGCCGGGCAGCTGCCAGCCACCCGGCGCCAAGGCCGGTGCAGGACCATGCCGCCTTGGCATGGCCTGCTCCTTTCAGTCCAAGTGTCCAGGCAGGACCAGGCCTGCCCGGCCCCTCATCAGCGAGAGTAGAACTCAACCACGAGGTTTGGTTCCATCTGAACAGGGTAAGGCACATCTGAAAGCTGCGGAACGCGCAGGTAGGTGCCCTTCATCAGGCGGTGGTCAACTTCCATGTAATCAGGCACGTCGCGTTCCGGATTCTGGACGGCGTCAAGCACGATGGCCAGCTGCTTGTCCTTGTCGCGGATCTCGATCACGTCACCTTCCTTAACCAGGTAGGAAGGGATGTTGACGCGCTTGCCGTTGACGCGGATATGGCCATGGTTGACGAACTGGCGGGCCGCGAAAGGAGTCAGCGCGAACTTGAGGCGGTAGACGACAGCGTCCAGACGGCGCTCCAGAATCCCGATGAGGTTCTCGGAGGTGTCGCCCTTGCGGCGCACGGCCTCATCATAATAGCGGCGGAACTGCTTCTCGCCGATGTTGCCGTAATAGCCTTTGAGCTTCTGCTTGGCCATCAGCTGGATGGAATAGTCAGAAGGCTTCTGGCGGCGGCGCTGACCATGCTGGCCAGGGCCATATTCACGGCGGTTGACCGGTGACTTGGCGCGGCCCCACAGGTTGACGCCAAGACGGCGGTTAATCTTGAACTTGCTTTCAAGGCGTTTTGACAAGGGTTGTTCCCCTATTGTGCATCAGGCCACCTTTGCCTGACCGGCAGGGGGCCGTTTTGTTGGGCCGGTAGTTCAGCCCCGCTTCGTGCGGGCCTGACGGAAAACGCTTGGTTGCAGCCGCCCCCCGCAAAGGGTCAGGGGCAGGGCGACCAACCAAAGGCCACTGGGGTTGCGCTTTCACGTTCCCGGCAATGGCCCGCAGCTACAGCAAGGGCCGTTTGGTGTCAAGCATCCAGGCCAGGTGCCTTGCGGCCAGGGGTAGTGTGGGCTGTAAGATCGCCTAGGCTGCGCGCCCTGACCACGCCCCCTCTCATCCTGCCTTCCCTCAAACGGCCAATCCCAGCCCTGGTGCCCATGAACACGTCCCCCCTGAACGACCCCCCTTTGGCCCCTAGGCCTGTGCTGCCCCCCCACGGCGCCCGCCTGGCACTGCTGACTTTGACGCTTGGCACCTTCACCGTGGGGGCTGGGGAGTTCGGGATGATGAGCGTCCTGCCAAGTTTCGCCAGCGCCATGCATGTCAGCGTGGCGCGTGCTAGCGCTGCCATCACTGCCTACGCGCTTGGGGTTGTGGTGGGGGCACCGCTGCTTTCCGTTCTGGGCGCTAGGATGGGGCGGCGGGGGCTTTTGGTGCTGATGTTTGGCCTGTTCATCGCTGGCAACGCCGCCACGGTTTGGCTGGGGAGTTTTCAAGGTGTCGTGGCGGGGCGTTTCCTAGCTGGCCTGCCGCACGGCATGATATTTGGGCTTTCCGCGCTGGTGGCGGCTTCCATGGCGCCCCCTGAACGGCGTGGGCGCGCTGTGGGCAAGGCCCTTTCAGGCATTATGCTGGCCACTGTGGTGGCCGCCCCCCTGGCCACCTGGGTGGCCCAGGCTTGGGGGTGGCGCGTAGTTTACGCGGCCATCGGGCTTGGTGGGCTTCTTTGTGCCTGTGCGGCGCATGTGACGCTGCCTGCCACAGCAGGCAACCCCAGGGCCAACCCCCTGGCGGAGCTTGGCGCTTTTAAGCGCCCACAAGTCCTGCTGACCTTGCTGACAGGCGCTGTGGGTTTTGGAGGGATGTTTGGCATCTACACCTTCCTCACCACCGCCTTGGAAAACGTGACGGGACTGGGTGTTGGGGCAACCAGCCTGTGCCAGGTTCTGTGGGGTTTGGGGTTGGTGGCTGGCAATGGGGCTGCTGGCCCCTTGATTGACCGCAACCTGGACCAGACTGTGCTCCTTTCCCTGGGCGCAGGGGCAGTCCTGATGCTTAGCCTGACGCTGCTGCTACCCCATGCCGTGCCAACGGCTGTGCTGTGCCTGCTTATCCCAGCGGCCATCATCATGCTGAGCCCAGCGCTGCAAACGCGCTTGATGGATGTTGCAGGCGATGCCCAAACCATGGCCGCCGCCATGAACCATGCTGCCTTCAATGCCGCCAACGCGCTTGGTTCCTGGCTGGCCGCCCTGCTGGTTGGCGCAGGCTTTGGCTTGGGCAGCGTTGGGTGGAGCGGAGCGCTGCTCTCAAGTGGTGGGTTGCTTATCTACCTGCTGGCGTTGGGGCTGGCGCGGCGCCAAGGCGCGCCCCATGGCGGGCGGCTGGACTGAAGAAGCGGTGCCACACGCACCAACCCAGCACCAGCGCCGTCAGCCCCAGCCCTGAGGCCAGGCCGACCCAAAGCCCCGTCACCCCCCAGCCCTGCCGGAAGGCCAGCCAATGCCCAAAACCAAGGCCGAAGACGCCATAGGTGGCAATGCCCGTCAGCATGGGGCGGAGGACATCGCCACAGCCGCGCAGAATGCCTGTGCAAACAGCCTGGATGCCATCAACGATTTGGAACAATCCTGCAATGCGCAGCAGCACCACAGTGGCCGCCATGGTCCCTGCTGAAGCCGTGCCTGCAGAGTAGAACCAGTGCGCCACCACATGGGGGAAGGCCAGCAGAAGCCCCCCTGTGCAGCATGTCCACCCCACCACAAGCGCCAGGGCGGCCAGCGCGCTTTGGCCCGCTTCATGCTTGGTGCCAGCGCCAAGCCAGTAAGCCACCCTGATATTGGCAGCTTGGCTGATGGCCAAGCACACCATAAACAGCAGCGAAGCGGTGTTGAGCGCCACCTGGTGGGAGGCCAGGCTGTCCGTCCCCAGCTGGCCGGCCTCCAGGGTGGTGATTTGGAACATCAGGATCTCAGCCGCCGCTGAGGCCATCATGGGCAGGCCAAGCTTCAGAACAGCCTTGACGCTGTGCCAGCGCGGTAGGGTGGGCAGCATGACGGCGCGCAAGGGGGGGCGTGCTGCGCACAGCGCCATAAGCGCCAAGCTGATGGTCCAGCCTGTCAGCGTCGTGGCCGTGGCTGAACCAAAAAGCCCCATGCGCGGCAAGCCCCAGCGCCCATGGATGAGCGCGTCATTGAGGATGCCGTTGCACACTGCCATCATCGGCATGATCCACAGCAGCAGGCGTTCCGCCCCCAGGGCTGGCAGCGCCACGCGCCACAACCCGATAACGCAGATGTCAGGCAGGAGGGCGCGCAGCAGGATGTCGATGAAGTGGCTGCCTTGCGTGACCACGTCCGCTGGCTCATGAAGCCAGGCGAACAGGAGGCCAGACTGGCTGAGGATCCACCAGCAGGGCACGGTGATGAGAACAGCCACCGCCAAGCCAGCGCTCATCACGGCGCGCCCGTCATGCAAGGCCTCGCGCCCATGGTCAGCCGCACCCTTGCTGTGGGACAGCAGCACGCCAGCGCCCCCCAAGCACGACTGGAACGTGATCATGGTGCTCATGAAGAAGTTGTTAGAGATGCCACCCACAGCCAGCGCCGCCACACCGACACCGCCCAGAAGCATGGTGTCGGTCACGCCCATGGCCATTTCAGAAAGCTGCGACAGCGCCAGGGGCAGCGAAACGCGCACCACAGCCCCCAGATGACTGGCGAAATCTGGTGCTGGGGGTGTGTTTAGCGTGGTGGCGTTCATGGCCGTCCTCCTCTGCCCTTGGCTGGGCCTTCCCTTAAGGTTGCGACCACCGTTGGCCCGCCCCGCCTGGGGGTTGGCGTGGGCAGCGTTCCAAGATGCACCATGGCCACTGCCTGGCCCCTCATGTAAAAGACAAGGCAGCAGGACCAAGCGCCCTGGCCCACCAGGCGCACAAGGGCGCAGCCCTGAGCAGACGCGAAGGCGCCGGCCACTGCCCAGGCCCAAGGAGACGATGATGAGCACGCACGAAGCCAGCGCGGACAACGCGCTGAAACTGTGGAACACGGCCACGCGCCAGCGCGAGGTCTTCACCCCCCTCGACCCAGGCAATGTGCGTGTCTATTTTTGCGGGCCCACGGTTTATGACCGGGTTCACCTGGGCAATCTGCGTTCCATGCTGTGCGCGGACATGCTGGGCCGCGTGCTGCGGGCTTTCTACCCCCATGTGACGTTCGTGCGCAACATCACCGACATTGACGACAAGATCATCAACCGCGCCCGCGAAAACAACGAACCCATCGAGGCCCTGACGGCGCGCGCCACCAAGGCCTTCCATGAGGATTTGGTGGCGCTCAACATCATCCCCCCAGATGTGGAACCCCACGCCACAGACCACATCGCTGAGATGCTGGCGCTCATCGACCGCCTCATCCACAATGGCCACGCTTACGAAGCGGCAGGCCACGTCCTGTTTTCCGTCAGCGCTTTTGAGGGATACGGCGCCCTTTCAGGCCGCACGCCAGAGCAGCTGCTAGCAGGCGCACGGGTGGAGGTGGCTAGCTACAAGCGCGCCCCTGGCGATTTCGTCCTCTGGAAGCCTTCCCGCCCTGACGAACCTGGCTGGGAAAGCCCCTTTGGGCGCGGGCGCCCTGGCTGGCATATCGAATGCTCCGCCATGGCTGGGAAATATCTGGGGCGTAGTTTCGACATCCACGGTGGCGGCAATGACCTGATGTTCCCCCATCATGAGAATGAGCGCGCCCAGTCGCTTTGCGGCGATGGCGGCGATTTCGCCCGTTACTGGGTCCATGCCGGTATGCTGCGCGTCAATGGGGAGAAGATGTCCAAGTCCCTGGGCAATTTCCACACCATCCACGAGGCCCTTGAACGCGCCCCAGGCGAGGCCCTGCGCCTGCTTTACCTAGGCACCCATTACCAGGCCACGCTTGACTTCACTTGGGAGAAGCTGGCTGAAGCCCGCAAAACCATGGATCGCTTTTACCGCGCGCTTGACCATGCGGGCGCTGCAGGGGGTGCTGATGTGCCAAGTGACGTCATGGCGGCGCTGGCTGATGACCTCAACACCCCCTTGGCGCTGGCCAGGCTGCATGGCCTGGCTGACAAGGCCATGGGCGGCGACAGGGAAGCGGGTGCTGGCCTGCTAGCGGCTGGGAAGCTGATGGGCCTGTTCTCCATGACCCCGCAACAATGGTTCAAAGGCGATTTGGAGCAGGGTGCGGACAAAGGCGCAGAGCGCATTGAGGCCCTGGTGGCTGAGCGCACAGCAGCCAAGAAGGCCCGTGACTGGCAGCGTGCAGACGCCATCCGTGACGCCTTGGCGGCAGAGGGGGTGCTTCTTGAGGACGGCCCCCAGGGCACCACATGGCGCAAAGGCTGAAACCATGACAGGACGTGACGGCGGCGCCCCCCTCGCCCCCCTTGGGCCCCATGACCCTGTGGTCATCCTGGTGCGCCCTCAACTGGCGGAAAACATCGGTGCTGCGGCGCGCGCCATGGCCAATGGCGGGCTGTTCCACCTGCGTCTGGTGGCCCCGCGCGATGGCTGGCCGCAGGAGCGCGCCTGGCGGCTGGGCTCTGGCGCGCACCGCATCCTGGAGGAGGCCACCGTCTTCAACACGGTGGAGGAAGCCACCCAGGACCTCCAGCGGGTTTTCGCCACGTGCCCCAGGCCGCGCCATATCATCAAGCCTGTTCTGACGGCGCGCGCAGCAGCTGTGGAACTTGGCACGCTGGCCCAGCGCGGCCTGCGCAGCGGCATTCTGTTCGGGCCTGAGCGCGCCGGGCTGGATAGCGAGGACATGGCGCGCGCCGACACGCTGGTGCGCTACCCCCTCAACCCCGCCTTCATGTCGCTTAATCTAGCGCAGGCCGTAATGGTGATGGCTTATGAATGGTGGATGGCCCAGGAAAACCAGCCTGAGCGTGACCTCCAAACGCACGAGACCCGCGTGGCCACGAAGGGGGAGGTCAATAACTTCATCGCCCACTTGGTCCAGGACCTGGAGGGGACGCGCTTTTTCCGCAACGTTCAGAAAAAGCCAGGCATGACCCGCAACCTGCGCCACCTGTTCGCACGCGGCGAAATCACGGAGCAGGAGCTGCGCACCCTCCACGGCATCGTCTCCGCCTTGAAAGGGCCTGGGCAGCAAATCTCCTGCGCCCAGCCGGGGCCAGGCACACCGCTGGACCCAGGCACACCGCTGGACAATGAGAGCTGATGGACATGCACATGCCAGGCGGCAGACCCTCCTTCCACCTTCGTCACAGGCGCACAGCGTCCGCTTTGCTGACGCAAGAAAACGCCATCCCCAATGTGCGCAAGACCGGCATCCGCCACAGCTTCCTGGGGGACTTGTACCACCAGATGCTGGCCATGCGCTGGACGACCTTCATCGCCTTCATGGCGGGCATTTACCTGGCGCTGAATCTGTTCTTCGGCACAGCCTATTTCATCCTGGCGCCTGGGGGCATATCCAACATCACAGGCAACCGCGCGGCCGGGGACTTCTTCTTCAGCGTCCAGACGCTTTCCACAGTGGGTTACGGCACGGCCTCCCCCATTGGGTGGGTCGCCAACAGCATCATGACGGTGGAGGAGTTCAGCGGCATGATGTTCACCGCCGTGGCCACGGGGCTGGTGTTCGCGCGCTTCTCCCGTCCCACCGCCTGGGTGCGCTTCTCCCGCGATGTGGTAATGTGGGAGGAGCACGGCATGAAGCGCCTGGCGCTGCGCATCGGCAATCTGCGCTCCACAGCCCTGATAGACGTCACGGCCGTGATCGTCCTGGCGCGCACGGTGACCGACCCCAGCGGCAAAAAGGGCCTGGAGGTGGAGAACCTCATGCTGGAGCACGCCCATGTGCCCTTGCTGAACATCTGCCTGCCCATCATCCATGACGTGACCCCAGAAAGCCCCCTTTACGGCCTGACCATGAAGGACCTCCAGGCCCAGGACGCCGAATTCATCGTCACCCTTTCAGCCACAGACGAAGTCTCAGCGCAGACTGTGTTTGCCTGCCACACTTACAAGCCTGGCTCGCTGCGCGATGGCTATGTGTTTAAGGACATCCTGCGCCCTGGCCCAGGTGGGCACATCGTGGCTGATTTCAGGCTTTTCGACATGCTTGTGCCTGTGGAGGAGGCCAAGGCGGCCAAAACCCAGAAGGCCCGCGCCACCATCCTGCCAGACAGCGACCAGGATGCGCGTGATTTCAATGCCGGGGCGGAACTTGCCCGCGAAAGCCTGGAGCCAACCCAGTTGGAGGCCCCCCAGGCAGGCACCCCCAGCACCGTCCACCCAGAGGCCCTGCCTTCAGAGAGAAGCGGCCAGGACAGCACCAGCAGCGACCTCAGCCACCCTGAAGCTGAGGCCTGAACAAAGACCAAGCTACCTGCCCACACCCTGTGGCGCTTCAGGCTGGTGCTGGCATGGGGCCTCTTGGATCCTGCCAACACGCAAGCCTAGCCTAGGGGAGTGGTCCCAGGGGTGGTTGCCTGCCCCTTCAGCTGCGGCCAGCTTCACCAAGGCGCGCCAAAACCCGCGCACGCCCCATCAGGGGCAGGAGGGCGGCGAGCTCCGGACCGCTGTCCTCGCCTGTTAGCGCCAAGCGCAGGGGGTGGTAAAGCGCCTTGCCTTTGCGCCCGCTTTCAGCCTTGAGGGCCTCCGTCCATTCCCGCCACGTAGCGCCTGACCATGGCTCTGGCGGCAGAAGGGCTGCGGCGGCTTCCAGGAAGGGCTTCTCCCCCGCCATGGCTGGCGGCAGGAAAGCGCCTGAAACAACGTCATGCCAATGGAGGACGTCACTCTCCAGCTCCACATTGCCGCGCACAGCCAGCCAGAAATCCTCCCCAGCCCCTTCTGGCAGGAAAGCGCGCGCCGCATCATAATCAAGCGTGCGCAGCAAGTGGCGGTTGAGGCTGAGAAGCTGCCCCATGTCGAAACGCGCTGGCGAGCGTGAAATGCGGCTGATGTCGTACTGGTTTGCCAAGGCATCCTCTGGCAGCACCTGCGGGTCCACCGAACTACCAAGGGCGGCCAGGTAGTTCACCACCGCCAGGGGGGCCAGGCCGTCTTTGCGCAATGTGCCCAGCGAAAGGGCGCCTGCGCGCTTGGAGAGCTTGTGGCCCTCGCCATCCACTAGAAGCGGGAAATGACCGAAGGTGAAATGGCCTTCAGGCAGGCCCAGCGCCGCGGCGATGTCCAGCTGGACACCAGTGTTAGTCACGTGGTCCTCACCACGCAGAATATGGGTGACGGCAGTCTCCACATCATCCACCAAGGAAGCTAGGGTGTAGAGGATCGTGCCGTCAGCCCGCACCAGGATGGGGTCTGAAACAGCGGTAAGCTTCACCTGGCACGGGCCAAGGACCATGTCATCCCAGCGCCGCACAGCGCCGCTAAGCTTGAAGCGCCAGTGGGGTACCTTGCCGTTGGCTTCAGCACGGGCGCGCTGCTCTGGGGTGAGCGATAGCATCTCACGGTCATAAAGGGGCGGTTGGCCAGCCTTAAGGCGCCTTTCCCGCTTGATGGACAGTTCAAGTTCGCTCTCAAAGCAGGGGTAAAGCCTGCCTGAGGCTTTGAGGGCCTCAATCACGCGGCTGTAACGTTCAGCGCGTTCCGACTGGCGCAAGGTCTCGTCCCAATCAAGGCCAAGCCACTTCAAATCCTGCTCAATGGCGCGCACATGCGCCTCTTTCACGCGGGCGCTGTCCGTGTCATCAAAACGCAGCAGCAAACTGCCCTTGTGTTGGCGCGCGAACAACCAATTGGCCACAGCCAAACGGGCATTGCCTACATGAAGGGAGCCAGAGGGCGCAGGCGCGAAGCGCAGCTTCACGCCCTGGGCCGGACGTTCCTGGGTGCCGCTCATGGCTGGGCCTCCTTGCCTTCCTGCCCGCCAGCGCCTGCGCTGCCTGGGCGGTTATGGCGTATGATTTCAATCAGCTCGTCATCATCAAGGTCGTCTTCATCTGCCTGGCCGTCATCAGGGCCACCGGTGAAGGCTGAACGGGCGTCCACCTCGCGCTCGTCAACTAGGCGGCGCGGGTCCAGGGCGCGCCAGTCGCGCTCCATCGGGGTTGCTGGCTCCTTGGCGAAATCGTCCAGCTCCGAACTGGACTTCCAGCCATCATCGCCAGCGTTCTCCACCTCAGCGTTTTCGCCAAAGGCCATCCAGTTGCGCAAGGCCTCCTCAGCCGTGTTGCCAGGGGCGCGGCAGCGTTCCAGGCTGTCGCGCACATAGGCGCGGGCAAAGGCGTTGGCGTGGGCCAAATCGTGAAAGCCCTTAACCTCCTCCACCGTGTCATCATCGTCTGGGCTGCTGCCAGACTGGTCAATAATGCGTACTGTCCAGCCTTCAGGGGCGCCCTCCCCTTCATCAGGCGCTTTCATCTCTGAAAGGGGCAGGGGCATTTCAGGGGCCTGGGCTGCTTGGGTTGGTGGGTTGTCGCCAGCGCCAGCGGGGGTGGTGTCGGTTTTGTCGGTTGTCATGTCAATCCTGATTGCTGCCCTGGCGTGGCGCAGGGTGTTGTTTGGTTGGATGCTGCCCACGTGAAAGGCCAACCATGGAAGGCTAACAAGCCTGCCACCATTACGCCCCCATCCATGGGAAAAGCGGGAAAACGCAAAGCAAGGGGCAGGGCCTGTGGAGCACGCCTTGAGGCTATGGCGCCTTCAGCGTGCTGCTGAAAGCTTGTTGAGCAGGAACTCGCGCCCCTTTTTGACCAAAGGCCTGCCATCATAAGCCACCACATCAGCAGTAGCGTAGGTCTCCCCCCAGGTTTCTGGCAGGAAAGAGCCTGTACCCACCACGTCCAGGGGGGCTTTGGCATCGTTCATCACAACGCATTTGGCCACGGAAAAGCCACTGGAGGCAACGATCTTCACCGCCCCGAAGCCAGCTTCGTCAAGTACCTCACGCAGGCGCCAAATGGCTGCAGCTGAAACGCCAGCCCCCACCAGGTAGCGCAGCTCCTTTTCAGAGCGGTAGCGGCGCAGGGTGCCTGGTACGTGGCGTTCCAGAACCTCATAGGAGGTCTGGGGATCAAGCCCTTCAAAGTAGCGGCTGCCGTGCGTATCCAGGCGCACAGAGATCTGGCCAGCGCGCGCTTTGTCGGCAAAGCGGTTGCAGACAGCCAGGGCGTCTGTGGCTTCCTGGCCGAAATAATCAACCAGGATGGTCAGCGGCTGGTCGGGGAAGCGCTCAACAAACATCTCCGCTGCGCGCAGCGTGCTGCCTGCATAGCCCACAAGGGCGTGGGGCATAGTGCCTAACCCCTGGTTCAGCCCAAAAAAAGGCGCCGTCTGGTCGTTGGCGTTACCGATGAACCCCTTGGCCCCCTCCCGCTGAGCTGCGCGCGAACCAACAGCAGCCGCATAGGCCATCTGCTCCTGCATGGCAGCGCCAGTGCAATGGCGCGCATCCATGGCCAGGAAAGGCACATGCGGCAGGGCCATGGCCATTTGGTAGGCATTGTGGGCAGCAACGCAGGTAGGGCCTATTTTCTGCAGTAGAAGGGTCTCAAGCGGGGCGAGCTTTGAAAAACGCCCCTTGAGGTAGAACAAAGGTTCCCCAGCGCCCACCCAGGCGCCTTCTGAGTAAAGGTCGCGCACCTCCACCTGGAAGCCCTGCCGGCGCGACACGGCCTCCAGCCAACGGTGGGCCAGGCCGCACGCCGCCACCACAGGGCGGCGCAGGAACACGGCATAGGTGACATCACAATCGCCAAAGCGCTCCACGATCTCCCTGGTGCGGATGAAATAAGCATCCGTCAGGTCAAGAATGGCCTTATCGTCCTGGGCAACGGCGTTCAGCAGCGCATGGCCCGTTGGCAGGCTATCCAGCACGGGGGAGGGGGGGAAGGCCCCGTGCCCTGGGCTGCTGGAGGCGTTGGTGGAATGCGCCATCAGCTTTTCCCCCCGCTAGCCACCATGCTGGCCAAGGCCAGGGCCTGGGTGGCGTTCAGGCAAGGGTCGCAATGGCTTTCGTAACGCAGGCCAAGGTCGCTTTCCTGCAAGCCCTGCGGGCCGCCTGTGCATTCAGTGACGTCACGGCCCGTCATTTCCAGGTGGATGCCGCCAGCTGGCACACCGGCTTGGTCCAGAACGGCTTTGAAGCCTGACCACTCCTGGACGATGGCGTCAAAGGGGCGCGTCTTGACGCCACCTTGGGCAGAGATGGTGTTGGCGTGCATGGGGTCACATACCCACGTCACTGGCTGGCTAGAAGCTTTGACGGCCTCCACCAAGGAGGGCAGGAGATCGCGCACCCGCCCAGCCCCCATGCGGGCGATCAAGGTGATGCGCCCAGCCTTGCGGCCAGGGTTCAGGGTGCTGAGCAACGCCAGCAGGTCAGTGGCCGGTGTGGTTGGCCCCACTTTAATGCCAAGCGGGTTCACAAGCCCGCGCAGGAACGCCACATGGGCGCCGTCAGGTTGGCGCGTGCGGTCACCGATCCACAGGAAATGGCCGCTGGCGCCATAATAGGCACCCTGCGCCTGCCCAGGCGCCACGGGGCGGGCGAAAGCTTCCTCATAAGGCAGCAGGAGGGCCTCATGGGCGACAAAGAAACGGTCATCATTCTGGGCGCTAGCCAGGGCGCGGGCGTAGTTCATGGTCGCTGCAGCCTGGTCATAACCCTTCACCATGCGCAAGGGATCGTGGCGGCGCGCAGGCGCCTCAAAGCGGTGACTGTTGACGATGTCCCCCCGGTAGCTGGGCAGCTCCTGTCCATTGCGCCCCTCCACAGCTGAAGAGCGCGGCTTGGCGTACTGCCCAGCCAGGCGCGCCGTGCGCACCACTGGCTTGCCAAGGCCTTTTTCCACGATTTGGGCCATCTGGGCCAGCGTGTCGTAAAGGGCTCTGATGAAATCGGCGCTGAAGGCGTCAAAGCTTTCAGCGCAAGGCCCCCCCTGGAGCAGGAAGGCCTCGCCGCGCCCAGCAGCGGCGATGTGCCCTTCAAGCCGCGCGGCCTCCGGCGCCAGGACGATGGGCGGGCAGCGGCGCAGCTGCTCTTCCACCTCAGCCAGAAGGCGCTTGTCCTCATAATCTGGCACTTGCTTGACGGGGTGCGCGCGCCAGCTTCCAGGGTGCCAGGGCTGTGATGAATCGTGGTTGTTCTGTGCGTTCATGGAAGCTTCCTGAAAATTGCCTGAATTAAACTGTTCACTGCGCACGTCTGGGCATGTCTGGCGCGTGCGGTGGTTAATCGTGGTTGCAGTCAGTATAAGGTAACCCGCAACACATTACATCATTGCCAGCCAACACGCCTTACCCGCACTGTTTTCAGGAGCGCCCCATGATGCGACATCGTTTCTCTGCACCCACCCGCCTGCTGGGAACAGCTTTGCTGGGTGCTGTTTTCACCCTTCCCACTTTGCAGGGGGAAGCTGAAGCCCAGGAAGTGGAGTTCGGCGCCCCTGTGGACGCCACAGCCAACCAGCACGCCGGTGCGCCTGGCAACGCCACGGGCAACAAGCGCGGTGGTGGGGAGCACATTCATGCCCGCGGCCACAGGGCGCCCCCTAAAGGCTACCAGGAGGCCCCCTCCGTTGAGTTTGAGAACGGACCAGACCCAGACCATCTGGCCAAGCAGGAACATGACAAAATCACAGGCACTGACCTGACCCAGTTCGGCACGGCCTACACCAGCCACAACCCCATCCAGCAAGGCAATCTGGGCGATGCCACAGGCAATGGCTGGGTGGCGCCGCGCGGCAACGGCTGGTGAGGGAACGCCCCAGCCCCCGCTCTCGTGGAGTGCTGGGCCTGGTTCAGGCTGCGTTCTGCCAGCCACGCTCAGCCAGTCTGGGTTCAGTCTGCCACAACCTTGCCAGCGCTGATGAAGCGCTGGGGGGCGCGCATGGTCACGAACTCCTCAGCCATGGTGGGGTGCAGCGCCAGCACCCGGTCAAGCTGCGCCTTGGTCATTTGGTTGACCACAGCCATAGCCATGACCTGAATGATATCAGGCGAATCCTCTCCCACCATGTGCACCCCTACAATCGCCCCACTGCCTGCCAAGGCACCATCAGGGCTGCGGCCTGCTTTGACTATTAGTTTCATCAAGGCCTGGCCTGGGCGCTGGGGCACTGATTGGCTCAAGGGGGTGAAGCTTGACGTGAAAATGGCGTAATTACCGCCATCAGCTAGCGCCTCATCCTCACTTATACCCACAGTGGAGAGGGGCTCCTGGAAGAAAACGGCCTTGGGCACGGCTTTGAAATCGCGCTGGTCGCGTGGCCCAGGGCCATAGAGCGTCTCAGCCAGCATCTGCCCTTCCGCCACAGCAACAGGGGTGAGGTTGATGTGGTTGGTGACGTCGCCAATGGCGTAAATGCCAGGGACGCTGGTTTCAAAGCGCGCATTGGTGACGATGCGCCCGCGCTCCAGCGCCACGCCTGCACTTTCCAGGTTCAGCCCAGCCACGGCCGGGTGGCGGCCTGTGGCCATCAGCACACCGCCTGCCTCCAATTCAGTGCCATTGGCGAAATGCGTGACCAGCCCCGCGCCAGAGGAGGCGCGCTCAATGCGCACTGGCTCCAGCCCTGGATAAAGGGTCACGCCAGCCTGGGCCATCAGTTCCTCAAGGCGCCCCACCATTTGGCTGTCGAAGCCGCGCAGCACATGGTCCCTGCGAAAAGCCAGGGATGTTTTCACGCCAAAGCCTGCGAACACACCTGAAAACTCAACGCCTATGTAGCCAGCCCCCAAAACCAGCATGGAGGCTGGGCAGTCATCCATGGTGAACACCTGGTCTGAGGTCAGCGCCAAGTCAGCGCCGGGGATGGCCAGCCTGGTGGGGCTGCTGCCAGTGGCTACCACAACGCGCGCAGCACCGATCACCGTCACAGGGCGTTCAGGCGCAAGGGGGCTGGGGCCAACCTCAACGCGCCAACCACCACCCGCACGCGGGCCAGCCAAGGCAGCATCCCCCCTGAACAGCGCAACGCCGGCATTCTCCAGCAAACGCACATAAATCCCATCCAGGCGCTCAATCACCCTGTCTTTGGAGCGTTTGAAATCAGGCCAGCTGTGTTGCGGCAGCGTGACGTCCCAACCATAAGCGGGGCCATCTGCAATGGCTTTGCCCACCTGGACGCCATAGAACATCAGCTTTTTGGGCACGCAGCCCAGATTGACGCACGTCCCCCCCCAATGGGCGCGCTCCACAATGGCGACACGCGCCCCCAGGCTTGCGGCGATGCGCGCGCACCGCACACCACCAGAGCCTGCGCCGATGACGATGAGGTCAAACTCCCTCTCCAAAGTGGGGGTGGCGTCTGCCGCCTGACTGGAAAGCGTGCCGTTCATGGTGGTGCCTTTCACATGCTCCAAAGTGCCCCAGCCACGCGCCTTGTGCGGGGGCTGGCCTTCAGCGCTTACTCCCTAAGAGCGCCTACTCTCTAATGAGGATCTCAGCGTTCAGCGAAGGCCTTCTCAACAACGTAGGAGCCTTGCTGGCTCATATTGCCTTCCGTGAAGCCGCGCTTCTCCAGCAACGCCTTAGTGTCCGCCAGCATCTGGGGGGAGCCGCAAATCATGGCGCGGTCATGTTCGGGGTCAAGCTCTGGCAAGCCCAGGTCACGGCACATCTGGCCATTCTCAATCAGGGTGGTGATGCGGTCTTGGACAGGAAAGTCCTCACGCGTGACGGCGGGGTAGTATTTCAACTTGGCCGCCACTTCCTCCCCCAGGAACTCGTGGCGGGGCAGGTCGCTTTCAATGAAGCGGCGGTAAGCGAGCTCATCGCTTTCACGCACGGTATGGGTCAGGATGACATTGTCGTAGCGGTCGTAGCTTTCAGGATCCCTAATCAAGCTCATGAAAGGGGCCAGCCCTGTGCCCGTGGAAAACAAATAGAGGTTGCGCCCAGGCTTGAGGTTGTCCAGCAGCAAGGTGCCAACGGGCTTGCGCCCAATCAGGACGGTGTCGCCAGGCTTGACATGGCGCAGGCGTGACGTCAGCGGCCCATCCTCCACCGCGATGGAGAGGAACTCCATCTGCTCCTCATAATTGGCGGAGACGATGGAATAGGCCCGCAGCAGGGGTTTGCCGTCCACCTCAAGACCAATCATGGTGAACTGGCCGTTTTCAAAGCGCAGCCCTGAGTCGCGCGTGGTGGTGAAGCTGAACAGGCGCCGTGTCCAGTGGTGAACTTCCTTCACCGTGGCGGGGTAGAGGTGGCCATATTCCTTGGAGGGGCCAGCTAGGCGCCATTGCTTCCCGGCCTGCTCGCCCGCTTTCTCATGGTCGTGGGGCACAAGGCCCGTCAGCCCCCCGTCATGGGTGGGCATGGGGTGGGTGGAATGGGCCGGGAAAGTTCTCATGGGTGCTCTTGCAATTGCTCTGATAGCTGGGGTGTGGGGTTGGCATGGCCGCCCCATAAGCAAGGGGTGGGGGCGGTTGGGCCAGCTGAAGGGGCCCCATGATAGGCCATGACAGGCCATGCTGAAAGATAGAGGCTGAAAGGTAGGGGACTGAAAGGCGTGGGCTGACTAAGGTGCGGCGCCTTCCAGCCCCGCCGTGCCGTCATAGGCGCTTTGCCCCCGATCTTGCCCACCATGGCCTGGCTGCGCCTGTCAGGAGTTTTAATTGAAGCGTGCAGCCGAAACCTTTATTAAACCCCCATGAACACATTGACACCCCGCGCGCCACTCCACCTGGATGCTGGCAGCGCTGACAGCGAAAACAACAATAATAATGCCCCAGCGCCCCACGCTGAAGCGGCCCTGTCCAGCGCTGCCGCCCAGGCAGTGACTGACGCGGAGCAAGGCTTTGGGGGGCGCCTTGCTATCACCCCCCAGGAGCGGGATAGCCTGACCCAGATGGTCAAAGGCAACCTGCAGGGGCGCGCGGCCGCCCAGGACAGCGCAACGCCCCTGAAAGCCGTGGTGGAGGGGCCGGCCTTCCTGGACATGCTTTGCCGCGTCAGGCGGCGCGGTTGGGCCAATGACCTGCTGACCAACGCCCAGAAGCAGGGCGATGTCTGGGTGCGCCGCGCTGACGCTACAGCCGCTGCCAACCAGGTCAAGGACCCCTTGGCCACCCAGGCCGCCTTGGAGGACGCCTTGGCCGCTGTGGTGGAGAAGCGCTGGCGCACCCTTGGCGACACGCCAGAGGACGTCCAGCGTGAGGCGCGCGGTGAATTCAGCAGCATGGGCCTGTTCCTGACGGCCAAGCAGGGGGAGCGCCTGGCCCAAAGCATTGGACGCGCCTTCGGCGGGGTTGATGGCGGCCTGGCTGACGAAATGCTGGTCGCTGAGGAGAGGCGCGAGCGTGAACGCGCCGAAATCCGCCGCCGCGCTGAGGAACGCAAAGCGCAGGAGCTGGAGCGCCTGCGCCAGTGGGAAGCGACCCTGGTCGATTTTGACGCCCTGCCCGCCATCCTCCACTGTTCCCGCAGGGAGGCGCTGCGCTGGTTCGCTGAAAACCGCCTGCCCATCGCCCAGCGCGAAACCCTGCCTGATGGGCAGGAGGTCTTCCGCTTCGACCCAGCCGAGCTCAAATCCATCAAGCCGCTGGTGCGCCACTGGCGCGAAGGGCGCAACGGCCCAGCCCACGCCCCCATCACGGAGCCAGAGGCCGCCCAGCAGGTGGCAGGCGAAAGCGCCGTGGCCCTGGCTGACGCCGAAGCCAACGCCAGCTCCGCCCCAGCCAACGCGGCCATTGCGCGCGTGGCCTCCATGGACCGCTTCGCTGGCCACTTCACCACAGCGCGCTCCATGAAGCGCCGCATCACGCTGGTGACGGGGCCGACCAACTCAGGCAAGTCCCACACTGCCCTGACCACCCTGGCCAACGCTGAAAGCGGCGTGGCGCTGGCCCCGCTGCGCCTTTTGGCCCATGAATTCCGCGAGGCCCTGGTCAGCCGGGGGGTGCCTGCCTCCCTCACCACGGGGGAGGAGCGCATCATCGACCCAACCGCCAAGCACAACGCTGCAACGGTGGAGATGTGCGGCTTCAACCGTCCCGTTGACGTGGCCTTGATTGACGAAGCCCAGATGCTTTCAGACCAGGACCGCGGCGCCGCTTGGACGGCCGCCATCATGGGTGTTCCAGCGCGGCACATTTTCATCCTGGGCGCTGCTGACTGCATTCCTCACGTCAAGCGCATCGCGGCCTTGTGCGGTGACGAGGTGGACGAGATCCACTTAGAGCGCAAAAGCCCTCTCAAGGCTGGTGGCGCCCTGGCGCTGGAGGAGCTGACGACAGGCGATGCCCTCATCGCCTTCTCTAGGCGGGAGGTGCTGGACTTGCGCGCCCAGCTGATGGCGCAGGGCAAGAAGGTGGCCGTTATTTACGGCGCCCTCAGCCCAGAGGTGCGCCGGGCGGAGGCTGCACGCTTCAACAGTGGGGAGGCGGACGTTCTCATCGCCACGGACGCCATCGGCATGGGGCTGAACCTCTCCATCAAGCGGGTTGTGTTCAGCTCCCTCCAGAAGTTCGATGGGCGCAACACACGCACCTTGACCACGCAGGAGATCAAGCAGATCGGTGGGCGCGCCGGGCGCTACGGCATGCATGAGGAAGGGCTTGTATGCGTTCTGGAAGGCGCCGGCAGCCCGACCTATATCAAGAAGATGCTTGACGCCCCACCGGAACCGCAGGAGGAGCTGCGCCCCTACGTCCAGCCAGACGCCGACATCATCCAGGCCGTGGCGGACGAGATCGGCACAGACAGCCTCTATGGCGTGCTGGCGCGCATCAAGCGCGCCGTCCTGCGCCCGGACGACCCCAACTACCGCTTGGCCGACATGGATCAGTCTATGGAGATCGCCGCTGCGCTGGAGGGGATCGATGGCCTGGACCTGCAGACGCGCTGGACCTACGCCATGTGCCCCGTCAACACGCGCGACAACGACCTGCCCCTGCTGGTGGACTGGGCCGCCCAGCATGCGCGTGGCCAGAAGGTGCCGCCGCCTGGCATGGGCATGTTGCCCCGGCCGGAACTTGCCTCCAACGAGGAGCTTGGCAGGGCGGAGAAGCGCCACCGCCTGCTGGTGACGTGGCGCTGGTTGGCGCAGCGCTTCCCTGAAGTCTATGCCGACATTGAGGGGGCGGAAAAAACCGCAGCCGACCTCAATGAGTGGATTGAAGGCGTTCTGCGCAACCAGAGCCAGATGCGCGAAAGCTCCCGCCAGCGCCAAGGCTACCGCAGTGGCGGCCGTGGCCGCCCTGGTGCTGGTGGCGCTGGCCCCCGCCCAGGGCGTGGGCGCGGCAAGGATACGCCCAAGGCCAAAGGCACCAGCCCCCACCGTGGGCGGGCTGGCGCCGGCACAGGCAAGCGCCCCAAGCGCGGCAACAGTAAGCCCCGCAGCAGGGCCTAAGGGCCTAAAGGCAGCCGCCAGCCAGGCTGGGGCAGGTAGCCTACCAGCAAGGGCGCCTGTGCCCTTGTTGCGGTATCTTGGCCTGGAGGGTGGTGTGGGCCTGTCCTCTTCCTGGCCAGCCTTGGGCGCCTGAAAAGATGACCTGCCCGCAGTAGCTTTTAACGGCCTGGCCTTATCTTAATGGCCTTAATGACAGGCACGCCCTTGAAGCGTGCAGGGCGCAGCCTGAGCCCACAGGCAACATCGCTGTAAGGGGGATGGGGTCCAAGCCTCCCCCCTCTTCATTCTTCCTTCCTGTCCCACACAAAGCACTGTCTAAGGCGACTGCATAAGGCGCTGGCTGCTGGGCGGAGCTGGGCCTCACAAAACAACGCTGAAAGGCCGCATATCCC
Organism: Formicincola oecophyllae; assembly: GCF_006542395.2. Taxonomy (NCBI): domain Bacteria; kingdom Pseudomonadati; phylum Pseudomonadota; class Alphaproteobacteria; order Acetobacterales; family Acetobacteraceae; genus Formicincola; species Formicincola oecophyllae. The sequence continues at coordinate 1,424,352 of NZ_CP038231.1, read as the reverse complement.
CCGCGCCAGCCGCACCAGGCACCAAAAAGGGAGGGGAAGGGCTGGGGCCTGCACAACGCGAGCCATGCGCCAAGGGCTTGCTTCGCCTGTCCAAAAGTTTAGGCACGCACTCTAAAAAAAGCTTTAGGGTGGTTGGGAAACATTCCGCCAGCGGTTCCATTGGCCCTGTGACCAGGGGGTTGCCGGCGTTGAATTCGCCCTCCTGAAGGTCTGAAAAGGATCTGCGCCCATGGCCACCGTGCCCCCCCTCCCCGCCTCCATCCTGCGTGCCCAGTCCCCCGAATACACATTCGACTTTGGCCTCAGCGACCCCACCACAGCGCTGAAGGGCCGCATCTCCCCCGCCCCCTATTCCTTCAGCGCCACCTTGGCTGACCAGCTCCAGGCGGAAAAGGGCGGCGATTACAACATCGCCAGCTTCCAGAACAGCTCTGAACGCCATGTCGCGCTCGACATCATGAGCTTCTGCGGCGTGCCAACCCTGACGTTGAAATACGGCTTCTGCACGGATGGGAAAATCACCGCAGGCACGGCCTCCATCCATGCTGACATCAAGCTTGTGGCGGGCTTTGGTCCCATGCTGCGCTCGCTTGACCTCATCTGGCCGTCAGGATTCGGGGCGGACAGCACAGGCACCACCTCCATCATCCCGCACGGCAAGAACGCCAAGCTGTTCACGCCCAATGCGGAAGGCGGCATTTTCAACGTCCCTGACGGCCAGACGCTCATCAACGCGCTGAAAGTCTCCAAAGACCTGGAGGGGTTCTCCCGCTTCAGCTCACGCAACCGCTCCATCACCACAGTGCGCGCCAAGGACAACGACCTGCTGATTGACGCAGCCCGCCGCGGTTCCGAATGCCATTACGCCTTCGCCTTCGGCAATGAGGAAGGCCGCCGCCTGTTCATTGAGATCGCTGACGCCATCTCAGGCAAGCGCTACATCCGCGTGGCCTTCTCTGAAGACGGCGTGCATTTCCATGGCTTCAAGGAAGACGGCAAAACGCTGGGCAGCCGTCTGTTCCTCTGCAACCAGGTGGATGACAACCGCTTCGGCAAAATGGACTTCTTCCCAGGCTGACCCACAGCCAAAGCGCAAAGGCCTGAGCGGCTAAAGTTGCTTTTCATGGGAATGTTTGGTTTAGGGAGGGTGATGATTCATCCTCCTTTTTGTTTGTTAGGAATGTTTAAATGGCAGTCAAAGAAATTGATTCAGTTATTGATTCTGTCGGCAAAGCGCTGGAGATTTGTAAAGAAATCCAGGGAGGAAATTATAGCACTGGTAAATTAAAGTTCGATCAATATAATCCTCTTTACTTTCGTGGCCAAAATAATGAAACATGGGAGCTAACACCTACTGTTTTTAGAGATAGATTTTTATACTATAATGAATCATTTATATATAATGAAGCTCTTTCAGCTCAGCCTGAAGAGTTTCGCGATGATCTCACCATTATTCAAAAATTGGTACGGATGCAGCACTTCAGTATACCCACTCGCTTACTTGACATCTCAGAAGATATGTTAATTGGACTTTATTTCGCTTGTTGCGATGACAATTCCGTAAATGGAAACTCATTTGTTTTTAATCCCAAAACAGATCATATTTGCTTTGAAAGTGACCCATACATCAATGCTCTATCATCATTAATTTTTTCCTCAACCGCGGATAAATTATTCGAAATTGATCCTGATTTTTTGGAGGATAAAATCCTTATTGAAGGATATAAAGAAATATTAATTGAAAAAAGAAGTGAGATTTTCAATAAGATGATTAAAAATAAAATAGGTGAATCTTATGATATTCCAACAAAGTTAAAAAAAGAAATAGATGCGTGCTTTAATAAGCACTTCCTCCTTAGACCCCGCCTTTCCAACAAAAGAATTGTAGCTCAAAAAGGGTCTTTCATCCTTTTTGGGCCTAAAAACAAATCCTTAGATGAAGATTACAGTTACTGGAAAATACCTGTTGCCAGCGCTGCCAAGGAACGAATCCTGGATGAACTGGATACGTTCTTTGGCATCAATGAAAGCACAGTTTTCCCGGATCTGGACCATCTGCGCTCTACGTTACAGAGAAAATATTCTAGCTATTTCTATAGGACTCCAAATTAATTCCCTTTTCAGCCCACTTTCTCCATTCCACCCATATAGGGGCGGAGGGGTTCGGGGATGGTGATGGTGCCGTCCGCGTTCTGGAAGTTTTCCATCACGGCGATCAGGACGCGCCCCACAGCCAGCCCAGAGCCATTGAGGGTATGGAGGAACTGCGGCTTGCCATCCGCCCCGCGGTAGCGCGCATTCATGCGGCGCGCCTGGAAGTCACGCGTGTTGGAGCAGGAGGAGACCTCCCGCCAAGCATCCTGGCCTGGCATCCAGGCTTCCAGGTCAAAGGTCTTAGCAGCGCCAAAGCCTGTGTCCCCAGCGCACAGAAGAACGCGGCGGTAAGGGATGCCCAGCCGCTCCAGGACGGTTTCGGCGGCGCGCGTCATGCGCTCATGCTCCGCCGCGCTGTCCTCAGGCGCCACGATGGAGACCAGCTCGCACTTGGTGAATTGGTGCTGGCGCAACATGCCGCGTACGTCCCGCCCAGCGGAGCCAGCCTCTGACCGGAAGCACTGCGAAAGGGTGGTGAGGCGCATCGGCAGCGCCTCCGCCGGCAGGATGTCCCCCATCACGGAAGCCGTCAGCGGCACTTCCCCTGTGGGGATGAGCCAGCGATCATCTGTGGTGCGGAATGAATCCTCAGCGAATTTGGGCAGCTTGTCCGTGCCCGTCATGGCTGCCGTGTTGACCAGGACAGGCACCGTGGTCTCCTGGTAGCCGAATTCCCCCGTGTGGGTGTCCAGCATGAACTGGCCCAGGGCGCGCTCCAGCCGCGCCAGCGCGCCTTTCAGCATCACGGCACGGCTGCCGGCGATTTTGGCGGCTGTGGGGAAGTCCATCAGCCCCAGCGCCTCCCCCAGCTCAAAATGCTGCTTGGGGGTGAAGGCGAAGTCAGGGCGCTTGCCAACCTGCTTGATTTCGACATTGTCCTGCTCATCGCGCCCATCAGGCACGGCGCTGTCCAGGACATTGGGCAACCGCATGAGGGTATCGTCAATTTCCGCCTGAATAGTGTTGGCGGTTTCCTCCAGCCCCGCGATGCGCTCGCGCAGGGCCACGGCCTCCCCCTCCAGCGCCGTGCTGTCCTGCTTGGCGCGCTTAGCCTGGCCAATCTCCTTGGCCAGGGTCTTGCGGCGCGCCTGAGCTTCCTGCAGTTCGGCCAGGGCCTGGCGGCGTTGGGCGTCTCTCTCCACCAGAAGGGTGGCCACAGGTTCCATGCCGCGGCGCTTCAAGGCCGCATCAAAAGCTTCAGGGGCGGCGCGCAGGGCTTTGATGTCATGCATGGGGTGGTTCCGGTCGGTTTAAACGGTGGGGCTAACTGGGCTGTTCAGGCGACTTCCTGGCCATCTCCGGCAGGGCTTGCGCCCTTGGCGCTGTCGCGCTGCACAAGGCTGGCTGCGATGATGGACACTTCATAAAGCGCCACCAGCGGAATGGCCAGGCTCAGCATGGTGATGGCGTCTGGCGGCGCGATGACGGCCGCCACAGCGAAGGCCGCCACATAAGCGTAACGCCTGAAGCGCTTCAACTGGGCTGTGGTCACCAAGCCGCAGCGCACAAGCAAGGTCAAAACGACAGGCAGTTCAAAGCATATCCCAAAACCCAGGATCATCTTGGTGACAAGGGTGAGGTATTCTGAAACCCGCGCCTGCAGCTCAATCCCCATGCTGCTGTCGCTGCCGCTCTGCTGGAAGGACAGGAAGAAGGCCCAAGCGTAAGGGAACACCACATAGTAGGCCAAGGCGGCGCCAGCCAGGAACAGGACGGGGGTAGCGACCAGGAAAGGCAGGAAGGCCCGTTTCTCGTTCCTGTAAAGGCCAGGGGCGATGAAGATCCAGGCCTGCGCCGCCACCATGGGGAAGGAAAGAAACATCGCGCCGAAAACAGCCACGCGCACATTGGTGAAGAAGGCTTCATAAAGGGCTGTGTAGATCAGGTGCGGCTGCTCGCCGCGCGCCTTCATGATGCGCGCCAGGGGGGCGGCCAGGAAGCGATAGATGTCGTCTGAGAAATGGTAGCAAACGGCAAAGGCCAGGACGAACGTCACCAAGCACCAAAGCAGGCGCCGGCGCAGCTCCACCAGATGGTCAAGCAAGGGCATGGCTTTGTCGCCTGGTGGCTCCCCCAGGAAGGAACGGGCTTGCTCCGCACCAGGTTCGGCAGGGCTTGGCGCGCTGTCTGTGCGCAGGTCAGGGTCGGGATGGTGGCCTGTGGTCGTCATGAAGGGGTGGCCCCTGTTGTTTCCGGATGGGCTGCGTCCTCAAGCCCCACCAGCACGCGCTTGCCATTGTGGTAGGTCACCTGGGGGGGAAGCATGGGGGGGCGGTGGCTTTGGGCGATCTCCCCAGCCAGGCGCTGCGCTGTGCGTGGTGGCAAAATGGTGGGAAGCGGCACAGGCGGCGTTGGCGTTCCGCGTTCCGCTGGCGGCTTAATGGGGGTGGCCCGGGCGTAATCCTCAGCCGCCATGGGTGCAGCGGGGGCGGGCTGCTGCAATGTGCGCAGCGGCGTTTCCGCAAAGGGGGCAGGGCTGTGGCCGCCACCCTCAAGCGCTGCCTCAGCAGGTGGTTGCGGCATGGCTGGCAAGGGCAGGTCCCCAGAAGGTTGGGAGGGCTGCTGGGCTGCCCCGGCGGCAGGGGGTGCCCACGGCGCGGCCGTGGGGCTGGAGGGTTTTGGTGGGGCGCCCGTCATGCTGTCCTTGAGGTCAGCAGCACGCACCAGTTCATCAAGATGTCCCTGGAATTCCGCAGCCAGGCGCCGCAACGCCGCCATGGCCTTGGCCAAGGCGCGCAGCGCGTGGGGCAGGTCCTTGGGGCCGATGAAAATCAGGGCAACGGCCACAAGGATGGCGATTTCCGCCCAGCTGAAGTCAAACATCGCTCCCCCCTGGGGCTGGGCTGGTCAGAAATTGGCCACAGCGCACGTCATGTGGCGCGCTGTGACGCTGGCACAGAACTGGCGCGCCCCCTCCTTAGAAAAGCCGCCCGTTCGCAGCCGCACAAACTGCCTGCCGCCGCGCGTGGTGGTTTGGTAGCGTGGCTCATGCCCAGCTAGGGCTGGGAAGCGCTGCTGGTAACGGCGCCACGTTGCGCGTGCGTCCTCCATGCTGCCAAGGGCCGCCAGCTGCACCGTTACGTGGCCTGTGGCCGGCACGCTGGCGCTTTTAGCAGCGGCAGTCGCCTGGGCTGCTTGCGCTGCGCGTTCCCTGGCCTCCCTGGCCTGGCGTGCGGCTTCAGCGCGGGCTTGGCGGGCCTGCTCACGCGCCTGGGCTGCGCGTTCGGCACGCGCTTGGCGTTCTGCCTCAGCACGTGCTTGGTCATCCTGGCTGGGGGCTGCGTCATCAGGGCCGTCAGGGGCGGTGTCGGCTGGGGCGCCCCCAGCGTTCTCTGCTTCCTCCGCAGCGGCTGGGGCCTGGTCGACAGCCTGCGCCATGCCTTGGGACAGATCGCCAACGGGCCTGTCGTCATGGATGGTGCGTTCAGGCGCAGGGTCAGCGAAGATCGTGCCAGGGGTGCGCGGCGCCGCCGTGGCTGAAGCTACCTGCACCCGCCCAGAGGCACTGCCAGCGGCGCCCTGGGCGGCGGCCACAGCGTCATTGGCAGGGGTTGGAGCAGGAATTGGGGCGCCGTTGGCGGCAAGTTTCACGCCACCTTGCCCTGCGGCTGGCACAGTGGCCTGGGGTGGTGGTGGCGGGTTGAGCAACGCCTGGTCAGGCTCCTCAGGGGCTTCCTGAACATGGACGTGCTCAGGCACGCCCCCTGTGTCCTCACCGCCTTCGTCAGCCATCAGCTGCATGCCGCCAGGGTCGGCTGGGCGGGTTTTGAGGGCGATGTCAGGCGGCGCGATAATGGGGGTGCCACCAGCGGCGCCACTTTGGTAGCGCCAGGCCCCAGCACCCACAACCAGCGTGCCAACCGCCACAAGCCCCATACCCCATGCTGAACGGCGCTGGGCCTTTTCCACCCCGCCTTGGGCGCCACTGCCCAATAGGGCTGCGCAGCCCCGCTTGAAGCGCTGCCAGCGCGTAGGCGGGAAAAAGGCGGCCAGCCCCTCCTCATCCCAGCGTTCCTGGTCAGGCAGGGGCTGGTTGGGGTGGTGTGGCGCAGGGCGCCTTGCAGCGCCAGCCAGCTGGTGCGCCTGCCCTTGCGGGCCGTGCCCTGTTGGGGCCGACATCCTGCCTAGCCTTTCCTGTGGGCCTGTCATCAGCCCTGTCTCACCTGGTTCGCCCAAAACATGCCCCTGTTTTCACCTAAGCCCTTCACGCCCAGCAAGTTGGTTCAGCGCAGCTCCTCAGCGGGTTTGACACCCAGAACGCCAAGGGCCGCACGCAGCCCCACCGCTGTGGCCTCCACCAAGGCCAGGTGTGCCTTAGTGGCCGCCTGGTCGTCCTCCTGGATGAAGCGCAGCGCCGTGTCCTCACGGCCTTTGTTCCACAGAACATGAAAATCAGACGCCAGGTCAACGCAATAAGTGGCCAGGCGGTGCGGCTCGCGCGCGGTGGCTGCGGCCTCCACTTGGCGCGGCCATGCCGCCAGGCGCCGCAGCAGCGCCAGTTCCTCAGGCGCTTTAAGCAGGGAAAGGTCAGCTTCAGCCAATGCCTGGTCGGTGACAGCCTCCGCCCCCAGACGCTCAGCTGCGGTGCGCATGACGGAGCGGCAGCGGGCATGGGCGTAGTTGACATAGAACACGGGGTTGTCGCGCGATTGCGCCACCACGGCGTCCAGGTCGAAGTCCATCTGGGCATCGGCCTTGCGGGTGAGCATGGTGAAGCGCACAGCGTCACGCCCCACTTCCTCCAGCAGGTCGCGCAGGGTCACGAAGGTGCCAGCGCGCTTGGACATGCGCATGGGCTGGCCATCCTTCATCACGCGCACGATCTGGCACAGAACGACCTCGAACCCGGTCTTGCCCTCGCTCAGCGCTTTGACGGCGGCACGCATACGCGAAACGTAGCCGCCGTGGTCAGCGCCCAGAACGTCAATCAACAAGTCGCTGCGGCTGGCCTTATCAGCGTGGTAGCCAACATCGTTGGCGAAGTAGGTGTTGGTGCCATCTGCCTTGCGCAGGGCGCGGTCAACGTCATCGCCAAAATCAGTGGCGCGGAAAAGGGTCTGCGGGCGCGGCTCCCAGTCGTCAGGCAGCTTGCCCTTAGGGGGTTCGAGAACGCCTTGGTACAGCAGGCCCTTGCCTTCCAGGCGCTTGATGGCTTCCTCCACCGTGCCGCCCTCCAGCATGGCGGCTTCGCTGGTGAAGCGGTCATGCTTGATGCCAAGGTCTTCCAGGTCCCGCTTGATAGCGGCCATCATGGCGTCCAGGACAACGGGCTTGACCTTGTCGTACCAGGTTTCAGGCGCAGCTGGCGCGCCGTCTGGCCCAGCCAAGCTGGCGCCGAAGCGCTCGCGCAAAGCCTGCCCGACAGGCACGAGGTAGTCGCCCTGGTACTGAAGGCCGTTGGGCGCCAGCGCACCGAAGGCCTCGGCCTCCACAGGGTGGCCGATGGCCTCCAGGTAGCGCCAGTAAGCCGCCCAGGTCAGCGCGCGCACTTGGGTGCCTGCGTCATTGATGTAGTACTCACGCGTGACGTCATAGCCAGCTGCCTCCAGCAGGCCAGCCAGGGCGTCACCCACCACGGCGCCGCGGCAATGGCCAACATGCATGGGGCCTGTGGGGTTGGCTGAGACGTACTCGACATTGGCGCGCACACCGCGCCCCATGGCGCTGCGGCCAAAGCGGCCCTCCCCCTGGCGCAGGACGGTGGCGGCCACCCCCTGCCACAGAGCAGGCTTGAGGGTGATGTTGAGGAAACCAGGCCCTGCCACTTCCATGCGCTCAATCCAGGGGTCCTGCGCCAAGGCGGCCATCAGGCCTTCAGCGATGTCACGCGGCTTGCGGCGGGCGGCCTTGGCTGAAAGCAGGGCGGCGTTGGTGGCCATGTCGCCATGGGATGGGTCACGCGTTGGGGTGACCTCGATGCGCTCCATCACGGTATCGTCAAGCACGGGCACAACTTGGCGCAGGGCCTCTGTCACGCGCCCCCTCATGGCTTTGAAAAGGCAGTTGTCCTGGGGGTTCGTGGTCTTGGTCATGTCATGCACCAGTGTGGTAAAGGGTAAGGCCAAAGGTGGGGCGGCGTGGACAGGTACGCACGCTTATAACGGCCCTCAGCCCAATGTGGAAAGGTCGGTGAGGCGCTGGTGCTCCGTCATGGCGGAACGGTCCGTCATGCTGGTGATGTAATCAGCCACCACGCGCTTGGCCGCCCTCTCCTGCCCGTGGGCTTCGGCCATCAGGGCACGTTCACGCCATGGCGGCGGTAGCAGGCGCGTGTCACCTGCTAGGATGGTGAACACATCCCCCAAGGCGCGTTTGGCCTTGCTGCCCATGCGCGCCACCGTCCAGTGGCGGTACATGTGGCCGTAGAGGAAGGTGCGGATTTCCTTGTTGCGCTGGGCCATGGCGGGGCTGAACCCCACCAGGGCCTGTCCTGCGCGGCGCACGTCATCTGGGCTTTGCGGGTTGAGGCGCGCTAGGTTGGTCTGGGTGGTGGCTATAACGTCCCCCACCAGCGCATTGATAACGCGGCGCACCGTTTCATGGCGCAGGCGCTGGCTGCGGTCCAGCGCGCTGAAGCGCGACCAGTCAAGCGCACGCGCCCCTTCCAGGCATTGCTTGAGGAGGGGGACCTCCTCAATGTCCTCAAACTTCAGCAGGCCTGCGCGCAGCCCGTCATCCAGGTCATGACCGTGGTAGGCGATGTCATCGCAGAGGGCGGCTATCTGCGCCTCAAGGGAGGCATGGGTGGTGAGCTCCAACGGGTAGCGCTGGTTGAAGGAAGCCAGCCAGGGGTGCGGGACGCTGACAGGGCCATGGTGCTTGGCGAGCCCCTCCAGGGTTTCCCATGTCAGGTTGAGGCCATCAAAGGCCTGGTAGCGGTTTTCAAGCTCCGTCACCTGGCGGAACGACTGCACGTTGTGGTCAAATCCGCCCCAAGGGGCCATAGCCGCTTCCAAGGCGTCCTCCCCAGCATGACCAAAAGGGGTGTGGCCCAAATCATGCGCCAGGGAGATGACCTCCGCCAGGTCTTCATTGGCTTGAAGGGTGCGGGCGATGGAGCGGGCGATCTGCGCTACCTCCAGCGAGTGCGTCAGGCGGGTGCGGAAAAAATCCCCCTGGTGGTTAAGGAACACCTGGGTTTTGTACTGCAGGTTGCGAAACCCGGTTGAGTGGAGGACGCGGTCGCGGTCACGCTGCCAAGGGGTGCGGCTGGCTGATTCCGCCTCCGCGAACTGGCGCCCGCGCGCATGCTTGGCCTGCACGGCATAAGGTGCCAGGACATTGGCCACCACAGGCGTGGCTGGTGCTGGCGCCGTCATGCCCAGCCCCCTGCCAGGAGGGCTTTGGGGTTTGCCAGCTTGAAAAACCTGTTTGTCCTGTGTGGCGCGTGCTGCAAAACTGACCCCCCTTAGTCTTTCTGAAAGAACTGCCCCATGTCATTGACCCTGGCAAGCTGGAACATCAACTCTGTGCGCGCCAGGGCTGGCCTGGTGGCAGGCTGGATGGACCGCCACCCTGACTGCGCCTTGCTGGGGCTGCAAGAAATCAAGTGCACGGAAAGTCAGTTTCCAACCACATTTGCGCAAAGCGGCCACAGAACAGCCGTCAAAGGCCAAAAAGCCTATAACGGTGTGGCCATTCTGGGGCGGCAGGACATGGTGGTGGTGCAAGACCACTTGGCCGCCTTTGTGGACAGCACCACCCAGGATGGCAGCCCAGCTGCCCGCTACCTGGAAGTGGAAAGCGCTGGCATCCACATGGCCAGCCTCTACGTGCCCAATGGCAATTCAGGGGGTGAGGCGGGGCTTGCCACTAAACTTTCCTTCCTGGAAGCGCTGGCTGCGCGCGCCAAAGCCCTTTTGGACAAGCACGTGCCCTTTGCCCTGATGGGGGATTTCAACATCTGCCCCACCCCCCTTGACCACGCCCCTGGCACCTTAGCGCCTGAGGACGCGTTGCTGCTACCATCCGTACAGGCCGCTTACAGGCGCCTGGCCAATCTAGGCCTGACGGATGCCTACCGCGCTTTGCACCCCCAGGAAGCTGGCTACACTTTTTGGGATTACCAAGGGGGCGCGCGTAAGCGGGGCGCTGGGCTGCGCATTGACATGGCCCTGCTTTCCCCCCGCTTGGCCGACAGGCTTGAAAGCGCTGAGGTGGACGCTAAGCAGCGTGACACCACCTTAGGTGGGGAGAAGCCAGAAAAGCCCTCAGACCACGCGCCCTTGGTGGTGAAGCTGCGCTGAGGGGCCACGTTCCGCTTAGGATGTTCCGCTTGGGAGAAGCCCATGACTACAGCCATTCCACCCCAAACCATTAAGGCGGAAGGCCCCGTGCCCCTTCACATGGGCGTGAAAACCACCCCTTGGCGCACAGAAGGTGAAAAGCGTCAGCTGCAAAGCGCCGCCTGGCGCCAAACGCGGGCGGCCATACTGAAACGCGACAAGGGCACGTGCCAAGGGTGCGGGCTGGCGCAACCCACCTACCAGGAGGTGCACCACCGCAACCACGACCACGCTGACATGGACCCAAGCAACCTGACCACGCTCTGCCCCTGGTGCCACCAGGTTTTCCACATAGGGCGCGCTGCCCAGCGTGGTGCCGTGCTGGCCTGGCTGCCTGAGCTAACCCAGGCGCAAATCAACGCTCTGTGCCAGGGGGCGTCCTGGGCGCGGCAATGTGGCGATGCGCAGCAGAAAACCCAAGCCGGGGCCGCCAAACACTGCCTAGCCCAAGCCAGCGCGCAAGCCAGCGCCATGCTGGAGGGCACCCCTGCCCCCTTGCTGGCTGTCGCCAATGCCCTTCTCAAGCGGCCAGGCACAAACGCCAGCCAGCTTCTGGCGCCCATCACCCCCCATGGCAGCCAAGGTCAGGTGGTGGATGGCTGGCGCCTGGTGGCCACGCGCAGCCCCATGCCGGCCAAAAACGTGGCCCAATGGGGGGCAAGCGCGGTTTGGCCCCGTTTTGAGCACGCTTGGCACCAATTGCAGGCAGCTAAGGCTGGCGCCAACCAGCCTTAACGTAACAACCTGGAGGGGGCTTCAGCCTGCCTGGTTGGTCTGGGGGGCAGGCTTGGTGGCAGTACTTTTGCCAGCTGTGGCCTTGGGCTTGGGCAGGTCAAGCTTGATGGAAAGCTCCTTGAGGCGCTCTGGCTCCACAGCAGCAGGCGCCTCCATCATCAAATCCTGCCCACTTTGGTTGAGCGGGAAGAGGATGACCTCGCGAATGTTGGGCTCATCAGCCAGCAGCATGACGATGCGGTCAACGCCAGGGGCGGCGCCACCATGGGGGGGCGCGCCATAGCGGAAGGCGTTCAACATGCCGCCAAAGCGCTCCTCCACCACTTCGGGACCATAGCCTGCGATTTCAAAGGCGCGCAGCATGACTTCAGGCAAATGGTTGCGGATGGCCCCTGAGGAAAGCTCAACACCATTGCAGACGATGTCATACTGGTAAGCTTTGATGTCCAGCGGGTCCTTGCCGTTGAGGGCCTCCAACCCGCCTTGCGGCATGGAGAAGGGGTTGTGGGAGAAATCGACCTTGCCCGTCTCTTCATTGAGTTCATACATCGGAAAGTCCACCACCCAGCAGAAGCGGAAAGCGTTCTTCTCAATCAGGTCCAGCTCCTCCGCCACTTTGGTGCGTACCTGGCCAGCGAATTTGGAGGTGGCGTCGTTTTTGTCACTGCCAGCGGCGAAGAAAACTGAATCGCCATTCTTCAAGCCGCACGTCGCCACGATCTGGGCGATGCGCGCAGGCTCCAGGTTCTTGGCGATGGGTCCTTTAGGGGTGCCGTCCTCAGCGATGGTGATGTAACCAAGGCCGCCAGCGCCCTGCTCACGCGCCCAGCTATTGAGCTTGTCGAAGAAGGCGCGTGGCTTGCTGGCGGCGCCAGGCGCCGGGATAGCCTTCACCCGCCCACCCTCAGCGGTGATGCGCGCAAACAGCCCGAATCCCGAATCCTTGAACGCCTCTGTGACGTCCTTGATGCGCAGGGGATTACGCAAGTCCGGCTTGTCGGAGCCGTAATCAGCCATGGCCTGTTCAAAGGGAATGCGCGGGAAGGCGCCTTCAGTGATGTTCCAGCCCTCTGGCGTGAATTCCTGGAACAGGCCTGTCAGAACTGGCTCCAAAACGGTGAAGACGTCCTCCTGCGTGGCGAAGGCCATTTCGAAGTCGAGCTGGTAGAACTCCCCAGGGCTGCGGTCAGCGCGGGAGGCCTCGTCACGGAAGCAGGGGGCCACCTGGAAGTAACGGTCAATGCCAGCCACCATGGCAAGCTGCTTGAACTGCTGGGGGGCCTGGGGCAGTGCGTAGAACTTGCCAGGGTGATTGCGTGAGGGCACCAGGAAGTCACGCGCCCCCTCAGGGGAGGAAGCCGTGAGGATGGGAGTTTGGAATTCCGTGAACCCCTGCTCAACCATGCGCCGGCGCATGGAGGCGATGACCTTGCTGCGCAGCTGGATGTTGCGGCGCATCTTGTCGCGGCGCAGATCAAGGTAGCGGTACTTCAGGCGCAAATCCTCAGGGTAGCTCTCCTGCCCCGCCACCTGGAAAGGCAGCACAGCAGCGCTTGACTGAACCTTGATGTGCTCAGCGCGCACCTCGATCTCGCCCGTGGGCAGGTTGGGGTTGAACTGCCCCGCCTCGCGCACAACCACCTTGCCTGTAACGGTGATGACGCTTTCAACGCGCAGATGGGCCATGTCCTTGAACTGGCTTTCCTCCACAGGCACCACGATCTGGGTGATGCCGTGGCTGTCACGCAAATCAATGAAAAGCAGCCCGCCATGGTCGCGCTTGCTGTGAACCCATCCGGAAAGGCGCACCGTTTCACCAGCATCCTTGGCGCGCAGATCATTGCAGGTGTGGGTGCGGTACTCGTGCATGGGTCAGGGCTTTCAACAGTGAAATGAGACGTGAAAAGGAAAAAGCCAGGGAAACGCAAGTGCCCTGGCCGCAGGGTGGCTCAGTCGTGCCAAAGGTTAAACCTTGGCCCTAGTGGGCGTGAACGCCATGGGGCGCAGGAAGCCTGCAGGGGGTGCAGCTGTCAAGGTGCCAGCCATACCACCATACCGCAACAGCCCTGGGATGGGCCCTAGTGGAGCCCTGGGCGCTTTATTCCCCCCCCACCGCCCCTGGGTTGGGCAGAAGCGTGGGGGGAGAGGGTGGCGCGCCATCACCGTGCCTTTGGCCAGCCGTGGCGCTCTGGCCACCTTCTGCTTGCGCGTCAGTGATTACAGGGTTTGCGGGGCGCAAATGGGGTGGCTGGGGGGCTTCGTCACGCACAAAGCGGTCAAAATCCACCACCGCTTGGCACATGGCGCGCGTGTGACCGCACGCCACCAGGCCCACAACACGGCTGCCCTGCCAGCAGAAGGCCATGAAATCGAAGCTTTCCAAGCTTCCCCTGACCTCCACCGCATCAAAAGGTTCCCCCCAACCGCAATATTCAACGCGCCTGCCATATTGTTGTGTCCAGAACCAGGGCACTGGCAAATCACGCACAGGGCTACCCATGATAGAAAGCGCTGCCACGCGGCCGCCAATTTCAGCTGGTCGCCAATGGCCTGGGCTGAAAAGCCCTCCTTCACTGCCCCTTCGAATGCTCGCCATATCGCCAACAGCGTAGACATGGCTGGCGGCCTTCATGGATTCGTCAACTACAACGGCGCCCTCTGGGGACTTCTCTACCCCTGCCACGGCCTCTGCCTGAGGCAGTTCGCCAGCCCCCACCAAAACATGGGTGCAGGGAATGCGCATACCATCGCTCAACTCAACGCCAAAAACGGAGCCAGCGCCGTAAATGGCTTTCAAGTCAGCGTCAAACACAAAAGCAACGCCGTTCTCCTCATGCAGGCGCACCAGGCGATTGGCCACCGCTATGGTGAAGGTGGCCGCCACCGGCAGGGGATGGGGGGCCACAACCGTCACGCCAACGCCTTTCTGGCGCAGTGTAGCGGCCACCTCCAGGCACACCAGGTCGCCGCCAACCAGCACAACGGCCTGGTCGGGCGTCACTGTGGCGGCGATGCGCCTGGCCTGGGCCTGGTTGTGCAGAACATAGACACCTTCCAGGGTGCAGCCTGGCACAGGCACCATGCGTGCCTGCCCCCCCATGGCCAGGATGACGTGGCTGGCCGTCAGCTGCAGGCCGTCATCCAGGCTGGCCCTACGCGTTTGCGCGTCAAAACGGGTGACATGGCCATGGACGCACCGCACGCCATGGGCAGCGTACCAGTCCTTGTCCAGCAGCAAAGGCGCCTTGATGCGCTTAGGGTCAGCCAAAAGCAGCGACTTGCACAGGACGGTGCGGTCGTAAGGCAGTTCCGGCTCATCATGGACCAGCGTCACTGTGCCAGCGAAACCCAGCTCCCGCAGGGTGTAGAGCGCACTAGCAGCCGCAGCACCACCCCCCAACACCAGAACGGACTGCCCCCCCCCCGTTGGCGGGGCCTCAGGCACGGGCAGGGGCACAGGCCGCACCTGAACACGCCCCACCTGAACGCGCACTGGGTAGCGTGGCAGGGGGGCGAAGGCCGGTGGCTGCTCCAGGGCGCCTGTGGCGGCGCTGAACACGGCTTTGTGCCAAGGGCACACCACCACAGGGCCATGGTCCAGGCTGTGGCAGGCTGCGCCCTGGGCCATGGGGGCGCCCCTGTGGGGGCATTTGCCGCCAAGGGCGTGCACCTCCCCCCCCAGCAGCACCAGCACCATGGACACGCCATCAACAGTGAAGGGGGCCATTTCACCCTCCTTCAAATCCCCCAGGGCCACCACATCCTTGAAGCCTGGCTCCTCAAGGGGGCCTGCCCCCGCGGCGGGCGGGCTTTCATGGGGCCCCTCGAAAGTCAGCAGGGCAGGGGCCGCCTCCTCCCCAGGTTTTTTATTTGGGGCGGTGCTGGCTGAAGGGGTGCTTTGGGGTTGTTCTGGGGTGCTCAAAACACGTCGTCAGCGCTGCTGCCGCCATCATCACCGCCCCAGCCACCATCAGAGCTGGCGTCAGAACCACCATCGCTGCCCCATGAGCCCCAGGAGGAATCACCACCACTGGCGCTTTCATCAGGTGCTGGGGCGCTTTGGTCAGGGACGCTTTGATCGGAGAAATCCTGATTGGAAAAACCCTGGTCAGACGTGGTGGAAGGCTCGCCCCAACCTGTGGCGGCTGCAGGGTCGGGGGCAGCGCCACTGTCCTGGGGTTGAGCGTCCTGGGGCTGGGCAAAATCGCTGCCACTGAAACCAGAGGCCGCAGCACCTTCACCGCTAAAGGGGTCACTGCCATCCACAGCATTGGAGGAGGCGTCACTGTTGGCGCCCGCCATGGCACCACCAGCAGCCCCTGCAGCGCCAGGCACGCCCTGGCTTGCGCCTGAACCAATGCCCCCGGACCCGATGCCCCCCTCAGTAGCGCCGCTGTGGTGGAACAGGCCGCTCAACGCGTTGGCCGCCATCATACCACCAGCCACGCCGGCAGCTGTGGACAGGGCAGACCCCAGGAAGCCACTGCCCCCACCACCCATGGCGGGTGCACCATAAGCCATGGCTGGCCCTGATGGCGCGGCATAGGTGGGGGTGGGGCCGCCCATGGGTTGCTGGGGCTGAGGGGCTTGGCGCGCCGGCCCCCAGCCTGGCGGCATGGCGCTTGGCTGGGCACGCCCCGGCTGGGGGGCTTGGCTGTGGCCACCAAACAACCCTGAAAGGAAGCCGCCCTTGGCTGCGGGCGCGCTGGCAGCCTGGTTTTGGTTTTGCTGCAGTTGCTGGACTGCTTGGTTCAAGCGCGTGTTCTCCTGCTGGAGTTGACGGACGGCCTGCTCCAGCTGGTTGATGCGGGCCTGGGCACGGTTGAGGGCCATTTCCTCCACAATTGCCATTTGCGTGATGCGGTAAGCGGCCGTGGGGTCAGCCTTGAGGTTTTTTTCAATCAAGGCGTTGGCGTCTGGATCAACGGGCGCCAAAGCGTGCCCTTTGGAGCCAGCGTCACTCACACGGGTGAAAAACTGGTTGATGACGTCGCGGTCTTCATTGTTCATGAGAAGCCTCCCTCAAATGGCCGAACTGGCCCGTGCGCTGCACCTTGCCCAGGCAAGGCGCCCGGCCAGGCGGTTTGGGCCACCAGGCCTGCGCCCATCCTGCCATGGGAAAGGCCGCTGCACCATCCAGCTTTGGCAGGGCACCCCTTGGCAATCAATCCGCAGGCACGTGAGGTGGGCGGTCTTTGGTGCTTTGCCCTGCGTCAAGCTTGGCCCTGCGTCAAGTCAGCCATCCACCCTAGCAACCGCCTGTGCTGGCAGCGCACAGGGCAAGGGCGGCGTTCAACCCCCCACCCTAAACCCGGCCACAGCGCCTCCTTGAACCCTGACCACCAGGATTGGCCCTGCACAGCAAGGCGTTAATGGTTTATGGAAGGGCGGCCTGGCACAGTTCCATGCCCTGTACTGGCTTCCTCTTCCTTGCCGGCCAGGCCAGGTGCCAGCCACGCCACCGTTCCACCCTTGCTGGAGTGCCCCCCTTGTCTGCCACGCGCCCACCGTCCTTTCAGGAACTCATTCTGCGGCTCAACCACTTCTGGAGTGACCAAGGCTGCGCGCTGTTGCAAGGTTATGATAGCGAGGTGGGGGCAGGCACCCTCTCCCCCTTCACAGCGCTGCGCGCGCTGGGGCCAACGCCCTGGAAAGTAGCCTACGTCCAGCCCTGCCGCCGCCCTTCAGATGGGCGCTACGGGGAAAACCCCAACAGGCTGCAGCATTACTACCAGTACCAAGTGTTGCTGAAACCCACCCCTGAAGACAGCCAGAAGCTGCTTTTGGACAGTTACCGCGCCATTGGCATCGACCCAGATAAGCATGACATCCGCTTTGTGGAGGACGACTGGGAAAACCCCACCATCGGCGCCTGGGGGCTTGGCTGGGAGGTTTGGTGTGACGGCATGGAGGTAACGCAGTTCACCTATTTCCAGCAGGTTGGCGGCATACCCACCGTTGTCCCCTCCGTGGAGCTGACCTACGGTCTGGAGCGCTTGGCGATGTACGTCCAAGGGGTGGAGAACGTCTACGACCTTGACTACAACGGGCGCGGCCTCAAATACGGCGATGTTTTCCTGCGTGCTGAGCGCGACTACTCCCGGCACAATTTCGAACTTGCCGACACGGCCATGCTGCTGCGCAACTTCAACGCAGCCGAAGCTGAAAGCCAGCGCCTGGCTGCGGCAGGGGTGGCCCAGCCAGCCTATGACCAGTGCCTGAAGGCCTCCCACCTGTTTAACCTGCTTGACGCGCGCGGGGTGATTTCCGTTGCTGAGCGCGCCTCCTATATTGGGCGCGTGCGCAACCTCGCGCGTGCCTCCAGCGAGGCCTGGCTGGCTGGCGACAGCGCCCCAAGCACCGCTTCACCCAACACCCAGCCCCCAACCAGCGCCGGAGCCTGAACCGTGGCAGAACTCCTTCTTGACCTTTTCAGCGAGGAAATCCCAGCCTACCTCCAGGAAAGCGCCGCCGCAGACTTGCTGAAGCTGCTGCAAGCGGCCCTGGCCCCCCTTAACCCGCGCCAAGGGCAGGCCTTCTCCACGCCGCGCCATGTGGCTGCCGTGCTGGAAGTGGACGAAGGCGTGCCAGAGCGGCTGGAGGAGCAGCGCGGCCCCCGCCTGTCCGCCCCGCCCAAGGCCTTGGCCGGATTCCTGCGTAAGCATGGCGTTGCTGAAGCCACCCTCCCCCCAGCGGCGGAAGTGGCTGCCCAAGGCGCCGCTGGCTACGATCTGGGCCGGGGCCTAACGCTGCGGGTGGAAAATGATTACTGGGTGCTTGCCAAGCGCCTGCCCGCTGTGAATGCAGCGGCGTTAGTAGCTGAGCACGTGCCTGAAATCCTCTGGAACTTCCCCTGGCCCAAAACCATGCGCTGGGGCCAGGGGACGGCCTTTACCTGGATTAGGCCATTGCGGCGCATTGCCTGCCTGCTTGATGGGCAGACCGTACCTTTCAGCTTGGAGCGCGCAGGGGACAAGGCCCACGGCCTTGCCGCCTCCAACCAGACGGAAGGGCACCGCTTCATGGCGCCAGGCCCCTTCACAATCAGCAGTGCAGAGCAATGGCGCACTGAGCTGGCCAAGCGCTTTGTGCTGGTGGACCCGCAAGAGCGCCAGCGCCTTGTGCGTGAGGGCGCCCAGAAGCAGGCCAGCGCCAAGGGGGCCGAACTTGTGCCTGATGAAGGGCTGGTGCGGGAAGTGGCTGGCCTGACGGAATGGCCCGTTCCCCTGGCTGGCGCTATTGAAGCGCAGTTCATGGATTTGCCGCCAGAGGTCATGCAGGTCTCCATGCGCGTCAACCAGCGCTATTTCGCCACCCGCCAGCCTGGGCAGGACCAGCAGGCCGCGCCCTGGTTTGTGGTCATCGCCAACAAGGCCTTTGATGATGGCGGGGCGCTGTGCATTGCTGGCAATGAGCGTGTGCTGCGCGCCCGCTTTGCTGACGCGCGTCATTTCTGGAACTTGGACCGCAAGCGCACCCTGGCCAGCCGCGTGGATGACCTGGGCGCGGTCACCTTCCATGCCAAGCTGGGAACGCAGAAAGCCCGCGCTGAGCGCATCAGCCGCCTTGCTGGTGCTGTGGCCGCGGCCATGGGCCTGCCCCCCCAGCAGCAGGCCCAGGCTGAACGAGCAGGGCTGCTGGCCAAAGCCGACCTCACCACGGGCATGGTGGGGGAATTCCCTGAAGTGCAGGGCGTCATGGGAGGGCACTATGCCCGCCATGATGGTGAGGGCGAAGCCATCGCAGACGCTGTGGGCGAGCACTACATGCCCCGCGGCGCCCAGGACAACGTGCCTTCTAAGCCGGTTTCCGTGGCGGTGGCCTTGGCGGACAGGCTGGACATGCTGGCTGGGTTCTTCGCCATGGGCGAAACCCCCACAGGTTCTGGCGACCCTTACGGCCTGCGCCGCGCTGCCATCGCCGTCATCCGCCTGGTGCGTGACAATGGCCTCCACATTAACCTTGATGACCTCCTGACCAAGGCTGCCGCTCCTTACGCAGCCATTGCCAAGGCGGCGGGGGACAAAAGCGCCCTCCAGGCCTTGGAAGGCTTCCTGGCTGAGCGGTTGAAAGTCCAGCTGCGCAGCGAGGGCCAGCGCCATGACGTCCTGGACGCCACGCTGGCCAGCAGCCAGCCACGCCCAGGCGCGCTGTTCAGCCAAGGGCTTGATGGTGACCTCACGCGCCTGCTTGCGCGTGTGGCAGCCCTGGCCGCCATGCTGGAAACTCCAGCTGGCGCGCAGCTACTGCAAGCTTACAAGCGCGCTGGCAACATCTTGCGCATTGAGAACAAAAAGGACGGCCCCCACAAAGGCGCTGTGAATGAGGGGCTTTTCCAGCAGGGGGAAGAGCGCAGGCTTGCCCAGGAACTGGCCCAGGCCAGCCAGGCAGCCGAAGGGGCCTTGGGGCAGGGGGACTTCCAGGGCGCCATGAAGGCCCTTGCCCCCCTCCAGGGCGTTATGGAGGACTTCTTTGGCGCTGTTACCGTCAATGCTGACGACCCAGCCTTGCGCCGCAACCGCCTGCGCCTGCTGCAAGGCTTCGTCAGCAATGTGGACAGGGTGGCTGACTTCTCAAAACTCACAGGCTGAGGGGCGCCCTGGCACCCTTGCAAGGGTGGCGCCACCAAGTGCCACCTGGTTGGGGCTTCAACTTTTTATCAATGCCTCACCCCTCCAGCTTTTCAGCGGGGCGGCCGCCCAGATGTCCTCAGTGGTAATCGAGCTTGTGCTCGATTTTGTCAGTTTGGTTGCGGTGCACCCAGGAGGACATCAGCAACCCAAAGCCAAACATCATAGTCAGCATGGCAGACCCACCATAGGATATCAGCGGCAGCGGCACGCCGCCCACCGGAATGGCCCCCATAACCATAGACAAATTGACAGCGCAGTAGAGGAAGAAATCCATGGAAATGCCAAGCGCCAGCAACCGGCCAAAACGGTTGCGGCAGCGCACGGCCATGACCATGCCACTTAACGTGACCAGCCCCAGAAGCAGAATAACAATCAAGGCACCGCTGAACCCCCATTCCTCCCCAATGGTGGTGAAGATGAAGTCCGTCTGCTTTTCAGGCAGAAAGTTGAGCTGCCCCTGGCTGCCGTGAAGGTAGCCATTGCCCCACATGCCACCAGAACCCAGCGCGATGCGTGACTGAAGGATGTTGTAGCCAGCGCCCAGCGGGTCATGCTCAGGGTGGAGGAACGTGTCGATGCGCGCTTTTTGGTAATCGTGCAGATGGTCGTAAATGAAATTGCCCAGGAACGGCACAGGTGCCACCAGCAGGATGATCTGCCACCAGCGCATGCCTGCCCCAAAGAACATCACCGCGCCGAGGACGGCCACGATGGTGCCAGTGCCCAGGTTTGGCTCCTTCAAAATCAGGACGACAGGCACCAAGGTCAACACAGCAGGGATGATAAGGTTAAGCGGATTGCCAACGCGCTTCCAGTTCACCCTGCTGAACCATGTTGCCAGTACCAGGACGAGGGCGATTTTGGCGAATTCTGAAGGCTGGAACTGGAACCCACCCAGGTTAATCCAGCGTTCAGCCCCTTTGCCCACATGGCCCATGCGCAGCACAAGGGCCAAAAGAGTGATGGAGGCAGCGTAAATCGGCCAGGACAGCACCTTGAGCACGCGTGGGCTGAGCAAAGCCGTGCCCAGCATCAGCACCACTCCCCCCATGAATCGGAGAAGCTGCGGCCCTGCGAAAGGCTTTGCCGACCCACCCCCAGCTGAATAGAGCGCAATGTAGCCAACGCCAGCTAAGGCGCAGACCAACAGCACGAAAAACCAGTTGATCTGCCTGAGGTAGGAAAACAGGTGAAAAGACGGTTCACGGCGGCGCAGGCGCCTCATGGCGGAAGGTCTCATCAGCGTCCTCTCATCAGGGTGGCAGCAGGTCGCCGCCAAGGCTGCGTTGGGGCACGCCCTGCTTCAAACCATAGAGGCGCTGCGCATGACGCTGCGCCCCTCACCAAGGCTTGGCATGTTTTAGCCTTCAGCCATTGACAGGGCCAGCCTGCGCCACGAAGCCTTCTGTTTTCTGGCCACGGCGCGCAGGGTCGCGCCGCAGGGTGTCTGCCATGATATCACGCGCAAGGGGTGCTGCCTCCTTGCCGCCAGCATTGCCGTGCTCAACAATCACGGCCACGGCATAGCGCGGGTTTTTATAAGGCGCATAGCAGATGAATAGCGCGTGGGGCCTGTATTCCCAAGGCAGCTTCATGGAATTGAAGTGCCCGCTTTCACGCAGCGCGCGGGAGACGTGGCGCACCTGGGCGGAGCCCGTTTTGCCAGCCAACTGAATGCCTGGCATGTCCAGCCGCGCACGCGAGCCAGACCCATAGGGCTCATTCACCACCGCGTACATGCCGCCCCGCACCACAGAGAGCTGCTCCTCGGTGAAGGGCAGCTTTTTGGGCTGGGCTGGGGGCACCAAGCGCCCTTCAATGGAGCGCACAAGATGGGGCTGCACCAAATTGCCGCTGGCCAGGGCGGCTGTGTAAGTGGCAAGCCCCAACGGGGAAACCTGCACATAACCCTGGCCAATGCCCGCATTGACGGTGTCGCCCGTGTTCCAGTGGCCACCGTGGCGCTTGCGCCATGCAGGGGTCGGGATGACGCCAGCATGAACGTGGGGCAGTTCAATTGGCAGCTTCACCCCCATGCCCATGGCGTTAGAGGCCTGCTCGATGGCATCCATGCCGCAACGCCTGGCCACTTGGTAAAAATAGCAGTCACAGGAAAACTTCAGCCCAGCGCGCATGTTGACCATGCCATGGCCATGGCGGTTCCAGCAGTGGAAACGCACACCGCCAACATCATAATAGCCAGGACAATGGAAGCGGTCCTTGGGGCTGACCTTACCTGTGGAGAGCGCCGCCAGCGCCACAGCAGGCTTGAAGGTGGAACCCGGGGGGTAAAGGCCACTCACCACCTTATCGGTCAAGGGGGCGCGCGGGTCGCTCATCCAGGCTTGCCACTGCGCATGGCTGACGCCTGAATCAAACAGCCCCGGCTGGAATGAAGGCGTGCTGACCATCGCCATGATCTCGCCATTGCGGCAATCCATCACGACAGCGCTGGCCACGCGGCCGCCGATACGGTCGCGCACCTGCTTTTGCAAAACGCTATCGAGCGTGAGGCCAAGCGTGCTGCCCGCCACGCCATCCACCCGCTCCAACTCACTGATGACGCGCCCAACGGCGTTCACCTCTGAGGAGACATAGCCAGGCTTGCCGTGCAGGACCACTTCCTGGGTCTGCTCAATGCCAGCGCGCCCCACCCTCATGCCAGGCAGGGCCAGCATGGGCTCCTTCTGGACGTCTTTCTCATTAGGGGGTGCCACATAGCCCACGATGTGCGCCATCAACTCATCAAAGGGGTATTCGCGCGTTGTCCCCACATCCACCAATACCCCTGGCAAGGAAGGCGCATTGAGGCTGATGGCCGCCATGTCGTCCCAAGTTAGGAACTCCTTCAGGACCAGGGGGACGAAGCGGCGCATACGCTTGCGGTCACGCGCAATACGGGCGCGGTCGTGGTCATCCAGCGGCACAATGGCCGAAAGCTTCGCCAGCGCCGCATCAAGGCTGCCCAGATCCTCAATGGTGATGACAGCCCGCCAATTAACGCGGTTGCCCGCCACCGTGACCCCGGCCCTGTCCACAATCAGCCCGCGCGGCGGGGCCAGGTAGCGCTTGCTTGTGCGGTTGCGGCGCGCCTTCTCTTTAAGGGCGTCCCCCTCCAGCAGCTGCAAGTTGTAGAGGCGATTGCCCAACAAACCCAGAATGCTGCCCTGCGCCGCCATGACCAAAAGGGCGCGGCGGGTGAATACATTGTGCCCGTGGCCCTGGCCCTCCAGAAGTTCGGTCTGGTGGGTCGTGCCGCTGGCATCGAAGGAAGGGCGGGAGCTACCCCAGCGGGGCAGGAGTGCGAAAAGGCGTTTAAACATCATAGCAGGCCGTCACGGACAGGCCGGAAGACACCGGCAGGATAACACAGGGCAGCTGGCAACCAAGCAGGCAGGGGATTGGTTGGCCAGTGGCCGGTTTGGCATGCAGGGCTGGTTTTTCAGGAACGCATCCTTTGAGAGGGCCGGCGCTGCTCCCACATGAAAAAAGCATAAAGCAGGGGGTAGATGCCCGCCCCCAGCGCAAATTGGAACATAACCGGCAGGAATGAAAAAATCGTTAGGGCATGAAGCGAGGCCAAGCACCATTCCGTCACGGCCCCACCCGCCACCAGCAGCATGAAGGTAACCCAACTGGCCAAGAATCCAGCCTGGGGCTGCCCAACATGTGTGCTGCCTATAGCATATGTGACCAACATCCAGAAAAACAAGACGCCTGGCGGTCCACCCAGCAGCAGTTCAGCTGCCAACCCACCCAGCACGACAGACCAAAGCGCCATAGCATCTGGCCGGTAAAGCGCCCACAACCAAACCGTACCCAAAATAAGCACATGGGCCAAACTGTCCTGGCCAGGCAGCCCAAAAGGCGCTGACAGCACCAGGGCGAACAGAACAACCAGGCACAAAGGCCCCAAGCACATCAAGAAACGTCTCAAAATGATCCTTCCCCTGTCAGGGGCTGACTATGGGCCCCCTTGCCGCACACCAGCAACCCACCCTGGAAGTCAACCAGCGCCATGTGTCCATAGAGGGGGCGCCCCCTGCACATCAAGCTTGGCCCTACCATAGTAGCACAGCCTCAGCCCATCATGTCCCCATACCCAGGTGCTTCAGGGGCTAGGGGGAGCAG
Source organism: Formicincola oecophyllae (assembly GCF_006542395.2). Taxonomy (NCBI): domain Bacteria; kingdom Pseudomonadati; phylum Pseudomonadota; class Alphaproteobacteria; order Acetobacterales; family Acetobacteraceae; genus Formicincola; species Formicincola oecophyllae. Next base: position 1,400,414 of record NZ_CP038231.1, on the reverse strand, counting down.
GCTTGGCCAAGGCCGAGAACGGCCAGACATTCTGCAAGTTTTTCAACACATTGTCCCCAGCAGGGCGTTTGTAGGCCAGGGGGACCACATCCCTGCGGCTGTGGGTGCGCCCATCAGGGCTGGCCAGAGGGGCCAAGGCCGGGCCAGCGTAAAGCACCACATCGTTAAGATGGCTGAGGTCAGCATCCAGCACCACTTGGGGGTGACCTGGGGCAGCGTAATGCACATGCCCCACGGGAACGCCCCCCGTCAGCCCCACTTGATGGCGGGTTACCACCTGCTCGCCTTCGCGCGGCAGTCGCGTCTGCGAATAAAACTGCAGGCGCGGCGCCGCTGTGCCGTCCCCCCCCATAATTGCCTGGCCACCGCTTTCCATCAGCGTCACGGGAATGTGGCTGGCTGGGTCCGTCACCAGGATGACCTGGCCCAAGGGGCCTTGCACAGCACTGACGCGGCCTGCCAGACCCATGCCATCCACCATGATGCTGCCCACCTGCCATGGTGCCTGGCCTGGATCGGCCTCCACTATAACAGCATGCTGGTAAGTGCCGCCTTCCTCCCGCACCACTTGCGCCGTTGACCAGGAAGAGGGGGCGACCAGGTCATCAGCGCCTTGGCCACGCCAATGCAACAAGCTTTTAAGGCGCGCATTCTCCGCTGCCATGGCCGCGTTGAAGCGGTTCTCCCGCTGCAGCGCCATGTTCGCCAACCGCAACTGGCGGTTTTGTTGCTCCAACTGGGTGAAGTCAGAGAACGTTTCAGCCCAGTGCCGCACAGCATGAACCGGCCACACAATCATCCTCTGCACAGGCGCTGTGCGTGACGCCACGGCTATGCGCAATTGGTTGATGGGGGCTGGCACCATCTGCCCTGCCGCCATGAGCGCCACTGCCCCCAGCAGGCAAAGGGGAAGCAGGATTCCCTGCACGACATGCCGGCCCTGAATGATTGACATTACACCTCCCGCTTGCCCTGCCAAGCAGGGCGCGCCTTCCTTGCCACAGGGCACGCACGCAAGCGCGAGCCCACCCCCACTCAATACATGGTGCTCAGAACGCTTTTGAGGGTGTTGATTTCCTCAAGGGCGCGCCCTGTGCCCAACGCCACACAGGAAAGCGGATTCTCAGCCACAATCACAGGCAGGCCTGTAGCTTCGCGCAGCACTTCATCCAAGCGCGCCAGGAGGGCCCCGCCGCCAGAAAGGACAATGCCCTTCTCAACAATGTCAGCAGCCAGCTCTGGTGGCGTGTTCTCCAAAACCCCTTGAACAGCCTCGATGATCTCATGAACGGGCATTTCCAGGGCCTCAGCCACCTGGGCTTGGCTGATGGTGATTTCACGCGGCACACCCGTGATGACATCGCGCCCTTTGACTGAACGCAGCGGGCCGTCACCGCCATCAGGCGGCATGGAGGCCGCGCCAAGCTCTATCTTGATGCGCTCTGCTGAACTTTCGCCAATCATCAGGCTATAATGGCGTTTGACATAGGCCATGATGGCTTCATCCATCTGGTCGCCGCCCATGCGCACAGAACGCGCGTTGACCAAACCACCCAGCGAAACAACCGCCACTTCTGTTGTGCCGCCGCCGATATCCACAATCATGCTGCCCGAAGGCTCCGTCACAGCAAGCCCCGCCCCGATGGCCGCTGCCATAGGTTCCTCAATCAAGTAGACCTTGCGCGCGCCGGCGCTTTCAGCGCTTTCCTGGATGGCGCGCCGCTCCACCGCAGTGGAGCCAGACGGCACGCAGATGACGATCTGGGGGCTGAACCAGGAACCACGGTTGTGAACCTTGCGGATGAAATGCTTGATCATTTCCTCCGCGCTTTCAAAGTCAGCGATGACGCCATCACGCAAGGGGCGTATGGCAGTGATGCTGCCTGGTGTCCGCCCCACCATGCGCTTGGCTTCATGGCCTACTGCCAAGGTCTGCTTGCCACGGCCGCGCGCTTCCGTCATGGCGACAACGGAAGGCTCATCCAGCACGATGCCACGCCCTTTCACATAGACAAGGGTGTTTGCGGTGCCCAAATCAATCGCTATGTCAGACGACATGAGCCCCAGCAGACGTGAAAACATTCGGCGCTCCTGCATGGTGGCCTTTTGGCAGCTGCCTCAGTAGGCAGGGCGAGGCCAGCAGATGAAACAGTGACGGGACAGTGCGCGTAGGCGCTGTTCCAGTCCTACAGGATGAAAGCGCTGTCCAGCAAGCATGGCAGGGCCATGCTGTTGCAGAGGCGCACCTTAGCGTCCTTTCTTGAAAACTTGCTTAACGCGCTGCCAACACCGCCTCAGGCCAGCCCTTTGCTAGCGCTGTACTGCTCAAGCGCTTGGGCGAGGGCTGCTGCGACCTGGCGGCGGAAAAGCGGTTTGAGCAGCAGCGCCTCATCGTGGATATTGGAGAGGAACCCCATCTCCACCAAGGCTGAGGGTACCATGCCAGAACGCAGGACGGCAAAGCCAGCTTGGCGCGCAGGGTGGTGCAGAAGCTGCATTTTCTGCCCCAGCCCCCCCACAAGGCTTTCCTGCAGTTGGCGCGAAAGCCTACGCGTGCCATCGCGTTCAAGGCTGGAGAGGATGTGCCGCAGCACCAAAGGCACAGAACGCGCACTGAAAGAGGCCAGGCCGCCATCAACAGCGTTCTGGCTGGTGGCGAGCCACGCTGACTGCGGGTCTGACGCACGCCCTGAAAGCGTGTAGACGCTCGCCCCCCGCACAGACTGCGCCGCTGCCTCAGGCGGGAGGGCGTCAGCATGGAGGGAAAGGAAGATATTGGCGTGGTGCGCCTGGGCGAAGGCCACGCGCCCTTCCAGGGAAACATAGCGATCGGTGGTGCGCGTCATCATCACCCTGAAGCGCTTGCCAGCTTCCAAGCGCCGCCTGAGCTCATGGGCCACAATGAGGGTAATGGCCTTCTCATGGATGCCTGTGCGGCCAGTGGCGCCTGGGTCGTGGCCGCCATGGCCTGGATCCAGCACAATCAAGGGCAGGTGAGGGGTGGGTTGGTGCCGCCCATGGACTGCGACTACTTTCCCATGGCCAGCCTTCAAGGCCACCACCTGGGGCTTACCATGTTGAATGTGGCCCTGTTGGCCAGGGTGGGCCAGGGCCAGATGCTTGCCCCGCCCAGCCATGGTGGTTGGGTTTTTATAGGCCAGAACTGGGGCGCGTTGGGGGTGGATGGCTGGTGCGTGATGAGCGTGGTTGGCAGGGTGATTGCTGGCCAGGCGCGCCCCGCGCCCTGGGTGCGCTGGCGCTCCGCGCAGTTCCTGCAAAGCGCTCTCCAGCGTGGCGCTTTGATGGCGCGCAGCCTTGGGGGCGCCAGAATGGTTAAAGCTGGCTGAAGAATTGGCGCGCGTGGTTCTGCCCAGCCTGGCAGGCAACTTCAGAACGCCTGCAGGATGGGCCGCCCCTTTGTGCACAGCCCCCTTGTGCACAGGCGCAGCCACAGCACCCCCCAAAAGGCCCCGCCCCGCCAGCGCAGCCCCCAACAGGCGTGCGCCCCACAGCCCCGTGCTGGCCATGAAGGCCCTGCGCCCATGGCGTGGTCCCCCACCAGGGGTTGAGCCTTTCAGAATGGGGGGAGGGGGGGACATGCTTACCAAAACTCCCTTATGCCGCAGTCTTCACCTTTGCCATATGCCAGGGGGCACCCACGGTGCTGGGCAGGCACACTGTGCCAGGACCATAGAATTCAAGACCACAGAATAGCGCATGAAACGAACACTTGCACGGGGAAAGGGTTTAAGTCATTCTTCCCAGCGCAAGCTTCCATGTCCCTGTGCCCTTTCAACATCAGGTGCGGGGAAACACCCAGCCGGGCTCCAGGCCAGCACAGCCACCCCACCGCACGCGCAAGGGGCAGGCTTCTGGCGCTGGGCAGCGGACTGCCGGCAGGAAGCGACCGTTTTCATCTCCGGCTGCTTCCGGACGACGATATTTCAGGGAACCCGATGCAACCCAGCATGGCTATGACGAGATGACGCAGGCACGGGGCCTTCTCTCGCCACACCAGCTGCGTGGGTATGCTGCCCAGTCCATGCGCGCACTGCCCAAGGCGCAGTGGCGCAGAGCGCAGCGGCAGCCGGGTTCAGTTCCGCACGATAACCGGCACACCGGCAAGGCCTGGGGCCACGCCCCGGCGCGGTGCGCCCCGGAGTCCACCCTTTCATGACAAAACATATGCTCATCGATGCCACCCACGCCGAGGAAACGCGCGTGGTGGTGATGGACGGCAAACGCATTGAGGAATACGACGTTGAGACGGCCTCGCGCCGCCAGCTTAAAGGTAACATCTACCTGGGGCGTGTCATCCGCATTGAGCCAAGCCTGCAGGCGGCCTTTGTGGATTACGGCGGCAACCGCCACGGCTTCCTGCCTTTCAGCGAGATCCACCCCGATTATTTCCAGATGCCCGATGCTGACCGTGCCATGCTGGCTGCCCTCCAGGCGGAGGACCGGCGTGAGGCTGAAGACCAAGGCAATGCTAGCGACAATGACGAAGGGCCAAGCCGGGCTGCGCGTTTCCTGCGCAACTACAAAATCCAGGAAGTCATCAGGCGCCGTCAGCCCATGCTTGTGCAAATCGTCAAGGACGAGCGCGGCAACAAGGGCGCCTCGCTGACCACATGCTTGTCGCTGGCGGGGCGTTACTGCGTATTCATGCCCAATGCTCTCAAGCCTGGCGGGGTGTCGCGCAAGATCTCTTCTGAAAGCGACCGCCGCCGCCTGCGTGATGCCATCAGCAGCCTGGAACTGCCCGACAGCATGGCCATGATCGTGCGCACCGCTGGCGCAGGCCAGCCTAGCCCAGAGATCGTGCGTGACTGCGACGTCCTCCTGCAGCTGTGGGAGGACATCCGCCAGCGCGCCTTGGAGGAAACAGCCCCTGCGCTGATCTATGAGGAGGCCAGCCTGGTCAAGCGCGCCGTGCGCGACATGTTCACCCCAGATGTGGCGGATGTAACGGTAGATGGCGAAGAAGCCTGGAATCAGTGCCGCGCCTTCGCCCAGGTTCTGATGCCCAACCAGGCAGCCCAGGTGAAGCTGTGGCCACAGGAAGGCAACCAGCCCCTGTTCGCCCACCACAATGTGGAAAGCCGGCTGGACGCCATGTTCTCCCCCACTGTGCAGCTGGAGTCTGGTGGCTACATCGTCATTAACCAGACAGAGGCGCTGGTAGCGATTGACGTCAACTCAGGCAAGTCCACCTCGCAGCGCAATGTGGAGGACACGGCCATTTCCACCAACCTGGAAGCCGCTGACGAAATCGCCCGCCAGCTGCGCCTGCGCGATTTGGCTGGCCTTGTGGTGATTGACTTCATCGACATGGAGAGTAGCCGTCACCGCACCCAGGTGGAAAAGCGCCTTAAAGATGCGTTGCGCAACGACAAGGCGCGCTTGCAGGTGGGCAAGATCTCCAGCTTTGGCCTGCTTGAAATGTCGCGCCAACGTTTGCGGCCTTCCTTGGCGGAGAACGTCTTCTCCACCTGCCCGCGCTGCAGTGGGACCGGGCGGGTCCGTTCCGTTGAAAGCGCAGCGCTTCATGTGCTGCGTGCGTTGGACAAGGATGGCGCAGCCAACCAGGGGGGCACAGTCACGGTCTCCATCGCTCCAGATGTGGCCCTTTACCTGCTGAACGCCAAGCGCGACCACCTTGACGAGATTGAGCAGCGCCATGGCCTCCATGTGATTTTCGCCGCTGATAGCGGGCGCTTTGGGGAGAGCATCCAGATAGAGCGCGGCGAGGATGAAATCGTCGTCCAGCTTGACGGCACCAGTGCCGCTGCCAGCCCGCGCGCTGAAAGCGCTGGCACGCCGCAGGAAGGGCGTAGCAGTAGCCACCGCACCGCGCCTGCAGCCCATGAGCGCATCATTGACGTTGAAAACACCTTCAATGATGCACCCCCCAAACCGTCCCCAGCGCCTGAGCCAACACGTGGGAAAACGTCTGAAGCCCCCTCCCCTGCTCAGGCAGAGGGAGCAGATGCTGAGCCCCCCCGCCAGCGTGAGCGTGGTGGCAGGCGCCGCAGGTCAGAACGCCAGGAACGCCCCCAGGAACGTTCTGAACAACAGCCTGCTGAGCAGCGCCCTAACCGCCTGCAGGAGCGCCCTGAGGGCCGTGGTAGAACCGCCCCCACACCAAGCGCTGACAATGGCTACCTGATGCCAGGCATGAAGCGCACACGCACGCGACGCCTCAATGATGCGCCACCTGCTGAAGAGGTTGCCAGCAAAGCCCCTGCAGCTGAAGCAACCAACCCAGCAGCCCAGCAACCGGCGCCGCAACCGCAAAGGGCGCCAGCTGCCCCTGTGAACACAGCAGCGCCCAAGCCCCAGAAAGAGGAGAAAGCAGCAGCACCAGTCACGCCTGAAAACCTGGCTGCGCCCAAGCCACTGGATGTTGATGACGTTCAGCCAGCCCAACGCCGTAAAGGCTGGTGGTCACGCTAAGGGCCCATCCAATGCCTGCTTGAGGGCTGACGCCCCAAGGGGCAGCGGCACAACTGTGAAACGCCCCAACTGGCCAGACCGGTTGGGGCGTTTTGGGTTGCAGGCTGCTTTGGTCTCAAAAACCCATGTGAACCCTGCTGCCCCAATCCCGCCCTGGAAGGGCAGAGGGGCCCCACTTCAAGTGACTTTGCTGTGCTGGCGCTGTTTCAGTGTAGGGGAACAGGGAAACTGATACCGGGGAGTTAAACGGGATTAAACGGGATCAAGCGGGACGTGGTGGGATGAAAGCGGCTGAAGACGGCCGCTTTTTTGATGCGCACTTCCTGCCTGGGTCTGAACGGCTGGTTCACGGAAAGTGAACCCATAAAGCCTTAATGCGGGGTGTTGGGACAGTGAAAGTGAACCCACCCTAGAATAGTTCAAAACGCGTTCGAAAGACGTTCGAACGTTTAGACCTTATGGCACGCAGTTAAGGGGTTACCAGGGTTTCTAAAAGTTCGAACGTTCGTTGAACGGGGGTTGAATGAAACGGCTGAGAGGGCATCAAGGGTAATAGTTCAGGCGCCAAACTATTACCCTGAGCAGTTTTAAAGGGTTTTTGAACCTATCCTTAGTTAACAGCCATTTTTTAAGAAAATCCCTCTGCCGGCTAGGCACTGGAACTTTTACCCATTGAACCTGTCTGACCGGCCGTTCATGGGTTGGATGAGATGTGCGACTTCACCAAGAATGCCGACTTCATCACTCTCCCTTGGAGCACCCCAGACCAGTTTAGCGTCCGGGACTTCAACCGTCCCGTAAAGTGGGTTGTCTGATGTGATGAGAACTTTGCCAGGCGCACGGACAAGGCGCTTGACGTACAGATCACCATCATAAGTTAGGGCAAAGATGCCTTCCAGGCGGCTGCGTGGACGGGTGTCTAGGATAAGGCGAGCGCCCGATTTGATGGTTGGTTCCATTGAATCACCCCGCACACTGATGATGAGTGAGTTTTGCTCCCCTAGGCCTAGCACAGTGTTCAGAAAATGCTGGCTCATCAACATGGGCGTGCAGTTAACGCGCTCATGCGGTGTGAGGCCGTGGCCCATTGAGGCTTCAACATCAAAATAAGGGACCGTCACCATACGTTCATGGCCGGATGACAACGGCTGTGTAGGAAGAAGTTCAGTGTGCCTGGTGCCTAGTTCAAAAGCCTGATTATCAGCCGTCCCTTGTGAAGGCCGCCTGGCCTGATGGGCGTTGGAGCTTTTGTCCTCTGGTACTGGTCCTTGACCGACACCAAAAAGCAACCAGCTGGGATGCACCCCACAAGCTTCAGCCACGGCTAAAACGGCTTCAATCTTTGGGATATGTCCATCCAAACATTTGGCCACCCATACATCCGACTTACCAACTTTTTGCGCAAACTGTCGGTTATTGTCATTTCCAACCAATTGTTTGAACCGCTCTCGAAAACCATTCAAACCGGCTTTAGATGCTAGGTTATCTTGTGCTGTTGTCATCATGACCTCGTAGAATGTGAACGTTTGTTCCAAACTTTTGCTTGATAATTTCCAAACATTAGTTCATCTAAGAGAAAGAGCGCGGCGCGCTTTCGCGTCTGGCGATGCCAGAAAAAACCCGGCGCCAACCGGGTCCACGAAAATGCACAGCGCTCTAGGACAACAACGGAGGCTATATGAACCCCGAAGACGTAAGGGCAGAAGTCCGCAAACGTTTTGGCAGTATGTCAGAGCTTTCACGGCAGCACAATCTGAACCCCAAGGCTGTCAGCAGTGCCATCAGCCGCGCAGGCTATTCACGCCGCGTTGAAAAGATCATAGCGCGTGCAATCAATAAGCGCCCGCAGACCATCTGGCCTGCCCGCTATGACCCCAGAACCGGCCAGCCACTGTCCTTCCAAGCGCGTGTGCAGATGAAGCGCAGCCGGGCCGGTGTGTGATGGGCAGGCAGGAACTGGCCCTGGCCTGGGCCGGGACTGTGCAGTGCCAGCGTGAAGCGCGGCATGTCAGTCTTGAAATGTTTGCTGTGCACACATGTTTGAGCGTTGAAACGCTGCGCGCCATCGAAAACGGCACCAAAGTGCCATCTTGGCTGGAAATAGGCGTTATCAAGTCAGCGCTAAGGCGGCTGTCATGAACAGACAATTCTATGGCCTGCAAGAATTGGCCGACTTAGCATTGCCTGGACTTGCCAGCGCTAAAAAGAATGTGTGGAAAAAGGCACAGCGGCAAGGGTGGCTTTCCCCCAACCAGAAGGGAATCACGTGGCGTGAACGCCAGGGACGTGGTGGTGGCATTGAACTTGCAGTGAGCTGCCTGCCACGCCCTGCCCAGCTTGCCCTGGCCATGCGTGAAGCGCGTGCAGCCACCAAGGACAACACGCCTGGTAAAACAGAGGACTTTGGAGAGTTATGGCAGGCTTACAGCCAGGCCAGCGCAGCCAACAAAGAGCGTGCGCAGATGAAGCTGCAAGCGGTGACAGCCATTGCCTTGTTGCGTGAAGGCGGCACGCCTGTGCGCCAATCACTGGAGATGATCGCGCAGGAAACTGGTAGGTCCGTTGCCACCTTAAAGCGCTGGCGACAGCAGGTGCACAATGTGCCACGCCCGCACTGGCTGCCGTGCCTGCTGCGCGTTGCCGGCAGCGGCGGGGTGGAAGCCGTGTGTGACGCTGACGCGTTCGCTTTTTATGTTGCAGACTACCTGCGCCCAGAGAAACCAGACCATGCGGCCTGTTACCGGCGCCTGAAAGCGGTGGCAGCAGTTAAGGGGTGGGTCATACCAACGGCAATCACCCTGCGCCGCCGCCTGCAGCGCGAGGTGCCGCGTGAAGTGGTGCTGTTGAGGCGCGAGGGCCTGGACGCCGCCAAACGTGTTGTGCCCGTGCAAGAGCGTGACCGTGCCGTGTTCCATGCCCTAGAAGCAGTGAACGCAGATGGCCACCGCTGGGACGTTATGGTGCGCTGGCCAGATGGCACCACAAGCCGCCCCTTGATGGTGGCATGGCAAGACCTCTATTCAGGCATGATCCTTGGCTGGGCTGTGGACAAAACAGAGACCACAGACGTTATTCAGCTGAGTTACGGTCGCATGGTTGAGCGTTATGGCATTCCCGCCCACGCTTACCTTGACAACGGGCGAGCGTTCGCAAGCAAGCGCATGACTGGCGGCGCCAAGACAAGGTTCCGCTTTAAGCACAAAGTGGGTGACCCGGTGGGCGTGATGGGCCTGCTTGGCACAGAAGTGCATTTTGTGCAGCCATACAGTGGCCAGTCAAAACCGATTGAACGCGCCTGGCGGGATTTTGCGCGGGACACAGCAAAGCACCCAGCCTTTGCGGGTGCCTACACAGGCAACACTACAGCCACCAAACCCAGCAACTACGGTGAAGCCGCTGTGCCACTTTCTACATTCATCGAGGTAGTGGGGCAGGCGATTGACGAGCACAACGCACGGGAGGGGCGCCGCTCCACCGTGTGCGGCGGTGTTAAGAGCTTCAGGCAAGTGTTTGAAGAGAGCTGCGCCGTTTCCCCCATCACCAAACCCACCCATGCGCAACGGCATTTGTGGCTGTTGGCTGCCGAAAATGTGGCTGTCAACCAACGTGAAGGCAGCTTCCGCCTATTTGGGGCGCGCTACGCTGCAGCGTTCTTGAGCCAGCATCTTGGAAGCAAGGTTGTGGTGCGGTTTGACCCAGACAACCTTGCCCAGGCTGTGCACGTTTATGATCTGCAAGGGCACCACCTTGGTGATGCTGGTCTTGTGAGCCAGATTGCATTCAACAGCACGACAGAAGCACGCGCCCATGCCCGCCGACAAAAAGCGCACTTGAAGCTGGTGAAAAGCCGGGCGCGTGACTTCGTTGAGCACACGCCGGCTGAAATCGCAGCCATGCTGCCAAGTGCCCCTCAGCAGCCCCACCCGGAAAGCACAGTGGTGCGCCCGCTGCGGCCCAGGGCACTGACGGTTCAGAAGCAAAACCCAACCCCCTTCATGGAAGATGAAGAGGCCGACACGCGCCGTGACGCGCGTATTTTCCACTTATTGCGCGCGGCGCAGGGTTGAGGAGACGACATATGACCATGGAAACCATGAACCTACCACCAACCCATGAAGAGCTTGTGGCCCGTGTTGCGGAGCGCATGAGCACGCTGGGCCTCACCCTTGCGCAAGTTGCGGCACAGTCCGCCATCCCAAAGTCCACGTTGGCTGAATGGCGTGCAGGCAAATACCGTGGGGACGTGCAGGGCGTTGACGTCAAGGCCCAGCGTTGGCTTGATGCCTGCGCTGCCGGTGACGAAGTGCGCAGCGCGTTGCCGGCTGTGCCTACGTTTCTGCCACTTCCCACAAGCTTGGCTTGGCAGACAGTGTTTGAATATGCCAGGGCAGCGGCGGACATCGGCTTGATTGCTGGCGCACCAGGCACAAGCAAGACCATGACAGCGCGCCACTACAGTGAGACCACACCAAGGGTGTGGCTGGTGACGGCGGACGCAAGCGTTGCCAGCCCGCGCGGCATCCTTAAGCGCCTTGGCGAGACGTTGGGCATGGAAGGGCGCGTGACGTTCACAGCCCTTGTTGCACGCCTGCGCGGGACAGGTGGGCTGGTGATTGTTGATGAAGCGCAGCATTTGAGCGTGCGCGCGCTTGACCAGCTGCGAGCCGTCAATGACCTTGCAGACTTGGGCATGGTCTGGATGGGCAATGAGCCCCTGCGCGCAGCCATTGAGGGCCTGGGCCAGAAAGGCAGCACGGCCCAGATTTCGAGCCGTGTCGGGATGTTCAAAAGCCGTTCACGGCCGAGCGTGCACGATCTGAACAAAATGATAACCGCTTGGGGCGTGGATGACAGCGCGGTGCGCCAAGCACTGCAATGGATTGGCCTGCGTGAAGGTGGACTGCGTGAAGTGACAAAGACCCTGCGCTATGCGTGCCTGCTTGCCTTGACGGACGGCCGTGACAAGCCGGCCTTGCAAGATATTGAAGCGAGCTGGACAGAGCGGCGCAGTGGCAAACTCCCCAAGGAGGCCCTTAAGAACAGCCCCAAAGTGCAGGAGATGGCGGCGTGACCGGCCCGCTGCGCGTTGTGCCCTGTGACGTGTGCCTAATGGAGGGTGTTTTGGATGACGGGCAGATCTGCCCAGCTTGTCTGGGCATGGAGCACTTGCTGGCGCCACAGCAGGTAGACTGCCCCGCGTGTGAAGGATGGGGCGTGACGGATGATGGCCTTGCCTGCACTGCCTGCCGCGGGCGTGGCAGTGTTTCCCAATTGCCCTGAAACACCTAAAATCAAGTCATGAACTGGCCCGCTTCCCTTAACAGGGGGGCGGGCTTTTTTGCGAAATGGTATTATCGTTGATAGGAGGGTTTTGTGGCGTTCATCAATTCAAGCGCATTTCTGTGGCTATGCCTGGCGGTGGGCATCATCGCCGGCACCATGATAGGATGCATGGTCTGAACCTGCTGACCGCCACCACCTGTATCCAAGTGCGGGTTTTGGCACTTATGCCTTAAGCTTCATGAACTTTGATAAGGAGTTTAAGCGTCAATGGCACTTCCTCCCAATGCCATCAAAGCTGGTGTGACTGAAAAACTGGTCAGGGATTTCCAACATGCCCTTCAAGACTGTTTGGAAAACGGTGAGACATTCCGCACGTTTCTTAAGTCTTTTGACACTATCGTGAAAAAACATGACTGGACTTACCAAGGTGAAACTGAAGCGCGAGCAGAGCTTATTTACAACCTTAACACGTTTGCGTTTTATGATCAGCGCCGACACAAACAAATGACGGAATCCATGGCGCTAGAGCTTTATCCCTTCTGGCGCTATAGATGTGGCCCTTGCATTCCACCGTGTAATCATGACCAGTGGGAAGGCATTCTTCTACCTACTGCCCACCCTTGGTGGTCTAGTCATTTTCCCGCAAACAATCGTTACTGCCATTGCCATGTTGAAGTGATTTCCATTGGGAAAATGGAACGCGAAAAACTAACTGTTTCACCTGTTCCGGGGGAGGGGCTGCAAACTGCCACTGATCCCCTTACTGGAGAAGTCATCCGTGTGCCAGCGGGTGTGGAAGCAGGTTTTGAAGACAGTCCTGCTCATCCTGGCAAGCTTAAACGCATTTTGTTGCTAAGCTTGGTTCTGCCGCTGCCTGCGGGGTGAGGTTCCCTGCCACGCAGGCAGTCCAGAACGTTTTCTAGTTATGAGGTTTTGGAAGCTTCAGGCGTTTGACTGCAAAATAATGCAACCTTCAGCGCGCAGACCCTGCTCAAGTAAGCGGCGCACAGCTTCGGGGCGAGAAATCCCATTCTGGTCAGCCCAACTGTAAAGCGCCTCTGCCAAGGGGACAGACATTGTAAAATGTTGTGCAACCGTGTCTTTTCGCGGCCTGCCACGTCCCCGCTTTTTTCTGTAGATTTTATTCTTGCGTCAGTCATGATTAAGAACCGAGCTAACCCCAGCTGAGCTGTCAGGAACACCACGCCCCCATCCCCACAAGGGTGGGGGCGTATTTATGTTAAAACCCTTAAATTAAATCCCAAGAACACTACTTGGCACGCACTCCAGTGGTAGTGAACGATTTAAAAACATTATAAAATCACACTCCCTTAAATGAAATCATGAAAAATGAGCCACTGCCATGACTGTGCCCGTTACCCATCCCCCTGTGCCTGTTCCCGGCACCTTGGCCTGGCTGGTGGATGAAGCTGGGGAAGACACAGTTTTCACGTTCATAGAAAGCCTGGCGGGGCAGCGAATTTGGGTGCCGGCGCAGCACATTGCAGACAGCCAGCTTGCACGCTTGTGGGGGCATCCTCTGGCGCAAGCGCTAGCCGCCCGCCATGGCGGTTGTTACATAGAAATACCGCTGTGCCGACCCTGGCGCGTGCGCAAGCTGCTGGCGCAGGGCTGTTCACACAACGAGATCTGCGCACGTGTTGGTGTGAGCCGGCGCTATGTCGCCAAGCATTTGCTGCGCGGGATGCCTGCTTAACCGTGGACGGTGAACAGTGGCACCCTGAAAGCCAGCCCCCTGACCCGCTAGTCCTGGGGCATGAAAGCGAATCTGGAAACCTCATTGCAGTTCACAGCCCATTGGGAAGGGGGCTACCAGTGCCTGCGCGCAGACGCCGGTAACTGGACTGGCGGCCGCTGTGGCAAGGGGATGTTGGTGGGCAGCTGCCGCGGCATATCAGCCCCGGTCCTTTCCGCCTACCTGGGCAGGCCAGCGCTCCCTGCGGAGATGTCTTGTCTTTCCGAAGCCACTTTTGCTGACATTGCTGAGCGCCACTATTGGCGCGTGCTGTGCTGTGATGCACTGCCGACCGGTGTTGACTTGCTGCAGTTCGATTTTGGCTTCAATGCCGGCGCCAAGACGGCGGTTAGGGTGTTGCAGGATGTGCTTGGCGTGAAAGCTGATGGCGCGATGGGCAAGAAAACCCTGGCTGCTGTGCAGTCCTTTCAAGATATCCATGGCTCCCTGCTGCAGGGATACAAGAGCCGCTTGGCGCTGGAACTGAAGTCCGGCCATGGTGATGGTCACTGGAAAGCCCTGGCAACGCTGTGCGCTGCCCTGGCGAGCGCCCAGGAGAGCCACTACAGGCACCTGCCAGCGTTTAAAACCTTTGGCCAAGGCTGGATAACGCGCACTGAAGCGCGCCTTGATGCGGCACTGGATTTGCTGCGCCAGGCTGGGGCAGGGGCCAGCGCATGAAGCCTGAACCCCAAATGCCCTTCATGATGCGTTTCAAGCACTGGCTGGGTCAGACAACGACCCTGCAGGGTCTGGCTGTGCTTGTTGCCGCCACCATCGGCCTGTTCACCGCTGCTTTGCCAGATGATCTGGGGCTGTCTCTCATCGGCGGGGCGGTTGTGCTGCTTTTCCCTGAAAACCCCAGCCTGCGCCTGTTCGCCCAGGCCATGGCGCCTGTTGCGGCGCGTAGCCTGCACCGTGCTGGGCACAGTCTGGGCGTTGATAACCAAGGCCTGCCAGGGCAGGCGCCCCCTTTTTCTCCAAACAACAAGGAATGACTTTTTTTATGGACATGACCACTGATAGCGCCGCCATGGCAGCTGCCCCTGCTTCAGCTGCAACCATCGGCGCGCAGCTTGAAAAGCTTATCACTGGGGCGGGTGTGAAACTGCCTACCAGCGTGCAGACAGGTGCCGCCATGGCTGCCCTTATCGTTGACAGGCTGCTTTCTTTGCCCAGTGTCCAGCAGGCTGCTGACATTCCAGCCCTGGAAGAAGGGGTGGGGGAAATACTGGATGGGGCACTGAAGCAGGAATCAGGCACGTTGAAGATTCTGGCGGCACTGAAACATGCCGCTGCTTAAAACCTATTGGACCGCCCTTGGGGTGCTGGCGTGCCTGGCCGTGTTCGCGGCAGGGCTGGGGGTTGGCCTGAAAGCCGGTTGGAAGGCGGCGCTTGATGACGGCGCCTGGGCCTGCTTGGCCATGGCGCCCTCCGTGGGAGTGAGTGATGCCCGCTAAATCTGTGACTGACGCACACATTTTGAGGCGGTGGCGCGTGCTTGATTTCCTGCGCCGCGCTTCAGGACGGAGCTTGAACGAAGACGTTTTGCGCATGTGTTTCAGGTCAGCCGGGTTTCCGGTGGACGTTCAAGCGCTTTCATCTGACCTGGACTTCCTGGCGGGTGCTGGCTGCATTCTATGCCACCGCTACTATTTAGGTAGGGGTGAACACCTTCTGGTGGCTGAGCTGACGCGTGAAGGCATGCAGGCATGGCGCTGTGAACGTGCTGTCACCGGCTTGCCAACTCGCCGCCCGCTGGATGAATGACTGTGGGCCGACCTTCCACAATTGACCGGCTGCCCGCAGAACTGCGCGAAAAAATCGGGCGATTGCGTGACGCTGGACACACCCTTGATGAAATCATGCAAGCACTCGAGGGGGTGGCGGTTAGCCGCTCCGCCATGGGGCGCCATTTGAAGGCGCGGGACGCGCTTGGGGAGCGCCTGCAGGCCTCCCGCCAGATTGCTGAAAGCCTCACAGCGCGCTTTGGAACGGCACAGCCGGGACGAATGCAGAACTTGAACATAGAACTGCTTCACAGTGCCATCATGAAGCTGTGGCTGAACGCTGGCGGCCAGGATGGCGGTGAACCGCACTTTGACCCCAAAGACCTGATGATGTTGGCAAGTGCCTTGGCCAACACCGCCAGGGCAAGCAAGACGGATGCCGAATACAGGGAACAAATGGAAAGCCTGGTGCGACAGAAGCTTGAGGAGGAAATGGCCCAGAAACTGGACGCTGTTGCCCAGGACAAAAGCCAGGGCCTTTCTCCCCACACCATCCAAGCCATACGCCAGCGACTTTTGGGAACAGAGACATGAAACAAGAACCCGTTTTGCTGCCCTACCAGTCGGCCCTGCTTGACGCGACCATGAACCACAGTGTGGTGGTCATGGAGAAATCCCGCCGCACGGGCATTTCCTGGGCAGAAAGCTGGGATGCTGTCGTGACGGCATCCGCCACCAAGGCGGCGGGTGGCATGAGTGTCTACTACATGGGCTATGAAAAGGAGATGACGCGCGAGTTTATCGACTACTGCGCGCACCATGCCAAGCTGCTTTCCTTGGCGGCTTCTGAAGTGCGTGAAGAGGTGTTCCATGACGATCACGCGCCTGACAAAGACATCAAGGTCTTTCGCATCGATTTTGCCAGCGGCTTCCACATCACCGCCTTGCCATCTGTGCCCAGGGCGCTGCGCGGCAAGCAGGGCATGGTCATCATTGATGAGGCGGCGTTCCACAAGGACCTGAATGAGGTTTTGAAGGCGGCGCTGGCGCTGCTGATGTGGGGTGGGCGTGTGGCGGTGATTTCCACCCATAACGGTGACCGCAACCCCTTTGCCGAACTGGTGAACGATGTGCGCGCGGGGCGCAGGCCGTATCATTTAATGCGCTTGACGCTTGATGATGCGTTGGAAGATGGACTTTACCGCAAGATATGCGAGGCCCAGGGAAAACCGTGGAGCCAGGAAGCCCAGGCCGTATGGCGTGCCGAACTTATGAAGCAGTATGGCGATGCGGCGGGGGAGGAACTGTTCTGCGTGCCCAGCCAGGGCAAGGGCGCCTTCATTCCCCTGGCGCTCATTGAAGCGCGCACAGACAAAGCGGCGCCAGTGGTGCGGTGGGGCTGTGATGACGCCTTCACGCTGCTGAGCGACAGCCTGCGCCATGCTGAGGCCCAGACATTCATAGAAGGAGAGCTAGAGCCCATTTTGGCGGGGCTAAACGCCAAATCACCGCACGTGTTTGGCATGGATTTTGCGCGCTCTGGGGATCTGAGCGTGTTTTGGCTGTTCGAACTGGCCTCGAACAACGTTCGTAAAACGGCGCTTGAGCTAGAGCTGCGCAACGTGCCTTTCGAGCAGCAGAAGCAGATTTTGTTCCACATCCTGGAACACACACCGCGCCTGCGTGCGGGCAAAATGGACGCTGGCGGCAACGGCGCATGGCTGGCGGAGGTCACACGCCAGAAGTTTGGCGCCAGGGTGGAGGCAGTGAGTTTTTCAGAGGGGTGGTACCGCGACACCATGCCCCCCCTTAAAGCGGCATTTGAAGACGGCAGCCTGACGGTGCCAGTTGACCGGGAGGTGCATGACGACATCCGCACCCTGCGGCTGGTGAATGGCGTTGCGCGCGTGCCCCAGCAGCGCAGCAAGGGCGAAGGCGGCCAGCGCCATGGTGACGCGGCGGTGGCCCTGGCGCTGGCTTATGCCGCTAGCCGCACAGAGGCCCATGAGTACGCTTACACCGCTGTGCCATCAGGCTGGCGAGCCATGCAGCCACCGGCAGGCGCAGACCGCCTGGCGGCGGAGCTGGAGCAAGAACGCGCAGGCAGGGCTGGCATGAACAGTTGGGGCCTGCGTGGCGGGGTGTTGCTGTGATGGCCGGCGCCATCACACTTCTGGCCATGGCGCTTGCAGGGTTAGGTGCGCTTGTGGCCCTCGCTGTGCGTGCTGCCCAAGCCAGGCTTGCCCAACGCCAAGCGGTGCGGGCGGCCACCAGCCAGCGCCTGCAGCAGCAGGCGGACCAGGCTAGCGCCATGGCTTGCCGCACAGATGAAGGCCTGGAGGAGGCGTTGCGCCATGACGATTTTTAAAGGTCCCTGGCCAGTTTTGGTGCTGGGCGCCCTGGTTGGTTGCGCCCAGGCGCCAGCGCAGCCCCTGTGCCCTGCTTATGTGGACTATGGCCATGCTGACCAGCAGGCCCTGCTGAAGGCTCTGCAGTCCGTGCCCGACAATGACAGCACCCAGCCTTTGTGGCAGGCACTGCGCGACTACGGCAAGCTGCGCGCCGCTGTGCGTGTGCTGTGTGGCGGGGGGAGTTAACCATGATACCCAGAAAACGCCTTCTAAACGCCCAAGGACAACCTGTGGACGCCCAGGGGGCGCCACATTCAAGCACCCAGCCATTGCGCCAAGACGTCATGGGGCCGCGCGTCATTGGGGACAGGCCAGCCACATTGGACCATCTGGGCCTGACGCAGGCTAGTCCGGATGTTGTGGCCAACCTGCTGGCCAGCGCAGCGCAGGGGGAAAGCCGTGACTGGCAGGTTTTCTGTGAACTGATCGAAGAACGGGACCTGCACTATTTGGGGGTGCTGACGACACGGAAAAGGGCCGTTGCCCAGCTTCCCATCACGGTGGATGACGCAGGTCCCAGCGAGCTGCAGAAACGCCAGGGGGATTTTGTGCGGACCTGGTTAGAAAAGGGCATTTTTCAGCGCGCGATGTTCGACATTCTGGACGCCATTGCCAAGGGCTTTTCAGTTCATGAAATCGTGTGGCACTGCGAGGCGGCCAACTATTGGCCAAGCCAGCTGGTGTTCCGCCCCCAGCGGTTCTTTGAGGTCTCCTACCAAGATGGGGAGAGCATCTACCTGCGCGCAATGGAATCCCAGGCCACCCCGGCGCTTGAGGATGCCACGCCGGAGCTGATGCGCCAGCCGCTTGATCCCAGGCGGGCGCTTGTGCACAGGCACCCTTCATGGTCTGGACTGCAGTTGCGGCAAGGACTGACGCGCGCCATAGCCTTCAACAGCTTGTTCAAGCTCTATTCAAGCCGCGACTGGGGTGTTTTCGTTCAAGCTTTCGGCCTGCCTATCCGTGTTGGCAAATATGACAACGGTTCATCTGAAAATGACCGCAACGTTTTGTGGAAAGCAGTGACTGACCTTGCTGGCGCCATGGCCTGCACGATGCCTGAGAGCATGAACATTGAGTTCATAGAGCCGAAGGGCACAACAGCTAGTGACGTTCATGAAAAACGCTGCAAATGGCTGGACGAGCAGACAAGCAAGGCCGTGCTGGGACAAACAGGCACAACCGATGCCCGCACAGGCACGCACGCCGCAGCACAGACACACAGACTGGTTCAGGAGGACATAGAGCGCGCGGACGCAACGCTTTTGGCGCACACGCTCAACAGCCAGCTTGTCAAACAGATGATTGACTTGAGCTTTGGACCGCCCAAGGACGGGCGCTACCCAGTCGCGTCCATCGGCAGGCCTGATGAAGCACCGCTTGAAACGGTGCTGGACGCTATCGCCAAGGCGGGGCCACAGGGCTTGAAAGTGAAGGCTGATGAGCTCCTGGCGCGCCTGAACATGACGCCACCCGGAAAAGGTGACGCGGTGGTTGGATTGATGGCCCAGCCCCAGCCAGCGCAGCCTGCCGAGGACACAGCGCCAGAAACGCGCCCAGGGAAAGTGACCCCAGCCCATGTTCCCCCTGTGACGGACCAGGACCCCCCAGCGCCCGCCGCAGGACAGGAACAAACGCTGCACGCCAGGCTGGGCGCGCTGGTGAGCCGCCACGCCCAGAGCCAGCCCGCCATCCTGGACATGCTTTCTAACAGTCTGGCTAATGAGGCCAGCACGGCGTGGGACCAGATGACAGGCCCCGTGCGCGCTGCCATTGAAAGTGCCCATTCACTTGAAGAGCTGCAACAAGTGCTGGAGGAAATGCGCTTGCCGGATGACCAATTTCAGGAAGCCATGCAGCAGGGATTGCTTGCGGCTGAACTTGCCGGCGAAGCGTCCATCCTGGCGGGACTGGGTGTTGGCCGATGAGCACAACACTGGACAGCGAGGTGTTGGAGAACCCCCACCTTGCGCGCCATGACTTGGCCCCTGGCGTTGTGGCAGAGGGGGCGGCGCTGGCGCCAAGCGAAGCCATAACGTTTTTTAGGCAAAAAGTGCCGGTGCCAACACGGAAGTGGGGGGAGGTCAGTTCTGAGGGCTATGCGCGTTCCTTCGCTGTGGCGGGCGCTGCCAGCCAGGCCCTGGTAACGGATTTCCAGGCGGCAGTGAACAAGGCATTGGCGCAGGGGACAACGCTGGCTGATTTTCGAAAGCAGTTCGACCGTTTGGTGAAGAAATACGGCTGGGACTATCACGGCAGCAGAAATTGGCGCAGCGCACTCATCTATGACACCAACTTGAGCGCCGCTTATGCGGCTGGACGCTACAGGCAGATGACAACGCCAGAGGCGCTGGAGCTCTATCCCCTGTGGCGCTACAGGCACAACGCCTGCCTGCACCCACGACTAGAACATGTTGCGTGGGACGGCACCATCCTGCCAGCCAACCATCCTTGGTGGGACACGCATTACCCGCCCAATGGTTGGAAATGCCATTGCTCTGTTGAAGTGGTCTCTGACGGCAAAATGGCACGCCAGGGCTGGCAGGTCAGTGAAGCGCCCCCCCTTGACGCCAAGCCTTGGACGAACCCTGCCACGGGGGCCGTGGTCATGGTGCCAAAAGGCATTGATCCCGGTTTCCAAACCAATGTTGGCCAGCAATGGCTGAAAGCTGAGAAGCAGCGCGCCAAGAAGGCCCTGCATCCTGTTGATGACGTGCGCGGCCAGCCGTTGGCCGGCTTGCCAGCGCCAGAGCACCAGGAGATTGAGCGCCAGCAGGTGCGTGACTTGGCAAGTATGGAGGAACCGTCAGGCAGTGATGACGTTCCACCATTGCCGTTTGCGGTGGGCACCGTGCGGTGCGGCACGCTTGCAGGCCGTGCCCAGGCCATTTTGCAAAGCACTACAGCCAGCGTGCTGCTATCTGGCGAGAGCCTGAACAAGAACCGCTTGCACCACCCTGAACTGACTGTGGAGGATTATGAAAGCTTGCCGGAAATCCTGGCCCAGCCATCTCATCTAATATTGAAAAGTAAACCGCCCGAGCATGAAACCACACGTTCTTTGACATTACTGGGGCGTTGGAGAGATAGACTTTACAGTCTAGCCATTAAAACCACGCTTGACCGTGAAGAAAATTATGCGGTGAGCTTGACACGTTTAGCTGAAAAGGATTGGGCAAGACTGCTGCGCAAAGAGATCAAGGATGAATGAACGCTGGCAGCGGGTGGGCCTCCGTTCCTGCAAGCAGGGAACCCACATCGCGCACACTATTCAGAGGCTACGGCCCGGAGAATATCACCGTGTCACCGCTGCCAGCCCTGAAACCCTAACATTCCCAACCCTTATCCCGCAACAAAGCTTAGACACATGGCCCAAATCACGCTCTCAGGCGATACCAAACACATCAAGCAGGCCCTGCAACGGTTGGCGGACATTGGGCGCAAACCACAGCCCTTCCTGGCCGCCTTGGGCACTGAGATTGTGGACAACACACGCCAGCGCCTGAATGAAGGACGGCCTGCGGTGGGGGCCTCCTACGTTGCGTTCAACAAGCTTTACGCCCAAAGCCGCAAACCGCTGCCGCCACTCATCCAGGGTGGGGGACTGCAGCGCAGCCTGACCAGCCAAGCGCGTGGCGACACACTTATATGGGGCAGCAACCTGGTTTACGCGGCGGCGCAGCAATTCGGCGCACTCATCAAGCCACGCACCAAGCCAGCACTGGTGTTCAGGATGGGGGGGCAGCTGTTCAAGCGCAAGTCAGTGTTGCTGCCGCCAAGACCTTATCTTGGCTTCACTGCTGAAGACCGCGCGGCGCTAGAAACCACTCTTGAGGGCTTTTTCAGCCGCGCTTTGCGGTGAGCGGTTGGGCTGGGAGTTTTCGAACGGCCTTCGAACACTTTCGAACACCCGCCAGCGCGTTTCAGGCGCTTGGTGCAGGGATTGATGCCCAGAAAGCTTTCCACCCTTCCTGGTGCATTTTTGAAGCTTGCTTGATAAGCGCGCTGGCCGGTGAACAGTGGCACCCTGAAACAGCACCCATGAAAGCGGCATGGTGGCGCCATGGATATTGCCGCCAGACCCCTGCCCCTTTCAGACGCCCCAGGCCACGCGCCCTTGTGGGTGCATGTGCTGCCGGCTGGCACATTCCCAGCCCTTGGCGGCACACGCACTTACCGTTCTGGCGACCTGACTAGCGTTGCGCGCCAGTCCATGGCCAGTGCGCGCGGCAAGCTGGTGGTGGACGAGAACCACAGCACAGATCTTGCAGCCCCACAGGGCAAGCCTGCGCCCGCCATGGGGTGGATCACTGAACTGGATGTGCGCGGCGATGGCCTGTGGGGCCGCGTTGAATGGACAGCGGCAGGCACCGCAAGGATGACAGACCATGCCTACAGGGCTTTGAGCCCAGTCCTGGTTACGTCTGGGGACGGCACGGTGCTGCGCATTCTACGTGTTGCACTCACAAACAATCCGGACCTGGAGCTTGAAACGCTGCACCATGCGGCCACTTCCCCAAAAAACCATGAAAAGGAGAAGGCAGTTTTGTCTTACCCATTCACAGAGCTGCGCGCGCGACTGGGCCTCTCAGACGGCGCTGACCGCGCAGCTGTTGATGAAGCCCTGACGGGTGCCAGGCGCTACACAAGCTTGCATTCCCGGCTGGCTGAAATGACCGGCCTGCCCCCCACCACCCCTGATGAAACTCTGCTTGCCAAAGCTCAGGCGAGCGCTGAGCAGATCACCGCCCACGCAAAGCGCACGAAAGACCTTGAAACTGAGAACGCGGCACTGAAATCCCGGATGGCCACTCAGGCCGCTGAAGCCTTCGTGGCTGAGGCCGGGCGCAAAAAGGCGATCAGTGAAGGTCTGGCCAAGACCCTCATCACACTTCATGCAGCCAACCCCGCGCAGGCGCAGGAGATTGTGGACGGCCTGCCTGACGCCCCCCCCAGCAACGTGACCCTGCACCAGGCTGGCCAGCCAACGCATACACTCGGCATGGGGAAGATCCCAGGCATGGCGGCGTTTGACGCAGCACTGGGTTTAGGCCCTGAAGACCTTGCTGGGGGTGCTTACTGATGGCACTTGCAGCAGACCGCGCGCTAGAGCGCAAGGCAGGCCCCTGCGGGCCAGAGTTCGGTCATGCCGTTGCGCCTGGTTTCCGGGTTTTCCGGGGCAGCCTGGTTGCCGTCCTGGCGGATGGCACGCTGGTGCCGGCCGGGCAGACGGCCCCTGCTGGGGGCGGCGCTGCCGTCACCCCAGTGTGCATCATCGGAATTGCCCGACAGGCCATGGACAACACCCCCACACAGGGCGTGGATGCGCTCCATGCGGGGGCTAACCCCATTTGGGTCAAAACGGGTTGTTACGCCCTGCCCTTCCTGCCCAACGAGCCAGCGCCGACCTACGCCCAGCTGGGGCAGGCCGTCTATGCAGTGGATGATGAGAACGTGAGCTTCCAGGCAACAGGCGCAGGTGGCGGCGCCCGCCTGGTTGCCGGCCACTTCGTTGGGCTGGACGGCGGCACACCTTTTGTGAACGTGGCAGCCCCCACGGCTTTTCCAGCCATGTTGCCAGCGGCGGCCACACCCAAAACCACCACTTGAGGACCTGAGACATGGACATCAACGCCGGCACGATTTCGGCACTGAACACGCGCGTTAACCTTGCCTTCAACAAGTGGTTAAAAACTGCTGACCCCACTTACAACAAGATTTCCATGACCGTTGGCAGTTCATCGGGCGCGAACTTCTACCCGCGCCTGATGGAGCTGAAGGGCATGCGTGAATGGTTGGGTGAACGCGTTGTGCAAGCCGTCTCCACCCAGGAACGTTTCACGATCGTCAACAGGACGTTTGAGGAAACGTTTTCAGTCAAGCGCGAAGACTTCGAGGACGACCAGTACGGCTTCCTGCAGCCCATCATTTCACAGCTGGGACTTGATGCCGGCAGCCTGCCAGACAAGCTTGTTTATGGCTTGCTGAACAATGGACGCACCCAGAAGGGCATTGACGGTCAGAACTATTTCGACACTGACCACCCTTCAACCAACCAGGATGGCCAGCCCATTTCATGGTCCAACTTGATGCTGCCCGACACCAGCCAGGGTGAGGCGCCTGGGCCTGCTTGGTTCCTGTTCTGCACCAAGCAGCCATTGAAGCCTATGGTGTTCCAGCGCCGGCGCCCCTTCACCGTGACGCCCCGCACCAGCCTGAACACGGGGGAGGTGTTCCACCACAATGAATTTGTGTGGGGTATAGATGGGCGCTGCGCCGCTGGATACGGCATGCACCGCTGCGCGCTCATGAGCGTTGCGCCCCTTAATGGGCCTAACCTCGATAAAGCCTACACGCAGATGCAGATGCAGTTCAGGGCTGACGGGACACCGTATGAAACCTGCCCTGACCTGCTTGTGGTGCCGCCTGGCCTTCGGGCAACGGCGCGCAAGCTGTTGAACTCGGAAGTGGCCTTGCTGCCGCAGCTGGCGCCAGACGGCAAAACATGGGTGACGGGCGCCAATGAATGGAAAGGCCAGCTTGAAATGGTTTGCAGCGCCTACCTGCGCAATGACGCGGCCAAAATCTGATGGCGCAGAAGGAGATGACGAAAAACAACCATGCGGGTTATGTGGCGCCCTCACCCAAGCTGCCCAGCATTGGCGTGCAGCTTTTGGAGGCCCTGCGGCCAGGTGAGGAGCCGTTCCAGGAACTGGGGCCTGGCACCCTGCTGGTGGTGTGCCACGCTCCTGGCCTGCGCCGTGGTGGCATGATCCATCCCCACCGCGCCATCCACGCGGTTGCGGACCTTGAGGAATGGCAAATCACGGCCATGCGGCGTGACCCAGACCTGGTGCTGATTCATGTTGCCTGACCTGTACGCCACGGTGGATGACATGGTGCAGCGTTTCGGCGCTGATGAGATCTGCATGTCTGACCCATCACTTGACATGCCGCGCGGCGCTATTGACGAAGCGCGCATTAACCAGGCCCTGGCGGATGCCTCAGACCTTATCAACTCCTACGTGCAGCGGCGCTATGAAATCCCGCTAGCGCCTGTCCTGCCAGTGGTGACGCGCATGTGTTGCTTGTTGGCGCGCCATGACCTGGCCCTTGGGGCGGAGCGTGCGCCCAGCGAGCAGATCAAGGAGGGGCGTCAGACCGCCATGGCGTGGCTGGCCGCCGTGGCGGCCGGCAAGGCCACGCTGGACGCCACTGTGAAGAATGAGGACAGCGGGGTCTGGTCACGTTTTCAAAGCCGCACGCCAACCGTTTTCAGGGGAAGGATGTGGTGAGCATGAACCAGGGAACCACCGCTGTAACGTCTGTGCCGCCCTTGCCAGGCACCCCGCCAGACTTCCCACGCCAAATTCTGCGGGGCGATGTTGTCGCACACACTTATATAAGTGTGTCGCAGCGGCTGAGAGAGGTCCTGCGGCCTGAAGTGTTCAGCCACCACCACCTGCCGCCCAGCCCAAACCGTGCCACATGGGAGAAGCTTTCTCAGAACGGCCCAAGTGTGGCGCTGGGCTGCGGAATATGGCGTGCGGAGCGCGATTGCGGAATGACGTTCCGTGGCACGCTAATATTCCCCGTGGCCGTTCTGCTGCGCCTGCCAGACCCGCAACGTCTCTACCTGGGCACTGGACAGCTGCGCGGCATCGGTGTGGCCGGCATCATGGCGGTGTTTGCAACATGCTTTCACGGTTGGGCACTGGACGGGATCGGTACGTGCAAAGTCACTGACATTTCAGTGTTGCAGACAGAGGACTGGTTTGAAGACCGCGCATGCGTGGTGGCAGCTGAACTGACGTTTGAACACGTCTCACCGGATTTGCAGCCATACGCCCAGCAACTTGACGACTTCCTGCGTTGGGACTGGGACATAGAAATAGAAAAGGAGCAGCCCCGTGGCTGACATGAAACTTGTGCGCCCCGCACCAGGCAGGCGCGTGCTGGCGCCGGATGGCAGCGCTGTGCCGCCCACCTTTAAGGTGAATGGCGCAGACCCGTACTGGGCGCGCGCCCTGCGCTGCGGTGATTTGCTG
Source organism: Formicincola oecophyllae (assembly GCF_006542395.2). NCBI lineage: Bacteria > Pseudomonadati > Pseudomonadota > Alphaproteobacteria > Acetobacterales > Acetobacteraceae > Formicincola > Formicincola oecophyllae. The sequence goes on along the minus strand of NZ_CP038231.1, from coordinate 1,374,730 downwards.
GAAGCAGATGCCCCAGCCGCTGCTGCCCTGCCTGCACGCAGTATCACGCCAAGCATTCCGAACAAGGAGGCAACGAAAAATGGTTGATTTTGCGGAGATCCCCGGCAGCTGGGCTGTGCCCGGTTCATACACTGAAGTGATTGATGTCCCCAACCCCAACAGGGTTGCGGGCATGCCGCTGCGCTGCGTGATTGTCGGCGCTACCGCCAGCAAGGCGGCAGGAACGCTTTATGGGAACATCAGCGCGGGTCAGGCAGCCCTAGTCTATGGCCCCGGCAGCGTGATGGCCCAGGCAGTGGCAACGTTCATTCAAGAACAGCCAACCCTGCAGGTGGACGCCGTTGCAGCCCCACTTGCCGGTGGCGCCACGGCAGCCAGCGCCACCATCACCTTCACGGGCACAGCCACGGCGGCGGCGCAGGGGGCGGTGTGGATCGCAGGCCAGCGCGTGACGTTCAGCGTCAGCCAGGGCACCACGGCCGTGCAAGCATCGGGCGCGCTGTTGGCTGCGATTTTCGCAAGCCCACTTATGCAGAAAACCGGCGTGACTGCAGCCCAGGGCCAGAACGGGGCCGTGACGCTGACAGCTGGTGACGCTGGCGCGCTGGGCAATGACCTTGACGTGCGCGTCTCCACCGCCCGGCAGGACATGACGCCAGGTCTGGTGGTGACGGTCACACCCTTTGCTGGCGGGGCTGGAACGTCTGACATCAGCACAGCCCTGCAAGCGCTGGGGGACAGCTGGTACACTGACCTGATTCTGCTGGCCAATGATCCAGCCAGCATCCAGCTGGCTGTGCAGGAAGCCAACAGGCGCGGCAAAGCCATGGTGGGCCAAGATATGCGTGTCTGGGTGGCTGTGCGTGCCACGCAGGGTCAGGCACTGGCGTTGGCCAAGCAGTTTGACACTGCGCAGGAGCTTGTGTTGCTGCCCATGCAGGCACCGCGCGCTTCCAGTTGGAATGTCACAGCCGCCTTGGCGGCGCAGGGCGCGCAGAGCTTGAACACGGACCCAGCGCGGCAGCTGCGCGGCCTGCCGCTTTCCACCCAAACGGGCCTTGGGCCTGATGCCGCTGACGTGTTCGACATGGCGGCGCGCCAGGTTTTGCTGATGAACGGCTGCAGCACATTCCGCCAAGCCTCTGACGGCACCATCACCCTTGAAAGGGTGGTGACCACACGCACGCAGGACCCGGTTACAAGCGCGCCCGTTGCCCCTTGGGACGTGATGCTGCCAGCCATCGCCGCGCGCGTCCGTTTTGAGTGGAATGCGTACGTTGAGGGTACCTACGCACGCGCCAAGCTTGCTGACGATGACAGCCCCCTGGCCTTGGCTGACGGCGTTGTGACGTGCCGAACCCTCAAAGGCAGTTGGGTTGCCCAGTGCGGCATCTACCAAGGCAACGGCTGGGTGGATGACGTCAAAGAGATGGCGCCCCAGGCGGTGTTCACGCGTGACGCAAGCGACCGCAACAGGGTGAACGCCAGCCTGCCCGTGAGGGCAATGGGCAGCCTGATGGTTTTGGCCAACCAGCTGCAACTTCAGTACTAAAGGAGGTATTTATGGCGCAAACATTTGGTTCGGCCAAGCTTTGGTGGCGCGGCGTTCAGTATGACATCCAGCAAGGCGTGAAAGTTCGTCTAGCTGGCAAGAAGAACAATAAAGTTGAAGGCACGCAACGCACGCTGCGTTCAACAATGTGGGAAGGTGGCGAAGTGCAGGCCACAATTATTCCCACACAGAACATGAAACTGGACGCATTTGACCCGGCGTTGGGGGAAGGTGAACTTCAAATCCAGTACGACAGTGGGAAATCAATCGTGATTTCTGACGCTTGGATCAACGACAAGCCAGAGGCCACGGATAAGGGTGAAGCGCCTGTCACCTGGACATTCAACAACTATGAAGAACTTGACTGAAGGACATTGAAACATGGCTTTTGAGCTTGAAGACACCACCACCGCCCCTGATAACAACCGCCCTGAGCTGCCAGCCGGAGCTAGTTGGCAGGAAGACGGATCAGTCCGCCTGGAACTTTCCCGCCCCGTGTTGCTAGACACCAAAACCGCCACAGGCCCAAGCACCACCACCCTTGATGAGCTTGTGCTGCGTGAGCTGACAGCGGGTGACATGATTGACAGCGGCAGCGAAACGACAAGCCAAAGGGTTGGTCTTTTCCTGCTGCAGCGCAGTGCTGGACTGAATGGCCCAGCGGGCGTCAAGAAGCTGCGTGCGCTGTCACTGCCCGATTACGTCAAGGCCCAGCGGATCATGAGTGTTTTTATGAACGCTGGGGCAGAAACTGGCGCCTGACACTGGCCGCCCTGGCCAGTCAGTTACACTTCAGCCGTGCTGACCTCAGGGCTTTGACCACAACGGAGATGGCTTTTTGGTGTGATGCCCTGGGTGAGTGGAACACGCATGTGAGCGCCAGCCTTGATGACTGAACCTTGTTATGAGTGAGCTTAGAGCGCAGTTTGAACTCTCCTTGGCAGACCACATCAGTGGCCCGCTTGGGAAGGTTCTGGCGCAGTTCAACGCGCTGGATGGACAGCTTGCGCGCAACGTCAAATCAGCCCGCAACACCAACACGGCATTGGCTGGCACCACCCAGGCGGCTGATGCTATGGCCAAAGCCATGGCGCCAGCGGCTGCGAACGCTGCACGCCTGGACGCTATGACACGCCCTTTGGCCGGCACCCTGGGTGAAGCTGGCCAGGCACTGGCCGGCACGGCTGAAAACACAACGCGCCTGTCTGAGGCCATCAGCCCCGCTGCCGCCCAGGCACAGCGCTTGGCAGAGGCCACCCAGCCACTGGGGCGTGGTTTGGGCGCAGTGGCTGAGGTAGGAAGCGGCGCTGGGCGCAGCCTGAACAGCATGGCCTCCGCAGGTGGCGGGGCAACAAGCGCGCTGCGCGGAGTGGATGAAGAGGCAAGCCGTACCACCGCCCTGATGGAACGCTTGAAAAGCGCCGTGGTGGGCGTTGGCGAGGCGCTGCGTGGCGGCTTCGCCGGAGCAGGCCGCATGGCTGGCGCAGGCCTTGGCTCCGTGGGGCGCGGCGTGGGTGATTTCAGGGGGCGCCTGCATGGCCTGCACGGCGCTTTTGACACGGCCCAGAACAGGGGTATGGGCGCCGCCATGGCTGGGTTCGAAATTGTCGAGCCAGCACGGGCAGCTGCTGAATATCAGAACAACCTGGCCCACATTGGCATTGGGCTTGATTATCACGGCGCCGACAATGACAAGTTCGTGGCTGGCCTGGGCAGGCAAATCAACCGACTGGCCCGCGACACGGGCCAAAGCAGTGAACAGCTTGTGGAAGCGGCAGGCTTCTTCTCACGCGAGGGCTACAACAAAACACGCCTGGACAGCGTGTTGCCACAGGTTGCCAAAATCGCCACAGCCTATAACGCCAACCCAGAGGGAACCGCAAAAACGGCTTTCGCGGCACAAGAATCACTGGGCATCAAGGACAAAGACCTGAAGGGGGCTTTGGCGGCCTTTGCGGTTGCCGGGAAAAACGCTGACATGGAGTTCAGCGAAATGGCGCAGTTGCTGCCACAGGTGGCGGCGTCTGCCGGGGCTTTTGGGGTGAAGGGACGCGGTGGCGTGAACTGGCTGGCCAGCCAGCTTGCTGTTGTGCGCAAAAGTACAGGCACAGTGGGTGAGGCCTTCACCAACATGGACCAGTACATCAAGGCCCTGACAGGCCACAGCGCGCAGCTGGCTTTCAAGAAGCTTGGCGTGAACGCCCTGGAGGTGGAGGACAAAGCCAGGCGGGAGGGTAAGAACCCCCTTGAGGTCATGACGGAGATTGTGCGCCGCCTAAGCAAGAATGGCACTGACCAGCACGTCATGACAACGCTGTTTAACAACCAACAGAACCACGTGGCGGCAGTGGCCATCCTGGGGCACCAGGACCAGGAAAAAGCCATCAGGGCCAAGGTGGCCAATGCTGATGGCAGCGTCATAGACAACGATTACGCGACAGGGCGCCACACGCTCAAGATTCAAGTGCAGGAGTTTGAAGACGCTGGCGAGCAGCTGTTGCGCATCATCGGCACAGACTTTGCGCCCGTTATGCAGGCCATGACGGAAGGCCTGCACAAGGTGGCGGAAGGCTTTGAGTGGCTGGACGACCACCTGCCAGGAATGAGCGCAGGCCTGCTTGGCGGCGTTGGCGCGGTGATTGCGATAACAGGCGCTGTTGCGGCACTTGGCGCCATCGCTGCACCGCTGGCGGCTGGTTTCGCGCTGGTTGCAAGCCCGGTTGGCCTTGCCGTGGCAGGTGTGGTGGCGCTGGGGGCAGCGCTTTATGCGGTCTACAAATATCCGGCGCAGGTCAGCGCCTTTCTGCACCGCATGACCGCTGCTGCTGACAGCTTCCTGCGTTCCCACTTGCCCGGCTGGCTGGTGAGTTTGGGTGAAAACATGTTGATGCTGGTGACGCCCATTGGCGCCATCATTAAGATTGCGCAGACCCTGGCTGCGTATTCGGGTCCCATCACCAGCTTCTTCAGCGCTCTCTGGGGAGGCCTGAAAAGCCTTTTCAGCATCCATCTGCCGAGCTGGATTTCCAGCCCGCTGAAATGGGCCAGCCACGCCACGGGTTTGGACAAGGCGCCAAGCCTGTGGGGGGAAGGGTCAACCCAACCGGGCCTTGCGACTTCACCCCCCAAGGCCATTGTGCCACTGCCCAAAATTACATTCCCGGCACTGATGCTGCCCACGCTGGCCGTGCCGCCACCGCCAGCACCCGTTGTGAACATTGCCGCTGCCCCCGTGGTGGCGCCAGCCGTGCACCACCGGGAGGGTGACCAGACCCACCATAATAGCGTGGTGAACAACCACTGGCCTGCACCGGTGTTGCCGCAGCCCCTGCAGGTGCACCACCATGGGGGTGACCTCATCAACAATCATGCCGGTGACCATAATAATAAGAGTGTAGTGCAGAACACCTGGCCGGCTCCAGTGTTGCCGCAGCCTGTGCAAGTGCACCACCAGGAGGGTGATCGTAACCACAGCAGTGTGGTGAACAACCATTGGCCGGCGCCAGCGCTGCTGCCCGCACCAACCACGCCCCCAGCCCCCGCCAGCGTGGTGCGTGTGATGGCTCCACCATTCGTACCGGCAGTGGCACCATCCCCTGTTGTGCATCATCACGAAGGCAACCTGACCCAGCACACTATAAACAACCACTGGCCTGCACCAGTGTTGCCACAGCCCCTGCAGATGCACCACCAGGAGGGTGACCACATCACCCACCACGCCGACAACCAGACCCATACCCATGTGGTGAACAATACTGTGTGGCCGGCGCCGGTGCTGCCCACCATCAAGCTGCCGCGGCACCCAGCGCTGCCAACGCCGCACCAGCCCCGTAGGGAAGCGCCCCAGCCCTTGCCCATGCCTGTCCCGGTGGTGATACGCCAGCAAGGGGAGCCGCAGCGCGTGAAGGTTGAAACAAGCCTGCGTGTGCGGGCGGACAAGGGCCTTGTTGTCACATCGCCGCAAGGCAAACGCTATGGCTTCGAAGCAATACCGGTGCCCGATGCCGGCCAGATGATCGGGAGGCCCTAATGGCTTTTGAAATTGGCACTTTGCTTGGCAATTCGGGCGTTCTGGGTAGTGGCGCACTGGCCTTTGACGGCATTGTGACAGAGGCTTTTCTGGGCGGTGTATCGTTTGAGGTCATTGACAGCAAAGAGAGTGCAGGGCGCCGGCTGCATCGCTTCCTTTTTCCCGGCCAGCCGGTGGAAAACCAGGCTTTTCAGGATTTTGGCACAACAGACACCCCCCTGATCCTGAGCGGCATCCTTGTGGGCGCTGATTACGTTGTGCGGGCTGAGCGACTGCGGGACGTTTTCAGACGGGGCGGCTCCATGAGCCTTGAACACCCGTGGTGGGGGACGCTCACTGTGCGCCTGGCGCAGCCCGCTGAAATCACGTTCAGCCATCAGGAACTACGCTTTGCGCGCTTCACGGCGCAGCTGTGGCGCGATCCTGGGCCGGGTGGATCATCTGGGCTTTTTGGTGATGTCACAGACAGCGTGAACAGCGTTCTTGACGCCAGTGACGATGCTGTGGATGCAGCGCAGGAAAGCGTCAGCGCGGTGCTGTCAGGCAGCATCCCCGTGACCCTGGTGCAGGGCACGCGCACCCTTGCAGGTGGCGGGGCGGCCGTCTGGGACAGCGTGACGACATCAGCGCCTGAGCCGGTGAAAAGCGCGCTGACAGCGCCTCAGCAAGCTGCACGCAACCTGCCCGCCCCTGTGCAGGCCACCACTTCTGCCCTGGAGGAAGGCCCCAGGCTTTTCATGAGCTTTGCCGTGGCCCCTGCCACCCAGACCGCTGCGCCGGCCACAGAGGATAAAGACTATGGCACGCAGGTGGGGTACGTCTTGGCCGGTGTGCCGCTTGCCCTCGCAGGCAGCATCACAAGTAGCCAGCCCCCACTCATTGCGCCAGCGGGGGAGGTGCAGGAACAGCCACAGGTCAGCGCGCAGGATGTGGCCACCCTGCTGATGGCCGGAGCAGCGCAGCTGGGCGTGCTGGCACAGAAAACAGCGGCGGAAAGCAGCCAGCGGGCTCAGGTGATGGCGCTGGGACTGGCATCCTGCGTGATGGCCATTGCCCAGCTGGGCCCGGCATGGACCGCCATGACATTTGCATCAGACGAAGACGCCCGCACAGCACGTGACCAGTTCGTTGCGGCCCTGGACGGCACGGCTGCGCTATTCAGCAGCCCACTACTGGCTGGTAGTGCGGCTCCGTTACTGCCCATGTTTAATGCCCTGCGTGCACTGCGCAGCGCAATCATTATGGACTGCACTGTGCGGGTTGGCAGCCTGCCAGCTGTGCAAACTGTGAGCATGGGCACCCGGCAGTCGCTGTGGTGGGCGTGCTACGCGCTGGGCGGTGACAGCACGAACGATGTTCGAACGATGTTTGATGACGCGGTGGGGCGCAATGGCTTGGCGCACCCTGCCCTGGCTGGTCCTGGGCAGCTGTGGATCATCAAGGAGAAAGCGCTATGAACTTGGGAAGCCATCAGGCAGGACCGGTAGTGTTAAAGGTCGGTGGGGTGAAACTGCAGCACTGGACAAGCCTGGAGGTGACGCACGACCTCGCAAACCTCGCTGGGACGTTCAGGACCAGCCTGGCAGTGGATGTGCCTTTGCAAGCGGGTAGCTTGCCGACAATAGGGGAGGCAGTTGAAATCAGCCTGGAAGGCCAGCAGGTTTTGAAAGGGTGGCTTGAGTTCATCAATGTTTCTGGTGATGCCAACAGTTTGCACGTGACACTTTCGGGACGTGATAGAAGCGGGGACTTGGCTGACTGTGCTGCCAATCCGCTTGGCCCATCTGAGTACAAGGGCATGAAGCTTGAAGCCATCGTGGGCGCTTTGGCCCAGCCCTTTGGAGTGAGCGTTGACCGAGCAGTTGAAACCGGAACGCCCTTCACACTGGTGGCGCTTGAGCCGGCAGACGTGACGCTTGACGTGATAGAGCGCCACGCCCGCCAACGCGGCGTACTGGTGACGTCTGACGGCTTGGGCGGCCTTGTGCTGACGCGCGCGGGCATCACCCACGCCTGTGACACGCTGGTGTTTCCAGGTGGCAACGTGACGCAGATGGAAGCGCGGCGTGGCCAGAAGCACCGCGATTATTGGGTGAAGGGGCAGGCGCCTTCACACAAGCGACCTCTTAAAAGCGCTCTTCATGTGGGGCAGAAACCGAGCCCGGCACAAGCCATGCCCGATGCCGCCAAGAATGAAGCGGCAGCCGCCTGCCGCTATGGTCACGCGCGCGATGAAGGCACAGCGCGCTACCGGCCTTGCGTGTACCTTGCCAAAACCCAAAGCGGCGCCAGCATGGCCACTCAGGACGTTGCCAACTCTTCACCCAGTAAGCCAGAGAAGAAGCGTTCTTCTGGACAGCCCTGGACGCTTGATGACCAAGCCGCCTGGCGCATGCGTACAAAGCGCGCTGGCGCCACCACATTTGTTTACACAGTGCCTGGTTTTCTTAACCATGCAGGGGAGCTGTGGCGCCCCAACCAGCTGGTCACCGTGCAGGATAGCGTCAACGGTTTAAGTAGGGACATGCTCATCAGCGCCGTGACGTGGATTGCTGAGCAAGACCACTGCATCACACGTTTGAGCGTTGTGCCGCCGGACGCTTTTGACCTGACCGGTGAAGCCGTTCTGCCGCCCACGGGCAACCAACGCCAGCGCCGTCATGTTGTAGCAAGGGGGCACATGTCATGACGTTCAGCAAACATCTTTTTGACCTCGCACATTCTATCCGCAGCCAGATCCTGCGCGGCGTTGTGAAGGCACTAGACGACAGTGGCGGGCAGCAGAAAGTGGCGGTGGAGATGCATGTAGGCCAGGTGCGCAGTGGTGTGCCTGTCCTGCAAACATTCGGTTTTTCAAGCCACGTCCCGTTGAATGGTGCTGTGACGCATGTTCTGCAAAACGGCGCTGACCCTTCGGACCTCTTCGCGCTACCGCCAGAGAACCCATCCATAGCCAGGATGGGCGGCCTGAATGAAGGTGAGAGTGTCGTTTACGATGCCGCGGGGCAGCGTCTGCATTTCCAAGATGGCAAGCTGCTAAAGGTCTCCGTTCAGGACGCTATTGTGATTGAGGTGGCTGGCGTTGAAATCATGCGTGTTGATGCTGATGGCCTGCATATCCAAGGCAGCATCAACAGCACAGGTGACCAGGTGGCGGGCGGCATCAGCACGCAGAGCCACATTCATGGCGGCGTTAAAACCGGACCAGCCAGCACAGGGAAGCCTGAATAAACAGGGCCTGACGGTGAACAGTGGCACCCTGAAAGACAGCCTTGGAACGCGCCAGACTGGGCGCCATGACAGTAAACACCCCTTCCGCGCCCACTTTGAAAGTTCGTCCCGGCCCCGCCGGCCAGTGTGACCTTGTTGTGCAGTCTGGCGCGCGCGGCGTTGGGCGCTTGGCGCTTGACGCAACGCTGCTGAGCCCTCTTCTGATTGCATTGGGAACGGACAGGCGTGCTGAGACTGATGACGTGCTGCCGCTGGCCCTCACAGCGCCCCAAGGCGCTGCTGAGCCTTTAGGTGCGCGGCGCGGTTGGGTTGGAGACGTTTTGCTGTCCAACGGGGAACGCTTGGGCAGCCGCACGTGGCTGCTTGAGCGCGCCAAGCGTACGCCAGAAACCGCGCGCCGCGCTGAACGCTACGCCAGCGAGGCCTGCCAGCCGATTGCGGACTACCACGGGATGGAGGTGACAGCGCAGGCAGCTTGGGCAGGGCGTGGAGTGCTGCGCGTTGGCGTCCAGGCGGGGGGTGTGAGTCTGGTTCAAACGGTGCCGGTTTCATGAGCGCCAACATTCCAAGCCCGCAAGAGCTGGCGCAGCGTTTCGCTGCAAGCTTGGCCCAGGCAACCTTCATGACGCCTGATGGGCAGATGGTACAGCTGGACCCGACAGCGCCCGGCACGCTTGAGCAAGTGCTGGCCGCCGTGCATGGCCTGGCTGATTATGAAACCTATTTGTTCATGCGTGACCGGCTGCTGGAAATGCTGCCAACAACCGCAACGGCCGGCACTGATGGGCTATTGGAACAACATGGGGAAATCTGGGGCGTGCCACGCCGTAGCCCCCTGGCAGCACTGGGGCGCGTTGTGTTCACAGCCAGCCAGGCCGTGACTGTTCCAGCGGGCACGCTGCTTGTCACAGACGGGACGGTGCAGTGGTCCGTGAATGAGGCGGTGCTGGTGCCGGCAGGTGGCACAGCGGTGGCTGACGTCACCTGCACTGTGGTGGGAACGGCTGGGAACCTTGCAGGTGGCAGCCCCCTTAGCCTGGTTTCACCCATCCCTGGTGTGACCGCTGTGACGGCAGATGCTGACGGCCTGGCTGGTGGGGCTGGATTGGAAGATGTCGAAAGTTGGCGAGCAAGAATCATTGAGGCCATCAGGTCACCTTACAACGGCGGCGATGCGGCAGACTATGTGCGCTGGGCTGAGAATGCAGGCGCAAGCTATGTGAATGTGGTGCCCGAACTGATGGGGCTGGGCACTGTCGGTGTCGTCATCGCTTTTGGCGCTTCAGGTGAAATGCCTAGCACGGCCACGCCTGATGAGGTGGCGCGTGTGCAATCGTACATCGACAATGTGCGACCCATCCGGGGCAATGTGCAGGTTTTCCCGGCCAGCATTGTGCCGCAGAATCCGTCCCTGGCGCTGCAGCCGGACACGCAGGCCGCAAGGCAGGCCGTGACCGCGGCCTTGAGTGCCCTTTATCTGAGCGTTGGCATTGGTGGCACGCTGTACCTTGAGTCTGTCCAAGCAGCAATTGTGGCGGCGGCCGGCAGCAAGAACACACTGATTTACCCCAATTCCACCCAGGTTTTTACGCCTGATGAAATGCCTGTACTGGGCACCATTAGTTGGCAGACGCTTTCATGAGTTTCACGGAGCCAGCAACTATCCCTGCCCCAAGGTCCGCCGGAGAAATCGCGCGTGAATGGGTGAATGAGTTTTTGCCGCAAGGTGAAGCGTGGGGTGGGCACAACCTAGGGCAGCTCATCAAGGCCCTGGCTGGTCCTAGGGCGGTGTTGGAAGCTGACCTGGCTGGACTGGCCAATGAGCTTTGCCCTGGCACATCCGTCTTGCTGTTTGATGATTATAAAGACTTGCTGGGACCAGACCCTTGGGGACTTGATAGGCAGGCACTTTCAGAAGCCGCGTGGCGGGCACTGTTGCAGCGGCGCTGGACGATGCGTGGCGACCAACGCCCGGCGTTCTACATCGCCCTGGCCCGGTATTTCGGCGCTGACATCACCATAGATGAACCCTGGGCGCCTTATGCGGGGCGCACTACATGCGGGGTCTCTGTGTGTGCACAGCCCATCATCAATTTCTGCTGGATCGTCCATCTGCCCAGCGTGCCCAGTCTGGCGATTTGTGGCGCTGGCATAGCGGGATCATGCATTGCTGGGCTGGTGCAGGACAATCCTTACACAGATTTGGTGCGGGTTTTCAGGCTTATCAAGCCTGCGGACACTTCAGTTTACTTTATGGACGACACGGGGAAGTGGCTCTATGACTAAAGAAACCAAAAAACAAAGCGGCGACTATTTGAAAGCCATGTTGGGCAGCACATCTTTGAGCTGGCCAAGATTCCCTGGTGTGCCCAACATGACAGTGGATGGCCAAGGCCACCCCCAGGTTCAAGACCTTATCCCCGGCAGGCAGCAAGGGACGCCGCTTGAGGCCGCGTTCTTCAATCCCATCCTGCTGGCGCTATGCATGCTGGTTGACGCGAGTAACCAGAACGGAAACGCACTGCAGAACTATGTTTCGGGAACGGTGGGGATGGGCCCCAATGATAGCGCGGGCGTTGGCATACACACAAGCAGCATAAGTGGGCGGCCAACCTATTGGGATAAATCTGGCGATAAGGGGGACCTGGCTTATTTCGCAGACCTGGAAGGCCTTCAGCCAAAAGGAAACTACGTTGCGACCGGTGGGGCAGACGATGGCAAAAACTGTCCGGTTGTTTTCATGGGTGCTGACGATGCAACGGGACAGGTCTGGGTCAACACAGCCCGGCAAAACGGCATCGGGCTGATTGCTGGCAATCAGCTCCTAGATGGCTATTCACTGCCTATTGAGGCCATCAAGAGCCAATATTTGGATGAAAACACACGCACTCAGCCGATCGGTCTTGAATACAAAGACGCCGCCGGGCTTTTCATGCTGGCGATTTCCAAAGCTTATGCGGACACACTCTATGCCACGCTGGTTGGTTTGATGGCTGAGCAGCAGCGTGCCCAGGGTGTTGAGGGAACGCTGCTTTCAGGAACGCTGGGCATGGTGCAAGGTGATGTGCAGGGTCTCGGCATTCACACTGATGGTACCTCAAACCGCCCCATTTACGGTGATGGCCGCAATGGCTGGCGGGGGATTGCACTGCTGTCAGATCTGAATGGCCTCCAACCTGGTGGCAATTACGTGCCCACCGCGGGCAAGGATGATAGCTATAACCGCCCTGTCACGTTGATGGGGGTTGACGACAAAAGCGGGCAGGCGTGGTTCAACGCTGATGGTCAGTCAGCCCAGTTCCTGGTAGCTGGCAATATCGGACTAGATGATTACTCATACACCATTAAAGGAATCAAAAGCCAGTACTTGGACAGGGGCACAAGAAAACAGCCAGCTGGCATTGAATACATTGATGAAAACGGGCTTTACATGCTAGCTCTTTCGCAGTCTTACGCTGATGAGCGCTATGCTACGCAAAGTGCACTGACGGCTGAGCAGCAGCGGGCACAGGGCGTTGAGGGAACGCTGCTTTCAGGCACGTTGGGCATGGCCGCTGGTGACGTACAAGGCCTTGGCGTGCACACAAACGGCCAAACTGGCCGCCCCATTTACGGCGATACGGTAAGCGGCTGGCATGACCTCGCCCTTGCTGCCGACCTGGACGGCCTTCAGCCAAAGGGAAATTACGTCCTCACTGGCGGGGCTGACGATGGGAAAAACTGCCCCATCCTCTCTATGGGGGCGGATGACAACACAGGACAGGTCTGGATTAACAGCGCCAAGCAGAACGACATTAGAGTTGTGGCGGGTAATACAGGACTTGATGATTTCTCTTACGGCATCCGCGGCATTAAAAGCCAATATCTGGACAGGGGCACAAGAAAACAGCCTGCAGGCATTGAATACATTGATGAAAACGGTCTTTACATGCTGGCGATCTCGCAGTCTTACGCAGACGGGCGCTATGCCACGCAAAGTGCACTGAGCGCTGAAACAGCGCGGGCTGAAAATATTGAAGGCCAGCTGAACAGATCGAAAGTGGCGGGTGATATTGCCCAAGATGATTATTCATACCCCTGCATTGGCATTAAAAGCCAGTTCGCAGATAAAGGCACACGCCAGCAGTCAACAGGGCTGCTTTATTTCGACAACTCAGGACGTAATTTCCTGGCAATCAGCCAGGGTTATGCTGATGGGCGGTATGCTACTCAGAGTGCGCTGACGACTGAGCAGCAACGTGCCCAGAACGTGGAAAACAGCCTTCTTTCAGGAACGCTGGGCATGGCCACCGGTGACGTGCAAGGCCTTGGCGTGCACACAAACGGCCAAACTGGCCGCCCCATTTATGGCGACACGGTAAGCGGTTGGCATGACCTCGCCCTTGCTGCAGACCTGGACGGCCTTCAGCCAAAGGGAAACTACGTTGCGACCGGTGGGGCAGACGATGGGAAAAACTGCCCCATCCTCTCTATGGGGGCGGATGACAACACAGGACAGGTCTGGATCAACAGCGCCAAGCAGAACGACATTAGAGTTGTGGCGGGTAATACAGGACTTGATGATTTCTCTTATGGCATCCGCGGCATCAAAAGCCAGTTTGCCGATAAAGGGAGCAGGCAACAGCCAACTGGCCTTTTGTATTTCGATGACGCAGGCGGAAACCACGTTGCGATTAGCCAAGATTATGCGGATGGGCGGTATGCCACCCAGAGTGCGCTGACGGCTGAACAGCAGCGGGCACAGGGCGTTGAGGGAACGCTGCTTTCAGGCACGTTGGGCATGGCCGCTGGTGACGTACAAGGTCTTGGCGTGCACACAAACGGCCATTCAGGCAAACCAACCTATGGTGACACGGTAAGCGGCTGGCGTGACCTCGCCCTGGCGACTGAGGTTTCAGCTGAAACGCAGGCAAGACAGCAGGACATCAGCCAGTTGCAGGCACAGATCAACAGTTTGCAGGCCCAGATTAATGCGCTGCCCAAGCTGAACAGCCCAGTGGGAAATAATTTCAGGCAAGTATGGAACGTTAGCGGATTAAGTGACGGCGCTTGGGTTACTTTCCCAGCTCCTTTCAAGAACACTGATCCATCTGAGATTTGCATTCAGATTACGGGGCAGGACAACAATCCTCAAAGTCTTTACGGCAATGTGACGCAGGGCAGCGTGACGCAGACCGGCTTTAAGCTGCGCGTTGAAGATGTCAACAGCGGCAAGTCACCAGTCCACGATAGTAGCCAGGGGACGTTCTATTTCGAAGCAGTGGGCAAATACAACTAAATGAAACTGGGTGGGCGGGTGGAACAAATAGAGGAACCCAAATGACAGACACACAAAAAACCACGGCTGACGCTTCAGCCACCACTGGTGCGGGCGCTGCAGCACCAGACACGTACAACAATGTGTTGTGGAAAGGTCCTGGACGCTACATCAGCTTTCGTTTCATGCCTCCTGGGCAGCAGGGTGGATGGCAAGTGGACGGCTATGTGCTCATGGCACGGGATTTCGCGGAAGAAGCTGACGTGCCGATATTTGAGGATTCGGCATGGGCAGCGGATTTTGACAGCAAATACCAATACAAGGATGTGTATCCAGGCCCGTATCCGGACGGCAGCTATTCCCCAAAATACGATCCGGCAACGGGGAAATGGCCCGCCGGTTACGATCCGCACAACCCCTGGCCCATTGAAAGCTGATGCTTCCTGACATCCTGGCGGGGTTGAGCAACTATAGCGGTCTGGCTGAAATCATGCTGGGCTGTCTGTCAGGCTGGCTGGGCAGTGCGGCCAAAAACCGACTAGAACGCCGCCGGCAGGAAATAGACGCGGGTCAACTTGAAAATCAGCAGTTCAGGCTAGCACTGCTGCGTGAACGTGATCTGACTGACCGGACGCTGGGATTGACGGATGAGGTGGACGCGCTATGGCGCCGCTTAGCTGCGCGTGAAGCTGTGGTGGGGGAGTATCACACTCTTATAGTGCAGGCTCGCCGCCGCATTCACGATCTGGAAGGGCAGCAGGGTCAGCCGCTCACGGTGTTTGAGGCTTTGCCTGCGTTCCCACCTTTGCGGGAGATGCCTTTGGGGTCCACGGAAAGGGCCCCTAAGGGGGTCACACGTTCGAACCCTATTCGAACTGAAAAACCCCCTTAAAGGAGGGCCTTGAAAAGCTTTAAAGTGGGGTCACTTTCAAAGTTCCCAAGGCTCATTTTTTCTGACCGCGCACATTCAGTTCAGCGGCAGACCGTGACCTGACCATTGGCTGCCATGTAAGTGGCCGTGGCTGGGTCAAAGCAGGCGTTGAGCGCACAATAGCCATCTGGCTGGGGCACGGCTGGCTCCACAGCAGTGCCTATGGCGGCGCGCTCCAGCCGGGCCTGGTCGCACAAAGGGGTGCCCGCAGGGGCTGAAGGCAGGTTTTCCTTGGACATGTTGCGCTTGTCGATGCTGCCAGCAGGGTAGGTGGGCATGGAACCACCATAGCCGCTGTCAGCCACAGCGGTGACTTGGTTCATGGTGGCGTCAGCGTCATCAGCCCAGGCTTGGGGCACCATGGCGCCCAGCGCCAGGGCTGCGCCCAAGGCCACACCCGCCACAGTGCGGCGCTTGGCAAACCAGAAAAAAGAAAAGGGGAAACGCATGTTCAGGTTCTCCGTCAAGCCGCCTGTTTTCCCTTGGCGGGGTTGGGGTTATTCAGGATCAAGGAGGGCCCTGCGGGTACCATCCATGAAATCCAGGCTGACCTCAGCATGGAGCGGCAGCTGCGCTGAGCGCGTAACAGGCCGCCCTTCAGCATCACGCACCAGAACGTAGCCTTTGTCACGCAGGGCGAAGGGGGAAAAGGCTTCCAAATTGCGCCCAAGCGCAGTCAACAGCGCTTTTTGACTTTTGACCCGGGCCACTAAGAGCGCTGGTGAAAGCACATTCTGGCTCAAATCCAGGCGCTTTGCATAGCAGTGCCTGGCCATGGCCTGGTTCATGGCAGCCCCAAGCGCTTCCAAACGCTGCTTTTGGGGGTGCAGCAAACGCGCAAAAGTGGGCAAAGCGCGCGCAGCAGCTGCCAGGCTGTGGCGGGCCTGCGCCAGTTGCTGCGGCATGGTGAGGTCCAGCCGGTGAGCCCTGTCATCAAGCTTCATGCGCAGCGTGTTCAGCAATGTTGGCAAGTCAGGCAGCTGACGCGCCGCATTTTGCAGGCGCAGCTGGCGGTCCTGCCGCCCACGGTCCCAGGCGGTGACTAAGCGCGCGCCCTGCTGGGCCAGGCTGGCCGCTACAGCACTACGTTGGGGCACCGCCATTTCAGCGGCCGCTGTGGGGGTGGGGGCGCGCCTGTCAGCGGCATAGTCGGCCAAGGTGGTGTCAGTTTCATGGCCAATGGCTGAGATGACAGGCATGGGGGCTTCAGCGATGGCCCGCACGACAGCCTCATCATTAAAGGCCATCAAATCCTCCAATGAACCACCACCACGTGCCACGATCATCACGTCAGGCCGGGGGTGGAGGGTGCTGGCCATGCGTATGCCGGCGGCGATGGCGCTCTCAGCCCCTTTGCCCTGCACAGGCACAGGGCACAAAACGACATCAGAGGGGAAGCGCCGCGCCAAGGTGGTGAAGATATCATGAACCACAGCGCCAGAGCGTGACGTCACCACAGCGATGCGCGCTGGCAGGAAAGGCAGGGGCTTTTTGCGTTCCTCAGCAAACAGCCCCTCCGCCAGGATTTGGCGGCGCAGAACCTCCACCCGCGCCAGCAGCGCGCCTTCCCCAGCGTATTCCATGCGGTCGATGATGAGTTGGTAAGTTGAACGCTCCCCGTAAGTGGAGATGCGGCCTGTCGCGATGACTTCCTGCCCCTCACGCAGTTCCATGCCCAGCTTGGCGACATTGCCGCGCCACACCACAGCGGCGATCTTGGCTTGTTCATCCTTCAGCGAAAGGTAAGCGTGGCCAGAGGAAAACTGGCGCAGGTCGGTGATTTCGCCGCGCACCCGCACGCGCCCGAACTTGCCTTCCAAAGCTTGCTTGATGGAGCTTGAAAGGGCACTGACGGTGTATTCAGCTACATTGGACATCCCCCCTGGTGATGGCTCACCCCCCAGCTCCTCCACAGGGGCTGGCGCAGCCTTAGGGGGGCTTTCCACCACAGGTGCAGGGGTGGGTGCGCGGCCACGCCGCGGCGCGCCAAAGCTACTTGGGCCAGGGGTGGTTGTTTCCGCGACAGCTGGCACGGATGCCGGCCCGTAAGAGGGCAGGCTGGGTTTGTGGCCTTGTTCAGCCTCCAGGGCATCCAGCAAACTGCTTTGGAGGGGCTGCCCCTCAGAGGGGTTGCGCGGGCGTAAAAGGTTTTTTTTCAAGGGGGCTTTTTTCAGGGGAAGGTCCTTCAGCCACCATGGTGGCGCTTTATTGGCTGGCCATGGCCACCAAGCAGGCCCTGGTGGTTTCCGTTCTGACGCAGGCAGGGCATTCTATGATATGAGCGCGCCAGCCTGAAGGGCCCTCTGCAAGGGGCCTGGCACACAGCGGCAATCATCAATCATATTGAAGCCAGACGCTGGGCAACCAAGTGTTGGGAAACCAGGCGTTGGCAGCGCAGAAGGGAAACGGCATGAAAAAACTCAGGGTGCTTTTGGTGGGGTCAGGCGGGCGTGAACATGCCTTAGCTGAGGCCCTCTCGCGCTCCCCAGCCCTGGGCGCGCTTTACGCTGCCCCAGGTAACCCTGGCATAGCGGCACTGGCCCAGATAGTCCCCCTTCAGGCTGACGATGTGGAAGGGCTGGCTAACTTTGCTGCAGAACATGGCATTGACCTTGTGGTGCCTGGTCCTGAGGTGCCCCTGGTCAAAGGCCTGGCAGATGCCTGCGCAGAGCGCGGCATCGCTTGCGCAGGGCCAAGCGCCAGCGCAGCCCAGCTTGAAGGCAGCAAGGCCTTCACCAAAGACGTGGCCGACAAGGCAGGCATCCCCACAGCGCGCTGGAAACGCTTTGACGCTGGCAGTGCCACGGTGGCTGACGCCCAGTCATGGGTCCGCCAGCAAGGCGCGCCCATTGTTATCAAAGCTGATGGTCTGGCGGCTGGCAAAGGCGTTGTGGTGGCCACCACAGTGGAAGAGGCTGAGGAAGCCGTGGCGCACCTTGGGCTGCCGCTAGTGGTGGAGGAATGCCTGGTGGGGGAGGAAGTGTCCCTTTTTGCTTTCTGCAACGGCACGGATGCTGTGCTGATTGGCGCCGCCCGCGACCACAAGCGCGCTTTTGATGGCGACAAAGGCCCCAACACAGGGGGCATGGGTGCCTTGTGCCCCCCGCCAGGGTTTGGCCGCGCTGCCCAGGAGGCGGCGCTGGACCAGACGGTGCGCCCCATGCTGCGCGAAATGGCGCAGCGCGGCACGCCGTTCAAGGGCGTGATCTTTGCTGGCCTTATGCTGACGGCAACGGGGCCGCAATTGATTGAGTACAATGTGCGCTTTGGCGATCCGGAGGCAGAGGCCCTGCTGCCGCGCATGACCAGCGACCTCCTCCTGGCCCTGCACGCCATGGCAGAAGGCAAGCTGCCTGAAAGCGCCATCACCTTCACTGATGACGCAGCCGTTTCCTTGGTGTTGGCTGCTGAAGGCTACCCTGGCACCCCCCGCAAAGGCGGTGTGATTGAAGGCTTGGAGGAGGCCGAGGCCACAGCGCCAGGCATCAAGGTGTTCCAGGCAGGCACCAAGCGCCGTGATGATGGCGCCCTGGTGGCTGATGGCGGTCGTGTGCTGACCATCAGCGCCACCGCCCCCACCCTGGAAGGTGCGCGCGCCAAGGCCTACAAAGCCGCTGGCAAAATCCGCTGGGCAGACAAATTCTGCCGCAGTGACATCGGCCAGGCCTAATCTACCAAAACCCTGAAGGGCGGGGGTTCAGCTTTGCCCAAGCTCCCCCAGCCCAAGGATCGGCAACAGGGCTGGGAAGCGCGCAATGCTGTAACGCGGGTGCAAGGCTTCGCACTGGGCATGGTTGCCATAACCATACATCGCCCAGCAGCACGCGCTTGGCACAACGTCAGCGAACTGAATGTCAGCTGCCGTGTCGCCCACGCACAGCACCTCAGAAGGCGCCAGCCCAGGGAAGAGCTTCAGAACGCGTTCCGTCCACACGTCCCGGGAGGGCTTGCGCGGGGACGTGGGGGTTGTGCCGATGATGGCCGCCATGAAAGGCACCAAGCCAAAACGCGCAAGCTCCGCCTCAAGCACGTTCTGGCGCTTGTTGCTGGTGACGATCAGTCGCCGCCCGCTTTGGTGAAGCCGCCTGACGCTTTCACCAACCCCTGGGAACAGCTGCACCTCTGTAGTGCTGAAGCGTTCGTAAAGGACCATATAGTCAGCTTCAAGCTTCTTGGCTTCAGTTACGTCACACCCAGCGATGAGGTCCACAAAGAACAGGTAAAGCCTTTTGCTGCCACTTAGCAGCGTTTCCCCTTGAAGGGTGGTAAGGGGCGGGCAGCCATGCTGGGCCAGAACGGTGTTCATGGCATGGAGGATGGCAGGGCCTGTGTTGGAAAGTGTGCCGTCATAGTCCAGCAAAAGGGTGGGGTAGAGCATGAAGACCTTGGGTTGGCTTGGGTTGGTGGGAGGTGTAGTTGACAACGCCCCGGCCCTGCACGCGGCAGGGCCCAGGCGCGCTGGCAAGCCTTTTTGAGCCCACGGAACCACTTATCTGCAAGGGTATCGGCAAAGGGTGCTGGCATGGTGGGGCGGCGCAGGCTTCCACAAACAGGCCCCTTAATGGGCTTCAGACCAGCTGTCGCCAATGCCCGTTTCCACCTCTAGCTTCACTTTGAGGTGGGCCACCGCCTCCATCTCACGCTTGGCGAGGGCAGCCAGGGCTTCAGCTTGGCTTTCAGGCACTTCGAACAGCAGCTCGTCATGAACCTGCAGGATCATGCGCCCTTCAAGCCCGCTTTGCGGCAGCGCCTTGTCTAAACGCACCATGGCACGCTTGATGATGTCAGCAGCCCCCCCCTGCAAAGGGGCGTTGATGGCCTGGCGTTCAGCATAGGCCCTGACAGTGCCGTTACGCGCCAACATGCCTGGGACATGGCACAGCCGCCCAAAAGGGCTGCTGACCTGGCCTGTGCGCGCGCCTTCCTGCTTTGTGCGTTCCATATAAGCTTTGATGCCAGGGTAACGCTCGAAATAGGCATCGATGTAGGCCTTGGCCTGCCCTTGGGAAATGCCCAGCTGCCGCGCCAGCCCAAAAGGCGATATGCCGTAGATAATGCCAAAGTTAATTGCCTTGGCTTTGCGGCGGGTGGCGGCGTCCATGCTCTCAAGTGGCACGCCGAACACTTCGGAAGCCGTGCGCGCGTGAATGTCCTGCCCACGCGCGAAAGCGTCCAGCAAAGGTTCAATGCCAGCGACATGGGCCAGCAGGCGCAGCTCGATCTGGCTGTAATCGGCAGAGACGAGCTTCCTGCCAGGTGGTGCCACGAAGGCCTCGCGCAGGCGCGCGCCCTCCGCTGTGCGGATGGGGATGTTCTGCAGGTTAGGATCGTTGGAGGACAACCGCCCCGTTGTGGTGGCGGCCATGTGGAACGTAGTGTGGATCCGCCCCTCCCGCATGAGGTTGAGGAGCGCATCCGTGTAGGTTGACTTGAGCTTAGCAAGCTGGCGCCAGGCCAGGATGTCCTGGATCATTTGCCCTGCCCCTGGCGGCAGGTTGGATGGCTGTTCCAGCAAGCTTTCAAGCATGGCTGAATCCGTGGACCAATTGCCGGCCTTGGTTTTTTTGCCGCCTGGCAGGGCCATGGTGTCAAACAGGACTTCCCCAAGCTGCTTGGGTGACCCCACATTGAGTTCTGGCCCCGAAACCTTGTGAATGGCCCCCTCCAGAACGCCCATGCGGGCTGTAAAATCAGCTGAAAGCTCCTCAAGCTTGGCTTTGTCAACAGCGATGCCCGCCTGCTCCATGCGCATCAATGTGGGGATGAGGGGACGTTCCATCTCCTCGTAAATGGTGGTGGAACGGTTCCGCAGCAGGTCGGTGGCCAGCTGGGGGCGCAAGCGCAGGATGGCGTCCGCTTGTTCAGCGCTGTGGGGGGCCAACACTTCTGGCACCAGTTCGCTTGGCTTTTTGCGCCCGCGCCCTTTGCCTGTCAGCCCTTCAAGTGCAGGCAGGCTGTGCTGGAGGTGCCGCTGGGCCAGTTCAGCCAGGTCATGGCTGTGGGCGCCTGCCTTCTGGGCGTAGGACATCAGCATAACGTCATCCACCGCTGGCAGGTCTGGGTTGATAACCACTGCCCCCAGGCTGGCCAGCAATGTCTGGGCTGTTTTGGCGTCATGGAAAATCTTGCGCGTGCTTGGGTCATTCAGAACAGGCTGCAGCACCGCCATAAAGGGTGCTGGATCCATAGTCACGGATGTTAGGGGCACTTCTGCCTTGGCAGCCTCCTGGGGCTGACCCTCCAACAAAGCAGCTTGGCCTTCCCCCTGTTTCGCGGGCTGGGGCGCCAACCTGACCAGCGGCACATAGGCCGTTTCACCAGGGGAGCGGGCCAGGCCAATGCCCACAGCCATGGCTTGCTGGGGGGGTTGGACTGGGTCGCTTTCCACCCTGATGGCCAGCTGGCCGCCTTGCTGGGCCACTTCAAGCCAAGTCTTCAGGACCTCAGGGCTTTCAATTAATGTTGGGGGGTTGTCCCAGCCAGCTTCAGGCAAGGGTGGGGTGAGCACAACGCCCACAGCCTGTCCACTAGCGTCCCCTGGCCTTGTTGGGTTGGGATTGAACAGCGTCCCCTGGCCTTGTTGGGCTGGGGTTGAACCTGCCCCACTCCCCTGCCCTTTGCGCCCTGAGGATTTGTTAAGGCGCCTGATGAGGGAGGCGAAACCCATGCGCTCCAGCCAAGCCTGGCGCGCTACCAAATCAGGCTTAGCTGGGCTGATGGCCGCCAGCGGAATGGGGACGGGCACGTTGTCGGCAAGGGTCACCAGCTTTTTGGAGATCCTGGCCATGTCAGCGTGGTCAATCAAGTTCTGGCGCCGCTTGGAGGGCTTCATGGTAGGCGCAGCCTCCAGCACAGCCTCCAGGGTACCGTGCTCCCCAATCAGCAAGGCCGCGTTTTTGGGCCCTATGCCAGGCACGCCAGGCACATTGTCTGAGGGATCGCCCATCAAGGCCTGAACATCCACCACCTTGTCGGGGGAGACGCCGAATTTCTTCAGCACCGCCCCTTCCCCCATGGGGGTTTGGCGCACAGGGTCCATCAAGCGCACCAACGGTCCCACCAACTGCATAAGGTCCTTGTCGGACGTCATGATGGTGCAGCTGCGCCCCATGGCCACGGCCTGGCGCGTGTAAGTGGCGATGATGTCGTCAGCTTCCCACCCCTCAAGCTCCACCCCTTGAAGGCCAAAAGCCTGCGCGGCCTCACGCACAAGGGGGAATTGGGGCACCAGGTCGTCAGGTGCTGGGGGGCGGTGGGCTTTGTAATCAGGGTAGATGTCGTTGCGGAAGGTGTGGCGGGCCGCGTCAAAAACCACGGCGATGTCGTGGCCTGGATAATCCTCCGCCAGGCCTGCCAAAGCGTTGGCGAAACCGTAAACCGCGTTGACAGGCGTGCCGTCAGGACTGGTCATGCTGGCTGGCAAGGCGTGGAAGGCCCTGAAGATGACGCCAGAACCATCAACCAAGATGAGGGGCCGTGTGGAGGGCTGGCTTTCCCCAGCGGCGGTGGTGATGGTTGGTAGCGTCTGCTCTGCCAAGGGGGCCTCCCTTACTGGATGCGGGGGTGGTGGGTGGGTTCCCCACCACCTTAAGCCATTTCACCCTAAGGGGGCAGGCGCAAAACGCTCTGGCCAAAACGCCGCTACTTCGTTAAACACGACTGCACTGGACCTGTAGCTCAGCTGGATAGAGCGTCGCCCTCCGAAGGCGAAGGCCACGCGTTCGAATCGCGTCAGGTCCACCAGAAACTAAGGCCCTGATGCGCGCCCACGAAAAAGCCACCTTTCCCCACAGGGACAGGTGGCTTTTGCGTTTCAGTCAGAATTTGTCCGGCAGAAAACGCCTGGTCAGTGAAGGGTAGTCATCAGCCAGAAGGTTGGCGCCAGAACCAGGAGCAAAATAAAAATGCTCATGATCATGGTTTTGGTGGAGGGCAGTTCACCACCAACGTGTTTGACCTCTTCAGCAGTGTGTTCAGCCATGGCAACGAACCTTTCAGGTGTGGGCCGCCCCAGTTCAAAAAGCCAGGGCACGGCGTACCGCCCCTGGCGTTAAAGGACGCAGGGGCGGCAATTGACTATCGGCAACCACCTTACCGCCTGCCGCGGCAAGCGGTAAGGGCGCTGGCTGCACAACGGCCATTCACCTGCCGCAACCGCCGCCTGCTGCCCAAGGCCGCTCAGGCGTCCGTGCTGAGGGCGTGGTGGGGGGTGTCACCTGTGCTGTCACGGCCCCACAGGCCCAGCCAGGACATCACCACGAAGGCGCAGATGGGCAGGGAGCCAAAGGCGATGAACACCACATCCCCCAACATACGCAGCCATTCAAGCGTCACCGCCAAGCTGCTGCGCGTGTAAAGGGTGCTGCGGGCATGCCAGTAGCCATGCACCATCACGTCCCACACCTGGCACAGACCACCAGGGAAGAGGCTCAACGCCACCATCAGCGCCAGGCCGATGTTGGTGCCCCAGAAAGCGACTTTCAGGAACTTCTGCAGGTGCGCCCAGCGTGCTGGCGTGGAGATCTGCTGCAGGACAAGCACCACCATAGCCAGCGACAACATGCCGAATGTGCCCATCATGGCGGCATGGCCATGGTTAGGGGTCAGCATGGTGCCAACCTCGAAGTAGCTGACGATAGGGGTGTTGATGAGGAAACCGCAGATGCCAGCGCCTACAAAGTTCCAGAAGCCGCAGGCCATCAGGAAGTAGAACACCCATTTGTGCGTGACCTGGCCATCATGCTGGTCAAGGCGCGTGCAGTTGACGAAGTCCCAGGCCTCAGCGGCAAGCAAGGTCAGGGGCACCACCTCCATGGCGGACATCACGGCGCCGATGGCCATCAGCGCCTGGCTCTGCCCAGTGAAGTACCAGTGGTGGCACGTCCCCAGAACACCGCCCAGGAAGTACAGGATGCCATCAAACAAGATGACCTTCAGCGCCACATTGCGGCGCGCGATGCCCAGCATCCAGAACAGGACGGCCACAAGGGTGGTCGCGAAGAACTCCAGGTAGCCTTCCACCCACAGGTGAATCAGCCAGAAACGCCACAGCTCCACAACGGAGAAGTTGGTCTTCATCCCAATCAGCAGAACGGGGGCGTAGAACAGCGGGATGGCCAGCGTGGCCAGAAGCATAGCGATGATGAGCGGGCGCGCGTTGAGGTCGCGCGCCATAACGGGCTGCACGATCCAGAACAGGAGCGCAAACCAGACCAGCATCCCCACCAGGAACAGCACATGCCAGATTTTGCCTGGCTCCAGATATTCCCAGCCTGTACCGCCCAGGAAATCCCACCACTGACCAAGCGCGCCGGTCATGCCAGCCCAGGTGCCGAAAATGGAACCGAAAATGACGATGGCAAATGCCACGAACAGAATGTTGACCAGCCATTTCAGCAACGCTGAATCAGCCAGCCCCCCTGGTCCTTCATGGCGGCGGCGCAGTGTGATGCCCATGAACAAGGTGGCTGCCACGTAAGCGGTAGCGATCCAGAAAATGGCGCATTCAAGGTGCCAGGCGCGCAGCAAGTTGGAGGGGAAGATGGTTTCCAGGTGCAAGCCGTAGAAATTGCTTGGCTCAGCGCGGTAGTGGGCCACAGCGCCCCCAAGCAGCGTCTGGCCGAAGAACAGAACGCCCACCACAAGGCAGAACTTGCCGAGCGCCTTCTGCGCTGGGGTGAAGCGGCCTGGCACAAGCTGGTTGGTCAGCTGCCGGCTGATGCCACTGACCCAAGCAGCGCTTGGGTAGCGGTCGCGGGTGTAGACGGCAGCAGCAATCCCCCCCAGAAGGGTGATGAGGCTCAGTGCCGTCCAGATGACGGCGCCCTTGACCGGTTCATTGCCCGCTTCAGGGTCATAGGGGAAGTTGTTGGTGTAGGAATAGGCTTTGCCGGGACGGTGGGCCGCTGAAGCCCACGCCGTCCAATTAAAGAAGGCTGCCAGCTTGCGCAGCTCATCAGGGTTAGTGATGAAGTCCTTGTGCAGGCCACCATTGCCAGCGGGGTTGGTGAAGTAGGCGCGCCATTGGCCGGGGGCTGCGCGCCAGGCTGCGGCCTCTCCCTCTGTCAGGGTTAGCTTACCTGTGGCGGGGTTGAAGTTGTTCTGCTTCAGCAAGTAGCGCACCGTGCCACTGATGGCCGCCTTCTGCTGGGCGTCCAGCTGGCTGTAAGGGGCGTGCGCGTCACGCTGGGCGATGGCATCGTCAAGGGCCAGGACTTCCTGGTGGAGGGCGGCTGCGCTGTAATCTGGCCCCAGCATGGCGCCATGGCCCCAGATGGTGCCATTGTTCATCAGCTCATATTTCTGGAAGACATTCTGTCCTTCTTGAATGTCATCCCTGGTGGCGATTACCTGGCCAGCCGTGTCCACCACCTGGGTGGGAATGGGGGGCGCGTCCGTGTAGGTGCGCACGCTGATCCAAACCAGCACGGCTGACGTGATGATGAGGACAACCAGGAGGATGCGCAGCCACCATGGCGACAGGCCAGGTTCTGCGGCCGGGTAAGGTGGGCTTTCCGGCCCTCCAGCCAGCATGGGTTCCGGGGCGGGTTGAGTCATGAAAGTACCTCTCCTCAAAGTGACATCGTTGCGGGCCAGAAACGGGCTTGGGGAAACATGCTCCCTGGATGCCCTTTTGGTGGGCTGCGTTGCCGGTTGCCAACACGCCATGGCCCTCATGCCTCATCCAGGGCCTTTGTCTGCGGATGCAAGCCTTCCCCCTCTAGCCAGTGGCGGGAGCGCTGTCACGCTTTTAGAATGAAATATTCATTTAGAATGCATATTTATCAACATGCTGTTGCACACATGCCAGTCCAAACACAGCCCCAATACGGAACAGCGCCCCTACCTTGAAGGGCAGGGGCGCTGGGTATTCACCTTAGGTTGGCTGCTTTGGTTAAGAGGCTTGCCTTTAGGGACCTCCCCCGGGCCGAGCCAACTTTCAGGGCTTCAACGGCATTCAGGCCGCTTCAAGCGCTTGGGCCAAGTCAGCCAGCAAGTCGGCCTCATTCTCAATGCCGATGGAAAGGCGGATGGTGGTGTCCAGCACGCCAGCGTTTTCGCGCACGGCTTTAGGCACACCTGAATGGGTGGTGCTGGCTGGGTTGCAAACCAGTGATTCAGTACCACCAAGGCTGACGGCGTTCTTGAAGAACTTCAACGCGTTGATGAAGCGGAAAGCAGCTTCCTGCCCACCCTTGATGTCAAAGGCGAAGGTGGAACCAGCGGCATCGCACTGGCGCGCGTAAACCTGGCCAGCTTTGGAATCAGCTGGGAAGAAAGCTGGGTAGTGCACTTTCTCCACCTTGGGGCTTTTGCTCAGCAGTTCAGCGATGGCGCGGGCGTTTTCGGCAGCGCGCGTCATGCGCAGCTCCAGCGTCTCCAGCGAGCGCGTGATCATCCAGGCCGTGTGGGGGTCGGTGTTGGCACCCATAGCGCCACGCAGCTGCCGCACAGGTTTGGTCTGCTCCTTGGAGCCCACCACAGCGCCAGCCACCAGGTCTGAATGGCCGCCAACATATTTGGTGAGTGAGTAAAGGGAGAGGTCAGCACCATGCTGGAGCGGGCGCTGGAACAGCGGTCCCATCAAGGTGTTATCAACCATTACCAGGGGGCGGCGGCCACCGTTGGCTTTACCTTCCGCCTCAGCCAAGCGGCGCAGCATGGCGATGTCCACTAGGGTGTCTGTGGGGTTGGAGGGGGTCTCAGCGTAAATCACGCGCACGGGGCCAAGAGCCTTGGCCTCCTCAAAAGCTTTTTTGACGCTGGCCTCGTCAACGCCGTCACGGAAGCCAACGGCCTTGATGCCGAAGCGCGCCAACGTCTTGGTGATGAGCGTCTCCGTGCCGCCATAAAGGGGCTGGGAGTGCAGGATGACATCGCCGGGTTCCAAATAGGCCAGCAACGCCATGGAAATGGCCGACATGCCTGAGGAGGTCAGCACAGCCGCCTCAGCGCCTTCGTAAACGGCCAGGCGTTCCTCAGCCAACTGAACGTTGGGGTTGTTAAAGCGGGCGTAGACCATGCCGGCCTTGTGGCCCGCCGGCGGCTCCTTGCGGCCAGAGACGTAATCGAAGAAGTCCCGCCCCGCCTCAGCGCTGGGAAACACGAAGGTAGAAGCCAGGAAAATCGGCGCCTTGACCGAACCCTGGTCGCTGGCAGGGTCATAGCCCCAGTTCATCATTTGGGTGGTGGGGTGGATGGCATGGCCACCAATCTCGCGCAGCTGGCCGTGGGGGGCGGCCTTGTTGTTTTCGTGCTCACTCATCGCAACTGTCCTTTTTGGTGGCCTGGCAAGCAGGCCGGTGCAATTACCGTTATAGCCTGTGGCGCTGCCAAACAACCACCCCGAAGCAAAGTTCTTTTATTATTTAGGGCGATTTCACTACGTTAAATGATGAATTAAAAAACCCGGCCCTTGCCATGCAAAAGCCGGGGCGCTGCCTGCCAAAGCGGCCTAGGGCTGGATCAGTCCAATTTGGGCACCGCTTTGCCAGCAGCGGCCATGTGACGCTCCCCCATGACGTTGGCTGTCACAATGGCATTGTAGACGTCATCAGGGGTGATTTTCATGGGCATGTTACCCATGGTGTCGTCTGGCGAGCAGGCCAGTTCAGCCACTTTGCGCCATTCAGCTGGCACGAATTTCTTCAAGCCAAGCTGCTGCAGCGTCAGCGGCAAGCCAGCGCGCAGGGCAATGCGCACCACTTCATCCACCGTTTCACGCGGGGTGTTGGCGAGGACGAACTGGCACATCAGGCCGAAAATGACCTTTTCGCCATGCTGGGCGTGGTGGATGTCCTCCACCACCGTCATACCGTCATGGATGGCGTGGGCTGCTGCCAGGCCACCGCTTTCAGAGCCAACGCCGCTCAGGTAAATGGTGGCCTCCACCGTTGTGGTCACAGCGTCAGTGACCACATTGCGGCTGATGGCGTCCATGGCGCTGTCCACATTGTCACGCAGGATGTCATAGCAAAGACGCGCCATGCCGAGGCCTGTGCGTGAAGGCTTTTTGCCAAGCAGGTTGGTGCCGTCTGAATCATAGCAGGCTTGGGCTTCGAAATAGGTTGCCAAGGCATCGCCAATGCCAGCTGAGAAGAAGCGCGCAGGCGCGCCTGCGATCACGCTGGTGTCAGCCATGACGGCGCTGGGGTTCTGCGGCAGGTGTAGGTAATGGCTGAAGGCGCCTTCATCTGTGTAGACCACAGCCAAAGCGATGCAGGGGGCGTCAGAGGAGGCAATGGTGGGGTACAGCACCAGGGGATGCTTGAGCGCGTGTGAAACCGCCTTGGAGGTGTCAAGTGTTTTGCCACCACCAACGCCAACCACCACATTGGCGCCACGCTCCTTGGCCAGCGCGCTCAGGCGTTTGATTTCGCTGTCGCAGCATTCGCCGTTGAACTTCTCCACACTGCCCTTCAAGCCGGCCTTGGCCAGCGCTGGCAGGGACTCCCGCTCCACATGGGGCAGGATAAAGGGGTCGCAGATGATGATGGCGTTGGTGCCAAAATCCTTCACCACATCAGGCAGCTGGGCCAGAAGGCCAGGACCAATGATGAATTTGGAGGGGGAAGCAATGCCGCGGGGCACGACTGGGGTGGATGCCGTCATGATGTTGTCACTCCCGGTGAAGAGGTAACCCTGTGGGAAAAGCCGCCTGGGCAGCAGTCCCCGCTATAATAGCCCAGCAACCTCCCTGGCGGCCAGCAATCAGCGTTGGCCTTTGCACCAGGCGCGCATCAGCCATCCGCCTTGGGGCGCCATCAGCGCGCTGGCACCTCCAGCATCTTGTTGTCAATCAGGCGTACCCCCCCAAACCAGGCTGCGACCAAGGCCAAGGCCGGCCTTCCCGGCTGCAGGCGCTGCCCTGCCAAGGGGGTGAAGGTAGTTGGGTCAACCAGTGTCGCGTACTCGACTTTTTCCGTCCCACCAGCAGTCAAGGCAGCTGAAAGCTGACCCTCCAAAAGGGCAACATCCACTACACCTTGGTTCACAGCACGTTGAAGGCTTTCCAACGCTTGGTGAATCACAGGGGCCTGGGCCCGCGCTTGGGGGGAGAGGCGAGAGTTGCGGCTGGAAGCGGCAAGGCCGTCCCCCTCGCGCCATATGGGGCAAGCGGTGATAGCCACATCCATGTTGAGGTCACGCACCATCTGCCTGACCACAGCCACCTGCTGGGCATCCTTCTGGCCGAAATAGGCCCGTTCAGGCGCCACGATGTTGAACAGCTTGCACAACACCGTGGCAACGCCGTTGAAATGCCCTGGGCGTGAAGGCCCCTCCATCACAGCAGCCACGCCGCCCACCTCAATGGTGGTGGCAAAGCCTGGCGGGTAGAGCTCTTCAGCAGGAGGCATGAACACAATGTCCACACCAGCTTGCGCCAGCAGCGCCAAGTCTGCCTCAGGCGTGCGGGGGTAAGTGGCCAGGTCGTCAGGACGGTCAAACTGCACGGGGTTTACGAACAGGCTGACAACCACAAGGCCGTTTTCAGCGCGCGCGCGTTCCACCAAGGACAAATGGCCTTGGTGGAGGTTGCCCATGGTTGGCACAAAACCCACAGTACCCTGGGGCTGCCTGTGGCGTGCGGCTGCCAAGGTTTGGCGCATATCCTCAATGGTAGCGCACAGTTTCATAGGCTCACTCAACGGGAAGCTCCTTAACACAGCTTGAGCACATCACAGCCTGGGTCCAGTCCAGCTCCTGCTGCTTTTGCACCTGGGCGCCCACAAGGCAAGCCTGCCCTTTAATCCAGACCAGACGGGCAATGGTTAAAGGCGCGGCATTTATTAAAGGACCGCCAGCAAAAAGGCTTTGAGGATGATTGCGCTTTTTTGGCGCATTTCCGCCATTCGCTTAGGGCCATCTCTGCAGTTTTTCTTATATCGCCTGTTTAGGCCATATTAATTTTTAATGTTCTGAGCTTGATTATGTTATTTATTAATTAACAGAATTTTCCTGACGTATATCGTTAATTAAAAACCCCCGCAAAGTGCACTTTGCGGGGGTCATCTTTAACCGTTCACAAAGGAAGGTTACAGATTATTTAACGCCGAACTTCGCAGTCTGACCGTTGATGACTTCCTTCAGGTCGATGGAAGCGTCAAAATCGCAGCGCTTGGAGGCAGGAACTTCGATTTCCTTACCAAAATCCTTGCTGTGCGGAAGATGGTTGACCATCTTGTACGCTTTCTGCGCGGAAACGTGGAAACGACCGAGGTAACGGTCTTCCAGAAGGCCATGCTGGGCCAGCTGGGCGGCAAACAGTTCAGCATATTTGCGGTGGGCTTCTGCAGCCTGCTGCGCAGTCAGGGTGCCACCAGCAGCGGTGACGGCTTCAACCAGGATGTTCTCGATGGCAGTCGACATGATCATGCTCCACTGTTAATTGGTGCCGAAGTGAATTCCTCGGGACGGTTTTCACCTCAACATGGCAAAAATAATTTTGCAACCGCATTCCATAAAATAATTCCTTCAAATTCCGAACTAAATGGCCTTTTAAAATATACCATGAATACATCTATGAATAATCCACCATCACCAGCCTTTTCCGCACTGCCCCCCGAAGCCGTCCACACCGCCATTGTGGTTGGGGCTGGGCCTGCTGGCCTGTTTGCCGCTGAACAGCTGAGTGCTGCCCGCCATGATGTCCTTCTGTGCGACCACATGGCCGTGCCAGCGCGCAAATTGCTGATGGCTGGCAAAAGCGGCCTCAACATCACCCATGACGAACCTGAGGGGGTCTTCCTCAGCCGGTACGGCAGCAGCGCCCCTTTCATGGCGGCTGCCTTGAAGAGCTTCACGCCAGCGGACCTGCGTAGCTGGGCGGCAGGATTGGGGGAGGAGAGCTTCAGCGGCACGTCAGGGCGCGTCCTCATCCAGTCAGCCAAAGCCACCCCTTTGCTGCGGGCGTGGCGTTCCAGGCTGGAAGGCCAAGGGGTGCGCTTTGAAGGCAGGCGGCGTTTGGTGGCGTTGAGCCCCTTGCCACCCAACCGCCCTGATGGCGCCCGCCTTGAACTGCTTTTCGAAGGACCTGGGGGGGAGCCGCACCTCATGCTGGCACGCACCGCTATTCTGGCCATGGGGGGTGGAAGCTGGGCGCGCTTGGGCAGTGACGGGCGCTGGACAGGCCTGTTCAAGGGCCATGCCAACGCCATTGCACCGTTCCAGCCAGCTAATTGCGGTTTCGTGCCTGATTGGCAGCCAGAGGACACAGCACGCCATGAAGGCGACACCCTGCGCGGTGTTGAACTGCGCTCTGCTGGGGAACAGGCGCGTGGCGACATCATCATCACCAAAGCGGGGTGGGAAGGCAGGCCCCTCTACGCCTTGACGCCACAGCTGCGCGCCCAGCTGTCGCAGCCTGGCCCAGCCCCGGCGAAAGCTGTGGCGCACCTTGACCTGCGCCCTAACCTGACGGACAAAGCCGTTCTCGAGCGCCTCCAGGCGCAACGCCCCCGTGAGAGCCGCTCCAACAGGCTGCGCAAGGCCTTGAAGCTGACCAGCCTTGAACGTTCCCTGCTGGCCCTGTTCGCACCTGACGCCCGCACAGATACAGCCCTGGCCCATGCTATTAAGAACCTGCCTGTGCGTTTCACCGCCACCGAGCCGCTGGACCGCGCCATCTCAACGGCAGGAGGGTTGAAATGGGACCAGCTTGACAGGAACCTCATGCTGCGCGCTACCCCAGGGCTTTTCGCTTGTGGGGAGATGCTGGACTGGGAAGCGCCCACAGGGGGCTACCTTCTGCAAGGGTGTTTCTCCACTGCCCATCACTGCGCAGAAGGCGTCAAACACTGGCTGCAACAGACCCCACCTGGGGAAACGCCATGACCAAGCTTGAGAACCCCTCCCCAGCTGGCACCTCAACAGACCCGCGCCATGTTATTTTGGGGCGGGACGGACAGAACCAACCCTTCACGCTGGACCTGCCTGAACTCCTGGCCACGCGCCTGCTTGTCCAGGGCAACTCAGGCTCTGGCAAGTCCCACTTGCTGCGCCGCCTGCTTGAACAGACTGCAGCCATGGTGCAGCAGGTCGTCATCGACCCGGAAGGGGACTTCACTTCCCTGGCCAAGCGTTATGGCCACGTCACGATCGATGCCCACGCTTATAGTGAAAAGGACCTTCAAGCTGCTGCCAGGCGCGCCCGCGCCCATCGGGTCTCCGTTGTGCTGAACCTGGAGCATTGCGAGGTTGAATCTCAGATACGCCTGGCTGGGACGTTCCTCAACGGGCTGTTCGATATGCCGCGCGCCTGCTGGTTCCCAGCGCTGGTCGTGGTGGATGAAGCCCAGCTTTTCGCCCCCACCGCTGGCGGCGACACGTCAGAGGAAGCGCGGCGCCTTTCCCTGGGCGCCATGACCAACCTGATGTGCCGTGGGCGCAAGCGCGGCCTAGCTGGCGTCATCGCTACGCAGCGCTTGGCCAAGCTGGCCAAGAACGTTGCAGCTGAAGCTTCCAATTTCCTCATGGGGCGCACGTTCCTCGACATTGACATGGTCAGGGCGGCTGACCTTCTGGGCATGGACAGGCGCACTGCTGAAGCTTTTCGCGACCTGGCGCGTGGCCAGTTCATGGGGCTGGGGCCCGCCTTGTCACGGCGCCCCGTTATGGTCACCATCGGTTCCGTGGTGACGGCCAGCCAAAGCACCGCACCAACCTTGCTGCCCCTGCGCGAACGCTCCCTCAGCGCTGAGGAACTGCACGCCCTTGTGCTGGCAGCCCCCAGCGGTGCCCCAGCGCCTGCCCAAGACCAACAAGGCCAGGGAAGCTTGCTGGTGCCCCCTTCAGACACAGCCACATGGGAGGGGGAGCGGTTTGAAAAAGCCACCCCGCCAGACCTCAACGCCCAGCTGGACGCCTACATTCAGCAGCGCGCCCCCGGCCCGACTGAACAAGAACACCCTGCTGAACTTCCCCCCCAAGAACTGTGGCAGGAAGTGGAGAACCTGCTTGATGACCCCCAGACGCGCTTTTGGGACACCCCGGCCAACCTGCACCAAGCCTTCACCATGGCGCTGCGCCTGCAAGGGCACCACCATGCCATACCAGCTTTAGATGACTTCAAGCTTTTGCTGGACCAGGTCCGCAGCGGCATTTCCCATGAAGGGCACAAACAACCCCCATGGCAGGCTATCACCGCCAAGGCCATGAAGATTGCCCCTGAATGCCAAGGACTTTTCCTGTTCCTGGCCCATGCCGCCATGACGGGCGCGCCATGCCCCCCTGATGACAAGCTGGCTGAGATTTACGGCACGCTGTCACAGCGCAGGGCGCGCCAACAGCTGGACCATTTGGACCAGGCTGGCCTGATTGTGGTTGATGAAAGCGCAGGCAAGCGCACTGTGGCGCTGGTGGGTACGGACTGGCGCACCAGCTGAAGGCCCAAGCGCCCTCCACCAACCAGTGCCGCATGCCAGGAGCACGTGGCTGGGGCACACAAACTAAAAAGCCCCACAGCTTTTCATGCTGCAGGGCCTTGGCGCTTGTCAGGCACCCCTTGCGCTATGGCTTAGCACCCACCCCAACAGAACGGAAGCCAGCGCAGGGGCTGCTTGGTCAGGCGCGGTTTTCAACCTGGCGCGTTTTGGGGTCCATGGGGTGCTTGTCGAGGTAGTTCACCACATAATCCACGATCTCTTCGAGGCTCTTATCGCCAGGGGCGACGATGACGGGCTCGTCCTCATCAGGCTCCTCCAGCGTGGCGAACTGGCTGGGCAGCAGGCTTGGTGGCATGAAGTGGCCAACGCGCGAATTCAGCCGCTGGGCAACGATGTCAGGCTTGACGCGCAGGTAAATGAACTGCACAGGCAAATCCTTGGCCAACTGGTCGCGGTATTTGCGCTTCAGGGCAGAGCAGGTGAGGATGGCGCCACGGCCTGCCTCAGCTTCCTTGGCCAGCCAGTCATGGCAGATTTTCAGCCAAGGGGCCCGGTCAGCATCCGTCAGGGGGTGGCCAGCGTGCATCTTGGCGACATTGGCGGCAGGGTGGAGTGAGTCACCCTCCATGAAAGGCCAGCCTTCACGGCGTGCCAAAGCCTGCGCCACACTGGTTTTGCCTGTACCTGAAACCCCCATGACCACAACATATTGCGGCGGGATGGTGGTGTTCAGTTTACCCTGGATTTCGGGCTGTTCGGTTCCGGGTTTCGCGTCCACTGCTCAATCTCCTGTTCCCTTGCAACCACGACATCGGTTGCCATATCCGGAAAAATCCCATGCTCCACCACGCCGACGGTGCGGTCGAGAAGACCTGCCAGATGGGCTGCATCCTTGATGGGGCCAAAGTCACAGTCAAGCACCATATTACCGTTGTCTGTCATGAAAGGCATGCCCCCAGCCCCTTGACGCACGGTTATCCGCTGTGCGCCAAGCTTTTCAAGGCGCGCGTGGGTGGCATGCCAGCCAAAGGGCACCACCTCCACAGGTACAGGCGTGCGCTCGCCAAGGGTGGCGACAGGCTTTGAATCATCAACAATCACGATGAAACGCTTGGCGGCTGCGGCCACCATCTTCTCCCGCAGCAACGCCCCACCAAGCCCTTTGATGAGGTGAAGCGAGCCACGCTCAACCTCGTCAGCGCCGTCAATGGCGACGTCAATCACGGGGTGAGTGGCGAAGTCCGTCAGCACAATGCCCAGCGACTGCGCCAATTGACCTATGACGTTTGAGGTGGGGATAGCTTTGATGGCAAGCCCCTGGCGCACGCGCTCGCCAAGGCGTTCGACCATGAAGGTGGCTGTGCTGCCTGTGCCTAAACCCACAATCATGCCTGCTTCAACCATGTCCGCGGCAATGCGCGCAGCGTGGCGCTTGGCGCGCACCTGGTCATGGACCGCCTCAGCAGCAAGGGCGGTCAGAGGGACGAAAACGGTCTCACCACCGGCTGGCTTGCCGCCATTGTCCTTGTCGTCCTTGTCAGCGCTCATCAAAGCTCTCCCAAATAGGTGGTGATTGGTACCAAGCAGAGAATTAAAACCAGGGCCAGAGGGCTACGAAAACCCCCACCTTAGTGGATGGCGCGCACCATAGCGGTTCGTTTGGTGGGGCTGAACCCCTGCTGCACCACTTTACAGCCCTTGGCCCCTTGCCTGCCCTTAGCTGCCTTTGGGAACGCCCATGGCGGCTTCATCAGCCAGGATGACCAAACGCCCCTGTGTTTGCACACGCCCGGCGGGCAGCGTTGCCCCGCTATGCGCAGGGCTTTTCAGGGCTTTAGTGACGGGCGCCTTGGCAGCGCCTGTGACCATGAACGCCACCAGGCGGCTTGAAGCAAGGGCTGGATAAGTCAGCGTCACGCGCTGGTGCGGCACCACAGGCGCCTGCCCAGCAGCAGCCCACGCGCTGGTGGCTGCAAGGGCTGCCGTATTGGGGAAAAGGGACGCCGTGTGGCCATCCGTTCCCATGCCCAGCATCACAAGGTCAAAAAAAGGCTCCCCTGGCTGGGTGTGCTGGGCCTTCAACAAAGCGTCATAGGCGGCAGCGGCCTTCTGGGCGCCCTCTGGAGTGGTGCCTTCAAAAGGCACAGGGTGGATTTGGCCAGGTTTCAACGGCACATGGTCCAGCAAGGCCTGCCGTGCCATGGCGATGTTGCTGGCTGGGTCATCATGGGGCACGCAGCGCTCATCGCTAAAATAGACCTCCAGGCGCCCCCAGTCGATTTGGGATGCCACATAAGGGCGCGCCAGCATGGCCAGGGCCTCACGCGGGGTGGAACCACCAGAAAGCGCCACCCGCACAGCCCCCCCGTCACCTGCGCGGTTGGCCAGGGCGCGCATGAAAATCTCCGCCATGCGCGCGCTGACTTCGTAAGGGGTGGGCATGACGTCCCACACAGCATCCTTCATGGTGGTCATGGTCATGCGCCCTCCGTTTTTTCCACCTGCCCTGGCGCGCGCGGCAGCACCCAGCGCTTGATGGCGTCCGCCCAGCCAGCGCCGCGGTTGTCCCCAGCCACGTGGGTGGCAGCGGCTTTGACGTCACCTTCAGCCTGCCCCATAGCAATGCTAAGCCCGGCTGATTTCAACATGGGGATGTCATTGTGGGCATCACCGATGACGGCGACTTCATCAGGGCGCACATGGTAGAGGGCGGCCAAGGCCTTCATGGCCTCCCCCTTGTTGGCGCCAAGCGCGGTTATATTGATGCGGCATGGCATGGAGCGGC
The DNA here is from genome assembly GCF_006542395.2 of Formicincola oecophyllae. Lineage (NCBI taxonomy): Bacteria > Pseudomonadati > Pseudomonadota > Alphaproteobacteria > Acetobacterales > Acetobacteraceae > Formicincola > Formicincola oecophyllae. The sequence goes on along the minus strand of NZ_CP038231.1, from coordinate 1,338,561 downwards.
GGATGCTGGCTGCGCCACCAAACTCTTTCTGCAGCCACCCTTCGACCTTGGCGACACTCTCAGGGTCGTTGCCCATGGCCACCAGGCGGTTGATGCCCTGCACATGGTCAGCCAAATTGGCCGCCGTGGGCACCAAGCCTGAGGAGGCGCGTTCAGCCTGCACCAAGGGGGTGTTGGGTTCGCGTACATACCACGTGTGGTCGTCCTGAAGCCAGGTTTCCACAGGTTCGCTTTCAAGAGCGTTGACGATGAGCCCAACAAGCTGTGGCGGCATAGTGAGGCTTCTGTCCACCTTGCCGCCTAAAGTACCGTTGGGTGTGAAGATGATGCCGCCATTGAAGGCGGCCTGCGGGCCCTCCAAACCAAGTTGCGCTACTACTGGCACCATGGCGCCAGGCGCGCGCGCACTGGCCAGCGCCAGGTGGATGCCCGCTTTCCGCAGCGCCTGAGCAGCCTGGATGGTTTCTGGCGCCAACTTGTGGTCGGGGTTGAGAAGGGTGCCGTCCACATCGCTGACAACAAGCCTGATGGGGTGAACAGGTGCCACGGGAATCCTCCTGGTCGGAAACGCCACCTGCAGGGGCGCTGCGGATGAAAGCGGGAAGCAAGGGCCATGCCTTGAAGCAGCGTGAACCATAGACCCACCAGCACCAGGCCCACAAATAGCCACGCACAAAAACGCCCGCCCCTCCCCTGTTGGGAAAAGCGGGCGCTGCCCTATAGGCAGGGCCAGGGCTTATAGCCGCTGGCCTTTCACAAGTGCGACCTCAGCGTTCGACATGGCCGCCAAAGCCATAGCGCATGGCGGAAAGCGACTTGTCAGCGAACGTGTTGCCAGAACGTGAGCGGAAGCGGGAGAACAGCGCAGCCGTCATCACAGGCACAGGCACGTCTTCCTCAATAGCGGCTTCGATAGACCAGCGGCCTTCACCTGAATCGTTGACCTCGCCGCTGAACTCGGACAAATCGCCATCGCGGGCCAGGGCCTCCGCCTTCAGGTCAAGCAACCAGGAGGTCACAACGCTGCCACGGCGCCACACCTCAGCGATGTCAGCCAGGTTGAGGTGGTAGCGCTCATCCTGCGGCACCTTGCGGGAACCACGGCCCTTCAGCACGTCAAAGCCTTCAGCGATGGCCTGCATCATGCCATATTCAATGCCGTTGTGAATCATCTTCACGAAGTGGCCTGAACCAACAGGGCCGCAATGCAGGTAGCCTTCCTCAGCGCGCGGGTCGTGGGGGCCTGGGCGGCGGTCTGGCGTTAGAGGCACGTTGCCTTTGCCGGGCGCCAGAGATTTCAGGATGGGATCAATGTAGTTAGCGGCCTCATCCTTGCCGCCATACATCATGCAATAGCCGCGCTCGAGGCCATGCACACCGCCAGAGGTGCCGACATCGACATAGTCAATGCCTTTGCGGCCCAGCTCATGGGCGCGGCGGATGTCATCCTTGTAGTAGGTGTTACCACCATCAATGATGATGTCCTTGGGACCAAGGAGGTTGCCCATTTTGCGGACGGCGTTTTCCGTGACTTCCCCAGCAGGCAGCATCACCCAAACAACGCGGCGTTCCTGGTCGGTGCCCTCGCCAAGCTTCTTGGCCATTTCATCAAGGTTGGCAACGCCTGTGGCCTTGCCTTTGGCGCAGCGGGCAACGGTTTTCTCCGTCACCTCAGGGGTGCGGTCATGCAGGACAACGTCGTGCCCATGGCGTGAGAGGCGAACGGCGATGTTGCTGCCCATACGGCCGAGGCCAATGATACCGATACGCATAGTTTTCAGTTTCCTTTCAGGGCCGCCTGCATGGCTTGGGCCAATGCGGCAAGGCCTTTTTCAAGTGAACCGGTGACGTGAACGCGCAGTGCGCGCCGTCCTCTCGCGTTAAGGACATCCAGATCGCCCTGGGCCTGGGCGTTCTCCACCATGCCAAGCTCGTAAGGCCGGCCTGGGATGGGCATGGAGGGACCATCCGCCGTCACCTGGAGAAACACGCCTGTGTTGGGGCCACCCTTGTAAGCCTGCCCCGTGGAATGAAGGTAACGGGGGCCGAACTCAGCAGCCGTGGCCACTTTGAGGGCATCCCGCACCCCCTGCCGCACATGCTGATTCCAGGCGGCGTGCGTGTCTGTGCGGTCAATATAGGACAAAAGACCGAAATAGTCACGTCCCCCGCAAAGCTCCAGCAGCGCGCCAAGGGCAGCAGCAGCATTTTGGGGCTGTTGGCCGCGCTTGGCCAAGTGGGCCTTCAAAGCGCCCTGGGCATGGAAGGACAGGGGGCCATCAACGCAGAATGGCGCCTCACTTTCCGCCCCACCACTTGTGCCATGCGCAGCCATGATTTTGCGCGTTTCAACCTTGCTGAACTCCACGTCAGGCTGGTCAAAAGCGTTGATGCCCAGAACGCTGCCAGCAACGGCTGTGGCCATTTCAAAGCCGTAGAATGCCCCGCCGATGGCGCTCAGATCCTCCAGCACTACATCCACGACCGGGTGACCAGCCTTGGCCAGGGCTACCAAACGTTGGTCTGGCTTTTCGCTTTTCAAGCGCAGAGTGATAAAGAAGCGGTCATCGCTGTAGACATCAGGCGTGCCTGGCTCCTCCCCCTCGAAAGGCAACAGGCCCGTGCCGTCCTTGCCTGTACTTTCAGCGAAAAGCTGTTCAAGCCAAGGTCCAACGGCCTGCAGCGCTGGGCTGGCTTGGATGGTAATCTTGTCACGGCCTGGACCGGTTACAGCCAGACCCATGGCCAGACCCAACATCAGGGGGCCTGCCACCATCTCCCCCTCTGGCAGGGAAGCAGGGCGGCAAGCACGCTCCATCGCCGCAGCGCTTTCAAGAATGGCCCTGATGTTCAGACCGCAAGCGCTGGCTGGCACCATGCCAAAAGGCGAAAGAACTGAATAGCGACCGCCAATGCCAGGGTTGCCCAGATACACGGCGCTGAAGCCTAGCTCATGGGCGCGCTTCTCTAAGCCTGAGCCAGGGTCGGTCACAGCGATGAAATGCTGGGGGCGTTTCTGGGCGCCCAGGGCCTTGCCAGCCTCATCCCAGAAGCAGTCAAACAATACGCTTGGCTCCAGCGTGCCACCAGATTTACTTGAATAGACGAACAAGGTGTGCGGGTAGTCCAGCTGCTTGCCCACGCGCGCCACCGTGGCCGGGTCAGTGGTGTCCAGCACATGCAGGCGGGGCCAGGGCCCAGTGGCGTCAGCAGGCCTGACCTCAAAAAGCTGCCCCAGCACCTCTGGCCCCAAGCTGGAGCCACCCATGCCCAGCAGCACCACGTCTGTGATGCCTTCATGGTGGGTTTTATCGCGGAGCGCATCATAGGCCTGCAGCTTAGCCTGCTCTGCCTCTGGCGCTTCCAGCCAACCCAGCCATTGTTTCTCGTCATGGCCACTCCACAATGTGGCGTCCCCTGCCCAAAGGCGCGCCATGCGCCCTTTGGGCCCAGCCCAAAGTGGCCAGGCGCCGCTCACGGCTTGCTGCAAAGCTGGGGGCAGATGAAAGCTGAAGCTCACCCCGCCAGCAGTGGCTGGCATGGTGGGCAGGATGGAGTCAGCTGGGGGGTTTGGCATGGTGTCACCCTGTTCAGATGGTGAAGGGGTCATGAAGTAAGGTGCCCTTAAAGGCAGGGAGACCTTGGGGCAAACCTGGCGCCCCTGTCCAGCCTGCCAAGTCGTGGCAGGGGTGTGCAGGGGGCAGGGACTGGACCAGCAGCGGCCAGCGTTCAGTGGAGCACAGGACAGCCTGAAAAACGCTTGCCACCCTTGGCACCAGCGCCATGGGGGGAAGGGGGGGCAGCCACACCTGGGCGGGGGTGGCGCGCCATTTGGCAACGCGCCAAGCCATAGATGCGCTCCTCAGTGAAGCCGTAACGCTCCTTGAGCTGTTCAGCTGTGCCAGCTTCGCCAAAGCCATCAATACCCACGATGTCGCCTTCCTCGCCAGCGTAGCGTTCCCAACCGAAGGGGGAGGCCATCTCCACCACCACGCGCGCCTTCACCATGCTGGGCAGGACGGACTGCCTGTAACGCTTGTCCTGGGCCTCAAACAATTCCCAGCTTGGCATAGCCACCACGCGCGCGCTGACGCCTTCGTGTTCCAAACGTTGGAAAACAGCCAGCGCCAGCGCCACCTCAGAACCAGTCGCGATGAGGATGACATCTGGCAGGCCCGCACCTGAACTGGCCAGCACGTAACCACCCAGCCCTAACATGGAAGCAGGCGCCAGGCGCTTCCTGTCCAGCAGCGGCAGCTTTTGCCGGGCCAGCACAAGGGCGGTTGGCCCATCAGTGCGCTTCATGGCGACACGCCATGCCTCGCTGACTTCATTGGCGTCAGCAGGCCTGATGACGACCAGACCTGGCAAGGCGCGCAGCTGGGCCAACTGCTCAACAGGCTGGTGAGTGGGCCCATCAGCGCCGATGGCCACTGAATCGTGGGTGAAGAGGTAAAGCGCTGGCTGGCCCATCATGGCTGACAAGCGCAGCGGGGCCTTCATGTAGTCGCTGAACACCAGAAAGCAGCTGCAAAAGGGGCGCAGGCCACTTAAGGCCATGCCATTGCACACAGCGGCCATGGCTGCCTCACGCACACCAAAATGGATGTTGCGCCCAGCTGGCGTCACAGCCTGCATGGCGGCAGCCCCCAGCATTTCCGTGCAGGTGGAGGGGCTGACGTCAGCAGCACCTCCCACCAGCCACGGCACCTGGCCCGCTACGGCGTTCAGCACGTGGCCAGAGCTTGCCCTGGCTGTTTCAGGCTCTGCCCCAGGCTGGCCAGCCTCTTTGCGGGGCAGATGGTTGTCCCAGCCATCAGGCAGCTGGCCTGCAAGAAGGGTTTCCAATTCAGCGCCCAGTTCAGGCCAGGTTTGCTTGTAGCGCGCCAGCAGCCCTTCCCATGCCTGGCGCCGCTTGGTGCCGCGCGCCCCTGATGTGGCCGCCACATGTTCCTTGACGCCTTCAGGCACATGGAAAGGCCCAGCTTCCCCTGGCCAGTTCATGGCAGCCTTCGCGCCAGCCACGGCACCAACCCCCAGGGGGGCGCCATGGGCAGCGGCTGTGCCGGCTTTGCCTGGCGCGCCATGGCCAATGGTGGTTGTGACCACAACCAGGCTGGGCCGCCCGCGTTCAGCGCGCGCCTGCCCCAAGGCCTGGGCGATGGCGGCAACATCATTGCCTTCAGCGACCTCCACTACGTGCCATCCATAGCTGCGGAAACGTTCAGCCACATCTTCCGTAAAGGTGATGTCCGTGCTGCCTTCAATGGAAATGTGGTTGCTGTCGTAAAGCCAGGTCAAATTACCCAGCTCCTGGTGCCCTGCCAAGGAAGCGGCCTCAGCAGCCATGCCCTCCATCATATCACCATCACCGCAGAAGGCGGTCACATGGTGGGTGAACAGCTCGAAACCAGGCTTGTTGTAGCGCGCGCCAAGCCAACGCGCCGCCATGGCCATGCCAACGGATGTTGTGCAGCCTTGCCCCAGGGGGCCTGTAGTGACCTCAATGCCCGCTGTTAGGCCATATTCAGGGTGGCCAGGCGTTTTAGCGCCCATGCGGCGGAAGTTTTTGAGGTCATCAAGGGTGATCCCCCCCTCCACCCCAGCCAAGTGCAGCATGGCATAAAGCAGGATGGAGGCATGACCTGAGGAGAGGACGAAGCGGTCACGGTCAGCCCACCAGGGGGCATGAGGATCGTAGGTAAAGTAATATCGCCAGAACGCATACAGGGCGGGTGCCATGCCAAGAGGAGTGCCTGGGTGGCCGTGTCCCGCTTGCTCGACAGCGTCCATGCACAGGCTGCGCAGGCTGCTGACAACCAGATTGTCCATGGCAGTGGCCATGGGCAGTGGTGTGGCAAGTTCCTGCGCGCCAGGATGGGCTGGCGGCATTGGGGACGGGGCCATGGAAGCGTTCTGGTGATGATGCCCCACGTTCTTAACGAACCTCAAACTTTGTAGTGGTGGTAATGGTGCGCCTGGGGCTGGGGAATGGCCGCATCAGCTTAACCAAGCGCCTGTAATGATCCGCCCCGCCCTTCAAGGCAGGGGGTGCGCTCTGCGCCCCTTTACATAAGCCATTATTCAGCCTTTGGGTAAAGCCGCCCTGCCCCGGTCCAAGCAACATTTCGCCCCCAGCGCTAAGCAAAGCACCCCCAGCCCCCTGCCGTGCGCAGGGCCGGGGTTTATGAAACGGGATTTTAATCAGCTGCATTTGGCGTTAACAGAAAACACATGACTGACCAGCCACAGGCCCTTGGCCCTGCCCGCATCACCGAACTTTTCATTGATGCCGCCCGTGATGGCGACACAGCCCTGCTGACACGCTTTTTGGAAAGCGGGATGCCAGTGGACCAGGCAGACGCCAATGGCTACACGGCCCTGATTGTGGCGGTCTACAACAGCCAGCCTGAAACCGCCGCCCTGCTTTTGGAACGCGGTGCTAACCCAGACCAGCCTGATGGGCGCGGCGCAACCGCGCTCGCTGGCGCCGCCTTTAAAGGCCTGCCTGACATGGTGTCGCTGTTGCTGGCCAAGGGCGCACGGGCGGACATCCCCAACCATGCTGGCCGCACCCCCTTGATGTTCGCTATTATGCTGCGCCACCAGGTCATTGCTGAAGCTTTGCTGGCCCATGGGGCTGATCCAGACGCCCGTGACGCTGACGGCCGCACCCCGCGTGAAATGGCCGCGGCACTGGGGCTGGACCTGGCTGGCTTGGACAAGCCCCGCCAACGCGCCCCCGCAGCCAAGCCAGCCCACCACCCCACTGCTGAAAGCGTGCCATACTGGAACAGGCGGGTTTTCGACCTTGACCCTTACATCCCTGGGGAGCAGCCCAAGCGCCCCTTGGTCAAGCTCAACACCAACGAATCACCCTATGGCCCCTCCCCCCGCGCTTTAGCGGCCATCAAGGCCAGCGCCAATGACGACATGCGCCTCTACCCCGATCCAACAGCGCTGAAGCTGCGCCAGGCCATCGCCGCGCAGTTTGGGCTGGCGGTGGAACAGGTATTTGCCGGCAATGGCTCTGACGAGGTTTTGGCCCACGCCTTCAGGGCATTGCTGCGTGATGACGCGCCAGCCTTATTCCCAGACATCACTTACGGCTTCTACCCCGTTTACTGCGCCCTGTTCGACCAGCCTTTTGAAACCGTCCCCCTACGCAGTGACTTCACCATCAACGTGCGTGACTATGACCGGGAAAGCGGTGGCGTGGTGCTGGCCAACCCCAATGCTCAAACGGGCATCGCCCTGCCTTTGGATGACGTGAAGGCCCTTTTGGCGATGCACCCCAACCGCACCGTCATCGTTGATGAAGCCTACGTGGATTTTGGCGCCCAGAGCGCCGTGAGCCTGCTGCGTGACCACCCCAACCTGCTGGTTGTCAGGACATTCTCTAAATCATCAGGGCTGGCGGGGTTGCGCGTGGGCTATGCCCTTGGCTCCCCTTTGCTGATTGAAGGGCTGGTGCGCGTTAAGGACAGCTTCAACTCTTACCCCCTCTCCCGTGCCGCGCTGGATGGTGCTGCCGCATCCATCGCTGACAACGCCTGGATGGCGCAGACGGTGGCGCGCATCCAGTCCAGCCGGGCGGCACTGGTGGCGGGGCTTGAAAAGATTGGCTTTGAGGTCCTGCCTTCAGCGGCCAACTTTATCCTGGCGCGTCATCCCCAACACAGCGCAGGCGAACTGGCTGCCTTCCTGCGGGGGCGCGACATCATCGTCAGGCATTTCCCCAACCAGGAGCGCATCAAGGACTGGCTGCGCATCACCATTGGCACAGACGGGCAGTGCCAAGCTTTGCTGGACGCGCTGGCAGACCACCTGAAAAGCGCTTGAGCAGGCACCCCAGCCCCCAGCTTCAAGGACAGTTCACTTCTATGACTCAGAACCAGCAACCCACACCAGCCCCAACGAACAGAAGCAAGCCCCAGGCCAGCCGCCATGAGGCCCTTCTGGACAAATTGGCTGAGACAGCCGTGCGCACAGGCCTGAACGTAGCGCCAGGGCAGCAAGTTGTTATCACGGCCCCGCTGGAGGCCCTGGCGCTGGTGCGCCGTGTCACTGAACACGCTTACAAAGCTGGCGCTTCCCTGGTGAGCACCCTCTACCGCGATGATGAAGCCATCCTGGCCCGTTATCGCCACGCTTCAGAAAGCACCTTCGATGTCGCTGCAGATTGGTTGGGCCACGGCATGGCTGAGGCATTCAGCCAGGGTGCAGCCCGCCTGGCCATCACAGGGGGCAACCCCACTTTGCTGGCTGGCGTTGACCCGGCCCGCATTGCGCGCGCCACGCGCGCCCAAGCCAAGGCCACGCGCAAAGCTATGGAGCTCATCACGCGTTTCGCCGTTAACTGGAACATCATCGCCTGCGCCACGCCAGCCTGGGCTGCCCAAGTATTTCCGAACCTCCCTCCCCAAAAAGCACTTGAAGCCCTGTGGGAGGGTATCTTCAGTGCCTCCCGCGTGACGGGCGCTGACCCTGTGGAGGAATGGGCGCAGCACAACGCCGCTTTGCACGCGCGTGCACGAGCCCTTAATGAAGCACGCTGGGACAGCCTGCATTTCACAGGCCCTGGCACGGACCTGGTGGTGGGGCTGGCTGATGGGCATTTCTGGTCTGGCGGTTCAGAGAAGGCCGGCAACGGCGTCATTTGCAATGCCAACATTCCCACTGAAGAGGTCTTCACCACCCCCCACGCCACCCGCGTTGAGGGCACGGTTTCCAGCACCAAGCCGCTTTTCCACAATGGTGCCCTGATTGACGGCATCACAGTGCGCTTCAAGGGCGGTATGGTTGTAGAAGCGCACGCCGCCAAAGGCGAGGCTGTCCTCCAGCGCCTGTTAGACAGTGACCAAGGCGCCAGGCGCATCGGGGAAGTGGCTTTGGTGCCTCATTCCTCTCCCATTGCGCAAAGCGGCATCCTCTACCGCAACACCCTTTTTGATGAAAACGCCGCCAGCCACATCGCTCTGGGGCAATCCTACGCCAAATGCATGGTGGACGCCGAAGGCCAGACTGAAGTTGAACTAACAGCGCGTGGCGCCAACCAATCCGCCATTCACGTGGACTGGATGATTGGTTCAGGCGACATTGATGTTGACGCCACCAAGGATGGGCAGTCCCACCCCCTAATGCGCAAAGGCGAATGGGTGAACAAGGTTTGAAGCCCAGGCGCGCTAGCCTGCGCCCCCAGCCCTTCACTGACTGACAAGGCAGAACCACCATGACTAACCCCAACAACCACCAACCCAACCTGCGCCAGGCCCCTTCAGACAAGGGAGCAGTGGCGCTGGACCCAGCCACCCTCCCAGCCCTGGACATCGTGAAGCTGGCCCAAGAGGGGCACATCCTGCGCGCTGAGCGTGACCTGCCCCCCCATGGCGTTCCGGCTTTCGTGACCAAGGAAGGTTGGGATGAACTCATGAAGCATTACGGGCAAGGCAAGCCGCCAGAGGAAGCAGCCCGCACCATTATTCTGCCAGCACTGGAGAAAAGCGTTCGGCTTCTCATGGCTAAAGCTGCGGAGGCCCGCCACAAAGCTGCCCTGGAAGCCCATGTAACCCAGGGTGAGGATGGGGAAGCAAGCCAGAAGAACTCCCCAGCCGTTTTGCCGCGCGTCTTCACAGCTGAAAGCGACCTTTTCCCCAGCCACCCTGAAACACGCCTGGTGCTGGTGCGCAATGCTGACAGCCCTGTTGTTTGTGCGTTGGTGGGCACGCCAGGCCAGCTCACAGCTCTTCTGGGCCAAGCTGGCCATTCTCCCCAAGTGAAGGCGCCCACCACAGCACCCACAAGCTGAACGCTGGCCAGCCATAGGGAGCTACCTCAGGCCTTATGAACATGCCCGGGGGGACTTCTAGCCCTCAGAGGGTGATGGTTTCACAGCGGAGGCTTTTAACCTCACAAGGGCTTCAAGCCGCGCCACATCGCACCCTAAGCTCAAGCGCCCCAAATGGGCGCGCGCCTGTTCAATGTTGCGCCGCAGCAAAGGCAGCTTCCTAGCGAAATCCTCCACAACATCATCACCAGCTTCCAAGGAAGTCGCCGCTTGTTGGGCCGCCAGCAGGGCCTCCTCATGGGCAGCAAGGATTTGGCGGGCTTCTTCCTGGGCTTTCTTGCTGGCCTGATAAGTATCCATGAGGTTGCCTTGATGATTTTTAATTCTTTTATGGCTTTTTTGCACAGCAAGTAAACAACATTACCATAGATTTATTTTCTTATTAAGAAACGTGCCCTATGCCATTTAGAAAATCTTTCTACTAAAGATGCACGGATGATGCAATATTAAGTGAGATTTCTAAAATGCTTCTCAATGTGATTGTTTTAAATACAAACAAAATCATTCACAGCTAGTCCCAAGCCTCGCTTCAAGAAGGCAGCAACACTCAAACCAGTCCTTCTTTTTACTTGATCTTGGCAAGCCCCCTTTCAGCCCTGCCAGAAGGGTGGCGCCGTCAACGCTTTTCAAACACGCCCAAGCATGTTCTTAACAAGAAAAGAAATTGATTAACCCTTCATCAACAGGATGGTGAGTTCATGCGTGTTTTGATTGCCCACAATCACCACGACAGCGTTCCTGGCTTGAATCAGGTTTTCCGCCAACAAGGCCATGTGGTGGAAAACTGCCCCTCAGCAGAGGAGGCCCTGAACATGCTGCAGCATTATGATTATGATTTGTTCCTAGCCGCTGCGCCCTTGGCAGACATGAAAAGCAGCGACTTGATGCGCCGTTTGCGGCGCGCCCGCATAGAGGTGCCAGCCATGGTACTGTCAGCAGAGCGGGACACAGGGGAAAAATTAAATGCATTCTCCGCAGGGGCTGACGATTACATAGACCTGCCCTGCTGCCAGGAGGAAATCACTGCGCGCGCCCAGGCCCTTCTGCGCCGCGCGCGTGGCTTTTCAGAGCCCCTCCTGCGGCACGGCCCCTTGGAACTCAACCTGGAGACACAGCTTGTCACCATCAATGGTGCCCCCGTGCACCTGACCGGCAAGGAATACGCTATCCTTGAACTGTTGGTGATGCGCAAAGGTGCCATCCTCACCAAGGATATGTTCCTCAACCACCTTTATGGGGGCATTGATGAACCTGAAATCAAAATCATTGACGTGTTCATCTGTAAACTGCGCCGCAAGCTTCAGAAATGCGGCGTTGAGAACCTCATCACCACTATTTGGGGCCGTGGGTACATCATGCGTGATGACAACACACAGGGCGCCTTCACACCAGCGAAAGCCAGCAAAACCCTGCCAGCCTGACCGCCCTTGACCTAAAGTTAGTCTGCCTAAGGGGCCCTTGAAGGCGTTTTCCTGAAAGGGCGCTGCTGGGCGGCAGCGCCTGACCTTTCACTCCTCGTCAGCGCGTGTAGCTAAAACCGCTTCAATAGCCAGGCGCACTTCTTCAACGGTGGCGGCCACACGGTTTTCATCGCGCCCCTCCACCATGATGCGGATAAGGGGCTCTGTCCCACTGGCACGCAGCAAAAGGCGCCCATCACTGCCCAGGTCCGCGTTCACGCGCCCTTCCAGGGCTTTCACATCTGGGTGGTTCAAGGGGCTTGGGCCTTGGTAGCGGATGTTCACCAGCTTTTGCGGCCATGGGGTGAACTGGCGGCAAACCTGGCTGGCAGGCTGGCCTGTTTCCACCATCACAGCCAGCACTTGCAGGGCGGCCATCAGGCCGTCACCTGTGGTGGCGTAATCGGAAAGCACAACATGGCCTGACTGCTCCCCGCCCAGATTGCCCCCCTGGGCCCGCATACGCTCCACAACGTAACGGTCACCCACAGCAGTGCGGTGGAGGGTGATGCCCTCCTCAGCCAGCAAGCGTTCCAAAGCCATGTTGGACATGACGGTGGCAACGATCCCATCGCCAGCCAGGCAGCCACGCTTTTTCCAAGAACGCGCAATTAAGGCCAGGATTTGGTCGCCATCAACCAGGCGGCCATGCTCATCCACCATCAGCACCCGGTCAGCGTCACCATCAAGGGCAATGCCGCAATCAGCGCCATGGGCTAGCACAGCTTGGCGCAAGGCCTCCGGGTGGGTGGAGCCCACACCATCGTTGATGTTCAGCCCATCTGGGTCGCACCCCATGGTGATGACTTCAGCGCCCAGTTCCCACAGGGCGGCAGGCGCCACTTTGTAAGCGGAGCCATTGGCGCAATCCACCACCACTTTGAGCCCATCAAGGCGCAGCCCCCGCGGGAAGGACGACTTGACGTTCTCAATGTAGCGCCCTGCCGCGTCATTAAGGCGCGTTGCTTTGCCAATGTCGCGCGGCGGTGCCAAACGTTCTGAGAGGTCAGACTGCATCAGGCGTTCAATCTCCGCCTCAACATCGTCTGTCAGCTTGAAGCCATCAGGGCCAAATAGCTTGATGCCATTGTCTGTGTAAGGATTGTGGGAGGCAGAGATCATCACCCCCAGGTCAGCACGCAGCGAGCGCGTCAAAAACCCCACCGCAGGCGTGGGCAGCGGCCCCACAAGCGTGACGTCCAACCCTGCTGAGAGGAAACCTGAAACAAGGGCTGATTCAATCATGTACCCTGAAAGGCGCGTGTCCTTGCCCACCACAACGGTGTGGCGGCCATGACGCCGCCTGAACAGCAGCCCTGCCGCCTGGCCCAACTTCTGGGCCACCTCCACCGTCATGGGGGATTGGTTAGCCTGGCCCCGGATGCCATCAGTGCCGAAGAACGCGCGCTTTGCCATGTGCTGTTTCCTGCCTGCCAGCACCCCTTGGTGGGCGCGCCAGCCAATTCATTCAATTGGTCACTCAATAACGCTGCCCAAACATTGTTCATGAAGGCGCAGCTGCTGAGAGCGTTCTAAACCTCAACAGGGCCGCTTTCCAGCAGCCCTGCTCGTTCGCGCAGCTTCGCAGGTAATCAGGCCTCCGCTGGCTGGTCCCCATGGTGGCTGCGCGCTGCCGCCGTCACTTGCGGTAGGGAGGAACGACCGTGGGCTGGTGCTGCAGCGCTGCCAGCGGGCGCATGGGGGCCTGCGCCAGGGCCGTGCCCCTCAGGGCCATTGCCCAAGGTCTGCCCTTTGATGATGGCCTTGATTTCATCACCCGTCAGGGTCTCACGCTCAAGCAGGGCACTGGCCAAACGATGGAGGATGTCCATATTGGCCTGCACCAGGCTTTTGGCCTGAACGTAGGCTTCATCAATTAGGCGGCGGACCTCTTCATCCACCTCATTTTGCATTTTGGCGGAAACCGTCTGAGGATCGTCATAAGCTACCATGCCCATGCGGTCGCTCATGCCCCATTGCGTCACCATACGGCGGGCGATTTGGCTGGCCCCCTTGATGTCACCAGAGGCGCCAGCGCTCACCTCCTCCGTGCCGAACATCACCTCCTCACCAATGCGGCCGCCCATGGCGATGACCAGGCGCGCCAAGCACCATTTGCGGCTGTAGGAGATGTTGTCCTTCTCAGGCAAGGTCATGACCATGCCCAAAGCCTGGCCACGCGGCACGATGGTAGCTTTGTGGATGGCGTCAGATCCCGGCGTCATGGCAGCGCACAGGGCGTGGGCGCCTTCATGGTAAGCGGTGCGGCGCTTCTCGTCCTCCGTCATGACCATGGAGCGGCGCTCAGAGCCCATCATGACCTTATCCTTGGCTTCTTCAAACTGCTTCATGGTGACGCAGCGGCTGCCTTGGCGTGCAGCAAAGAGGGCCGCCTCATTAACAAGGTTGGAAAGTTCCGCACCAGAGAAGCCAGGCGTACCACGCGCGATCACGCGTGGATCAACATCAGAGGAAAGCGGCAGCTTCTTCATGTGGACGCGCAGAATCTGCTCACGCCCGCTGACATCGGGGTTAGGCACCACCACTTGGCGGTCAAAGCGGCCAGGGCGCAGCAAGGCCGGGTCAAGAACGTCTGGGCGGTTGGTGGCTGCGATGAGGATAACACCCTCATTGCTTTCAAAGCCGTCCATCTCCACCAGCATCTGGTTAAGGGTCTGCTCGCGCTCATCATTGCCGCCGCCCATGCCCATGCCACGGTGACGGCCGACAGCGTCAATCTCATCAATGAAGATAATGCAGGGGGCGGCTTTCTTGCCTTGCTCGAACATGTCGCGCACACGGGAAGCGCCCACGCCAACGAACATCTCCACAAAATCAGAGCCGGAGATGCTGAAGAAAGGCACGTTGGCCTCACCAGCGACAGAACGCGCCAGCAAGGTCTTGCCTGTGCCGGGCGGTCCCACCAGAAGAACGCCTTTGGGGATCTTACCGCCAAGGCGGGTGAACTTCTGAGGGTCTTTGAGGAAATCTACCACTTCCTCAAGCTCGGCCTTGGCTTCGTCAATGCCGGCCACGTCCGCGAAGGTGACCTTGCCTTGCTTCTCGCTCAGCAGCTTGGCGCGCGACTTGCCAAACCCCATGGCGCCACGGGCGCCACCGCCCTGCTGCATTTGGCGGAACACCATGAAACCCAGCCCCAGCATCAGCGCCAGCGGCAGGTAGGCTGCCACAAAACGCAGGATGGGGCTTTCATCGCTTTCTGGCGGGTGGGCTGTGACCTCAACATTGTTGCGCGTCAACAGAGAGATGAGGTCAGGGTCAAAAGGCGCATAGGTGTCAAAGGCAGTGCCGTTGGTCAGCACGCCGCGCACGTCGTGTTCCCTGAGGGTGACGGAACGCACCTCATGGTTGGCCACGTCATGGACAAAATCAGAATAGGCGATCTTTTGAACAGCCTGGTGACTGACATTGGTCTGCAGTGCCGTCAATCCCACGATGATCATCAGGACAATGACGACCCAAACAGCCACATTCCGGCCAGTGTTCTTCATGTGCGCTCCCGCTTCAGGGCCCCTCCAGCACCCTTTGGCAGGGCATGGGCTGAAAAGGCTTTTCACTTGGTACCCTTGATATAGGGTCAGGACAGGACGATTTCACCCTCCCAGGGTTCCTCAACCTTCATCAAGGGCAATCCTGGCCTGTGACCATCACAATTCTTCACAACAATTCTTCACGATGGCCAAAGCTGATTGCCCGTGATGGCGGCACCGCTATCCCACATAAAATCAAACTGCGGCAGCACCGGGGCAAGGCCTGCCAACACGCCCAGCCTGGGCAGCCCCACCAGCACAGCCTGGCTAGGGGGCGTGAACTGGCTCACGCCACTTGCTGGGTAACGCCACAAGGCTGGCAAGGTCTCCAACACCCTCAAAGGAACATGGCGTTTGCCCCTGCCCAGCAAGGACCGAACCCACCCTGCCTGCCCACCCAGCGCGCCCACGCTAAGCTGCTGCCCAGCAGGATTTTGAACCATGGCATCAAGCTGGCGCCCAGGGCAGGAAAGCCGCCAGCGACCATCCCAATAAGCACCGTCATGGGCAGGGACCCAGGCTGCATTGCGCGCACGCCCTTCCCGCATGATTTGCCAGCCGCGGGGCACTGCCTGCAAACGCGCTCCTGCCAAAGTGCCACAACCTTGCACCATCAAAGCGGCGACAGCCACCAGGGGGGGTGGATAGGTACTGCCACCAACCAGGCGCAGCATGTGGCGCACAGCCTGCACGGCCTGGTTGCCCTCCAGGGGGGCTTCCCCAACAGCACTAGCCAAGGCTGCCTCCAGCCCCAAGGTGAACCACCCCTCACCATGCCAGGTGGCATGGCGCGCCAGCCAAAGCGCCATGGCCCTGTCCAGCTGGCCAGCGCCACGCTGCGCCACTTGCCCCAACAGCTGCGCTTGGCGTTTTTCAGATTCTGTCATGTCCTGGCGCAATGCCACGCGTTTAAAGGCCCTGTTTTG
The DNA here is from genome assembly GCF_006542395.2 of Formicincola oecophyllae. Classification (NCBI taxonomy): domain Bacteria; kingdom Pseudomonadati; phylum Pseudomonadota; class Alphaproteobacteria; order Acetobacterales; family Acetobacteraceae; genus Formicincola; species Formicincola oecophyllae. Next base: position 1,322,777 of record NZ_CP038231.1, on the reverse strand, counting down.
GTTGGAGGGGTCCTCACACCACGGCACATGGTGTTGGCGCAGGTGCGCCCGCAAAGCATCCCGCTTCACAGAAAGCAGGGGGCGCAGCACAGCGCAGCGCCCACGCAGGCTGATGGGCGCCATGCCAGCCTGGCCCTGCACAGCTGTGCCGTGCAGGTGGCGCATCCACCAGGTCTCAAGCTGGTCGTTTTCGTGGTGGGCAACCATCAGGGCGACAATGCCCTCTTCAGCGCAAGCGTGCTCCAAGGCTCTGTAACGGCCTTGCCGGGCATTGGCCTGCAGCCCCTGGTGGGGCAGGCCTGTCAGGGTGAGCTTGCGTGCCGCTACCCCCATGGCCTTCAGGCACTGCAAGGTTTGGTCAGCTTCCTGGCCTGATTCAGGGCGCAGCCCATGGTCAACCACAAAAGCCTTTACAGAAGGCAGCGTGTGGGCGGCAAGCCAGGCAAGGGCGGTTGAATCAGCCCCGCCAGAGACAGCAACCCCCACAGGGGCACCGCTGGCCCAGAAAACCCGCCCCCCCATCCTGGCCAGCAAAGTGGGGAAATGCCCAGCCAGGTTGCTACCGTCCCCCACAGCAGGCTTCAAGGGCAGCCAGCACGGCGGCGCAATTTGCTTTCCGCCGCTTTGACGCTACCTGAAGCAGCTGGAAACTCCTGGTGCAGCTTGTCCAAAGCTTGGCAGGCAGCCGGCTTCTTGCCAGCGCCCAGTTCCAACATGGATGCCGCCACGCCAAGCAAGTCTTCTGGGGCGTGCACGCCACGGGGGGCCAGCTTGTAGGAATCGTAGTAAGCCACAGCAGCGGCGCGGTAATCCTTCACGCCGCCTTCACTGCGGCCCAGCCAATAGCGTGCTTCCGCTTTGGCAGGGGTGGAGGAAGCTTTGCGCACCAGAAGCTCCGCATCATCAAGGGCGCGCGCGTAGGAATGCGCCAGCAAGGCTGCGCGCACAGCCCCCACGCTACCTTCAGCCGCAGGCGCTGCAGGGGCAGCCCCTGTACCAGATGACTTGAGGGTAAGCTGCTTGGCGCTCCCCTTGGAGGGGGTTGGCGCGGGCGCTTCTGCTGGTGTGGGCGCTGCAGCGCCACCACCATTTTGTGAAAGCTCAAAGCGCATATCGTCAAGCTTCTTGGCCATGGTGGCCTGGTTGCGCCTGACGCTGTTGGAAAGCTGGTCCAGCTCGCCGCGTATTTGGCGATTCTGGGCCTCCAGCGCGCTCACACGCTGCAACAGGCGCCCCACCAATGTGCCACTGGCAGACCCACCGCCAGCACTAGGGCCAGAGATGGGCTCTGGGCTGTCCAGTGGCTCAGCATCCACCTGCGCATGGGCTGGACGCACCGCCATGCATGCGGCAAGCGCCACCACGGCCAATGCGCCTGTGCCCAGCTTCCAGCGTGATTCAAGGCCCCGCGCCATGCTGTCACTCAACATTCGTGATGGCGTTGCGGTCCTGGGCCCAGGCGGATTCCGTGTCACCATCCACTGCAGGGCGGTCCTTGCCGTAGGAAATGGTGCTCATGCGGTTTTCAGGCACGCCTTGGGCCTCCAAGTAATCACGCACGGCATTGGCACGCCGCTGGCCAAGGGCGATGTTGTATTCTTCCGTGCCGCGGTCATCACAGTTGCCGGCAATCTGCACATTGACCTGGGGGTACTTAGCCAACCAGGCAGCCTGCTTGTTAAGCGTGGCGCGCGCATCAGCTGTTAGGTCATTCTGGTTGAGGGGGAAGTACACCCTGTCCCCAGCTGTGGCAGCCAGGTCGCTCTGGCTGCCAGGCCCACCCATGCTAGAAGCTGAGATGCCACCATTGCCCATGCCGTTGCCTGCGCCATTGCTAGCACCCGTGCCGGCGCCATTGTTGTCTGGCCCACCGCAAGCTGCCAAAAGCCCCATCAACGTCACCGCGGCAAGGCGGGTCCAGTTCTTGTTAACCGTCATGACCAATCTCCCCTTCAGGGAGGCCCGCTTCATCATACAGGCCTGTTTTCAATGTTGAAATGCGGTTGAAATGCGCTTTGCCTGGCATCCACTGAAACTGCGCTACATTGGTAAGGCGTTCGCACCTACGCCCCCAAACCGTTTCAGCATCATTCCAAATGCACCTTTAGCAGCAGAACATCCCCTTTTGCCCGCCGTCAATGCCCCTGGCTGATTAACCAAGCTCCGGCGCCAAAATGAATGCCCTGAGGTGGCCCTTCAAAGCTTCCCGCCCCAAAAACCACCAGCAGGGGCTGTTGTGCCCCTTTTAGTGGCGCAAGGGGGACCAGGCAGGGTCTGAAGCACCCGTGGGGGTGCGCACCGTGTGCTCATTAAAGCCTGAGACGTCAATCATGCCCAAGCTGCTGCTGAAGCCAGCGCCCCCTTGGCCAGCCGCGTTCTGGCGGCAGAAGACGATCTCACGCCCATTAGGGGCGAAGCTTGGGCTTTCCACAGTGAAGCCACGCGTCAAGGTGCGCTCGCCAGAGCCGTCTGGGTTCATGACGCCCAGGGAGAACTGGCCATGCTGCATCCTGGTGAAGGCGATGAGGTCGCCACGCGGTGACCACACAGGCGATCCATAATGGCCAGCGCCATAAGAAATGCGGTGCGCGCCGCTGCCATCCGCATTCATGACGTACAGCTGGGGGCTGCCGCCACGGTCGGAGTTGAAGACGATCTGTCGCCCGTCAGGGCTGTAGCAGGGGCTGGTGTCGATCACGCCAGGGGCATCTGTCAGCTGGTGGCGCGTGCCTGTGCCCAAATCAACGCTGTAAATGTCAGAACCACCATTGCGGGTGGTGACAGCTAGCACAACAGAGCGCCCGTCTGGCGCAAAGCGGGGTGCATAGGAAATGCCTTCAAACTGCCCCAGGAGGCGCTGCTGGCCTGTGGGCAGGTCATAGAGGTAAACGCGGGGGCGGTTGTCAGCATAGGACAGGAAGGCGACCTGCGTGCCAGAGGGGCTGAAGCGCGGTTCAAGCGTCAGCCAACGCCCGGAGGTCAGGTAGCGCACATTGGCGCCATCGTAATCCATAATGGCCAGGCGCGTCTGCTGGTGGCGGCGCGGGCCTGTGCGGGCGATGTAGGCAATGCTGGTGTCGAAGTAGCCTGGCTCCCCCAAAAGGCGTTCATAGATGGCATCAGCGATGATGTGGGCAATGCGCCGCCAGTCGTTAGCAGGAGCACTGTAAGCGGTACCTTGGAGGAGCTGGCCACTTGTCACGTCCCACAGGCGCATCTCCACCCGCAGCGTGCCACTGCCGCTGACGGTCCCCTCCACTGCGGCGCGCAGGCCGCGCGCCTTGAGGGCAGCTAGGTCTGGGGTGGCTTCAGCAGGACCGCCCATCACGCGGAACAGGCCTGTGCTGTCGAGGTCCGCCCCCACAACAGAGCTGATCTGGGCGCCATAAGGGCCGTTGAACACAGGCACCAGAACGGGGATGGGGTCCTGGTGGGCTTTGTCGACCGTGATTTCAGCATCACCGGCCATAGCCTGAAGCGGCCTGGCCCATGTGCCCAAGCCTGCCAGAAGCAACGCCGTCGTGCCCCCTTGGAGCAGGCGGCGGCGGCTTGTCACCAGGCTTGGCCGGGCCTTCTCAGGCAGAATGAGAGAAGCGGGCTTTTTGCCTTCATGTTCTAGACCCATGCGGAGCGGCTCCCTGTTGGCTAGGAAAACAGCTGCCTGATGGCAGCTTGGAAACATTGGACGAAAACCGGCGCCTGGGGAACCGCAAAAGCGTCCGCCCCTCCAGCCAATCCCTGCAAGCTGTGGCGGCCTTGGGGCTGCCCAAACCCTGTGAGCCCTTGATAACACAACGCGCCCCGCTTTTCAGCGCATCTTAGGGAGTTAAAAGCTGGAGGGAGTTAGGCGGCCGCTTTCACACCTGGGCAACTTCAGGGGACTTTAAGGCCTGAACACGAAACGGAACTGTCGCACAGACCCAAGAAGGCGTGAGGGCACTGGCAAATGGGAGCATTCAGGGCTTAGCACCGCTGCGCGCGCGCGCTCAGCACGCGCCCTGTAGAGCGGGTCCGAAGCCATGCGGGCTGCTGTTTCAGGGGCGAATTTCACAAGCCGCGCCATGCCGCGCTCATCGACTGTGACCACCAGGTGCGCTGTGAAACTGGCGTAATCACGCGCTGCCGTGTCTTCGGAATAGCAACGGCGCACAGCACTGCCGATGGCCTTCTGCTCCCCCAGGCCTAAGGCCTTAGTGTCTGAATCAGGCGAACCGCCCCCTTTGCGCACGCCACCGCTGACAGGTGCGCTAGCGCGGGCTTTGGGGGGGCGGGTCTGCTTTTCCTTGGTCCTGAACTCGTCAAGCGTGGCCAGCAGCGAATCACTGTTGGCTTGGTGCTTAGGGGCCTGGCGCGGCTGGTGCGTGTGCGAAGCCATGGGTTTGGGGGGGTTCTTCTCCACCTTGTGTTCAGGGGCCTGCAGCTTGGCTTCCACAGGGGCCTTGGTTTTGGGCGCCTTTTTATGGCCGGCCTCAATCATGCTGGGGGCTGGCGTTTCCACCTTCACTGGAGTGCGCGCGGCATGTTTGACCTCCGGCGTGGGCTTGGGATGGGAGGTTGCCTCAGGTGGTGGCGGTGGCGAAGGAGGGGGCGGCTCAGGCTTGGGTTCCTTAGCGGGCTCTGGCTGGGGGGGCTGCGGTTTGGGCTCTGGCATCTGCGGTGCGGGATGGGGGGCGCGCACAGCACTGTGGGGGGCTGGGTGTGAATCAGGCGTTGGTTCAAAGACCATGTCCACTGATTGCTCAGGCTGGGGCGGCAAGGGGGGGGCGCTTTCATCTACTGCCCAAAGCAGGGCCAGAATCATCAGGCCATGCAGCACTACGGACGCCGCAACCCCCACGCGCGCCGGGTTACTTTGCCGCACCATGGGGCCCACCGCCACAGGGGCCGCGTTGTCTGGGGGGGCGTTCAAGGCGCGCTGCCCCTCAATGCTCGCTCTGGGCCTGGGCCAGAAGCGCCACATGCGTGAAGCCACCAGAGGTAATGACCCCCATGAGCTTCATCACCTGGCCATAGTCGATCTTGGCGTCCGCCCGCACGAAGACCCGGCGCGAAGTGTCATTGTGCGAATCAGTCAGTAGGCGGCTGACGAGCGCATCCTCACTGATGGGCGCGTCACCGATCCACACGCTGCCGTCCGACTTCATGGAGACTGTGATGGGTTTGGTGTCCGTGTTGAGGGGCTTGGCGCTGGCCTTGGGCAGGTCAACGCTGATGCCGCTTGTCATCATGGGCGCTGCCACCATGAAGATGATCAGCAGCACCAGCATCACATCCACCAAGGGGGTGACGTTAATGGCGGCTTCTGGCCGGCGGCGCGCCCGTTTCTGCCCTATCGCCATCGCTCAGCCCTGGCCCTGGAGGTCGCTGGTTGGCTGGGGGGCGCCCTTGAGGGCGCGGGCACGTTGCTCCTCCGATTGGCGGGAGAGGATAGCTGCGAATTCAGTGCCGAAATTCTCCATGCGCTCATCGAAGCTATCGATGGCGCGGGAGAGGAGGTTATAGGCCACGTAAGCTGGAATGGCCGTCAACAAACCCAATGCTGTGGCGAAGAGGGCTTCCGAAATGCCAGGCGCCACAACGGAAAGGTTGGTGTTGTGCATGGCCCCGATGGCGTCAAAAGCGTGCATAATGCCCCACACCGTGCCGAAAAGCCCCACGAAAGGCGCCACAGGGCCAATAGTGGCCAACGCCGACATAAAACGTGTGAGGCGCTCATTCTCGCGCGCGATGGTGACGTTGATGGCGCGGTCGATGCGTTCCTGCGTGGCTGGGCGCGTCATGTCCACCCCACCAGCATGAGAGCGGCGCCATTCAGCCATGGCCGCGCCAAACACCGCCGCCATGGGGCCAGAGGGGCGCACGCCCTCGTTTTCATAAAGCGCATCGAGGGAGCCGCCCGCCCAGAAGCGATTCTCAAACACAGTGGCTTCCTTGTTGAGGCGCTTGAGGAAAATAACCTTCTGGATGATGACAGCCCACACAAACACGCTGCACAGGAACAGCCCCACCATGACAAGCTGCACGGTAAGGGAGGCATGGAGGAACAGCTGCAAGGGGGAAAGTCCCCCTGCCGGTTGAAGGCTTGCTTGGGAAACGGCTTGTGCGGCACCTGCCGCCATGTTCTGCTCCATTGCCTTTGTCATCTCCCGGTCATGGGTGGGTGTCTGCTGGGGCGCCCGTTTTGAAGGCATTGCTCAAGAAGCATGGCGCCAAGGCACACCTGGGGGGTCTTGAATGGATGATGCCCTGAAGCGCGCCGCAGCGCCAGCCCCCTTTCAGCGCCTGGGATGAATGGGCAAGCGCCCCAACTCCTTTGAGCGCACAAGCTCAGCTTGAGAGCTGGTTTGGCAGCTCAAGCCCACGCAGGGCGCGCTGGCATGATGAGGGTATGCGCTGCGGCTTGCCTGAATGCGTGTGCACGCAGGCAAGCTCCACCTGCAGCAGCACGGCCACCCGCTGGCCGTCCCCCTCCACCGCCAGAATGCGCTGCTGCAGGCACAGCCGCGCTCCATGTTGTTTGGTGACGGTGGTCTGGACCTCGAACACCTCATCCAAGCGCAGAGGGAATTTGTAGTCCACCTCCAGATGGCGCGCTACGAAACTCACCCCCTCCTGCGCAAGCTTGCCTACCTCCAGTCCATGGGCGCGCAGCGCCTCCGCGCGGGCACGCTCAGCAAAGGCCAGGTAGCGCGCGTGGTAGACGATGCCGCCAGCGTCCGTATCCTCATAGTAAACCCTGAAACGGCACTTGTGCCCTGCGTCAAGCGGCAAGGGACCGGGGAGGGTCATCATGGCGCCCCTTCAGCGCCAGCAGTGCCTGAGAGCAAATCATCCTGCTGCGCGAACCCGGCCGGCGGGACCATGCCCAACGCTTCCCAGCCCTGGCGGCCTAACATGCGCCCACGCGGCGTGCGCAGTACAAGCCCTTCCTGGATCAGGTAAGGTTCCACCACGTCTTCTAAAGTGCCGCGCCCTTCTGAAAGGGCGGCTGCCAAAGTTTCAATGCCAACAGGGCCGCCTTGGTGATGTTCGGCAATGCGCGACAGGTAGCGCCTGTCCATGGCGTCCAGGCCATTAGCGTCCACTTCCAGGCGGTTGAGGGCGCTGTTGGCCTGCGCACGCGTCACCTCAGCGCCAGCGCCCCCCATCACGGCAGCGAAATCGCGCAAGCGCCGCAGCAGACGCCCCGCCACACGCGGGGTGCCGCGTGAACGCCGCGCCACTTCCAAGGCGGCATCACTTGTCAAAGCCAGACCAAGCTTGCTGGCTGCGCGCAGCACAATGTGCTGCAATTCCAGAGGGGTGTAGAACACCATTCTGATGGGGATGCCGAAGCGGTCACGCAGTGGCTTGGCTAAAAGGCCAGAGCGGGTTGTGGCCGCCACCAACGTAAAAGGCGGCAAATCGATGCGTACGGAGCGCGCCGCTGGCCCTTCGCCAATCACTAGGTCAAGCTGGAAATCCTCCATGGCAGGGTAGAGAATTTCCTCAATGGCGGGCTGCAGGCGGTGAATCTCATCGATGAACAGCACGTCATTGGGCTGAAGATTGGTAAGGATAGCCGCCAAATCGCCAGCACGCTGGATAACAGGCCCAGAGGTGGCGCGAAACCCCACGCCCAGTTCTGTGGCGATGATCTGCGCCAAGGTGGTTTTGCCCAGGCCTGGGGGCCCATGAAGCAACACATGGTCGAGGGCCTCCCCACGGGTGCGCGCGGCCTGGATGAAAACAGCTAGGTTGGCCCTAGACACTTCCTGCCCTGTGAAATCAGCCAGTGTGCGTGGGCGCAGCGCGTGGTCAGGTGCATCTGCAGCCTGAAATTCAGCGCTCAAAGGGCGTTCAATCGGCATGGCAGGGTCGTTGGGCGGCTGGTTCATGTCATTCCATGTCGGTACGGGTGGGGCTTAATCGCCTCATCCTAGCATTTTGGCAGTTGGTTTAGGGTTTGTTGTCCAGCTGGGCTTCGTTGGGCTGGCGCACGCCATTAAGGGGTGCTCATGGCACGCAAAGCCAAGGGAACGAGCTGGTTCAGGCCAGCACCTGGATTGGCGCCGATGACCCTGCTGGCCACTGGCCACGCTTCAGAGCGCGTGTAACCAAGCGAAAGCAGGGCGCCCGTCAAGTCCTCCAGCAAACCGGCGCCACCAGCGCCAGAGGGAACTTTAACGCCACTTTGCGCCATAGGCATGTCCGGGACCTTGCCAGCCAGTTCACTGACCAGACGCCCCGCCAACTTGGGCCCCACACCGGCAGCGCGGGTGAACATGGCCTTATCGCCAGCGGCGATGGCCATGGCCAGTTCTGAAGGCGGCGCCAGTGAAAGGATGGCCAGCGCCACGCGCGCCCCCACCCCCTGAACAGTGGTCAGCAGGCGGAACAGGGAACGTTCCTCAGCGGTAGCAAAGCCGTAAAGCTGCATGGCGTCCTCACGCACCACCATTTCCGTCAGGACACGCGCCACCTTGGGAGGGCGGCTGAGCGCAGCCAAGGTGCGGCTTGAAGCCATGACATTGTAGCCAACCCCGTTAACGTCAATCAGGCAGCCATGCTCCCCCGCTTCCTCCACCAGGCCTGTTAGTCTGCCAATCATTTGTCCCCCCACTTTTCACGCCGGCTCTGGGCAAGATCTCCCCCAAGGAACAGTAGCCAGCGCCTCACCTGCATTTGCGCCGCCGTGGCCTGCTTGGCAAGGTTGTGGCCTTTCCAGAGTCCCTGCCGACTTCAGCCACCAAGCGGGCCAGCATGGCCGCCGCTGGCGCAACAGGGCTGTGCCGCTGGGAAGGAAGCATCACCTGCTTGGCACTAGCTCTGGACGTTACCGCCTGGACAGGCGCTTGGCGGTGGTGGGCGTGGCAAATGGCCACTGCCAGGGCATCGGCTTCATCAGAACGCCTTGGGCTGGCGCCAGGCAGAAGACGTGTGACCATCTGCGCCACCTGTTCCTTGCTGGCACGGCCAGTGCCCACCACAGCTTGCTTAATGCGCAGCGCGCTGTATTCAGCCACCACCAATCCCGCCCTGGCAGGCGTCATAAGGATGACGCCGCGTGCCTGCCCCAAGCGCAGGCTTGTGGCGGGGTTGGTGTTGACAAAAGTTTCCTCCACCGCCACCTCATGGGGGTTTTGCTGGGTGATGACGTCCCACAACCCTTCATGCAGGCGCCACAGGCGTTGCCCCATGGGCAATTTGACGTCTGGCGTGATGATGCCGCTAGCACGGTAAAACATCCTGTTGCCGACACATTCAACCACACCCCAACCTGTGTAGCGCAAGCCCGGATCCACCCCCAAAAGCCGCACGCCAGCAACTGCCCTGGAGGAGGCTGGCCTAACTTGGCCTTCCCTAACATGGCTTTTCAAAGAGGTTGGGTCCTCTCGCCACACCACCGGCCTGCGTTAGTCCTGGCTCAAGCGTTCGGCGACGTCATCGGGGATCTCAAAATTGGCGTAGACGGACTGCACATCATCATTCTCCTCAAGAACGTCAATGAGTTTGAGGACCGTGCGGGCCTTTTCCTCATCAAGCATGGTCGTGGTGGTAGGGCGCCAATCAAATTTGGCAGAGCGTGGCTCGCCAAAGCGCTTTTCCAGGGCTTCACGCACATTGTTGAGCTGCTCTGGCGCGCAGGTGACCTCGTGGCCGTCCTCTGTCAGCTCCGCGTTATCAGCGCCTGCCTCAATGGCGCCTTCAAGCATGTCCTCCTCATTGGCAGCGTCAGCGTCATAAGCCACAACGCCAATGCGGTCGAACATGAAGCCCACAGAGCCTGTCTCCCCCAGCGAGCCACCAAATTTGGAGAAGGCGGCGCGCACGTCAGAGGCCGTGCGGTTGCGGTTGTCGGTCAGGCTCTCCACAATCACGGCCACGCCGGCTGGGCCGTAGCCCTCATAGCGGACTTCGCTGTAATCATCGCCGCCAGCCGCGCCCGAAGCTTTAGCAACAGCGCGCTCCACTACGTCTTTGGGCATGTTGACCTCACGCGCTGAAATCATGGCAGCGCGCAGGCGTGGGTTCATGGCAGGGTCTGGCAGGCCAGAGCGCGCCGCAACCGTGATTTCGCGGATGACTTTGGCAAACTGCTTGGCGCGCTTGGCGTCCTGGGCGCCTTTGCGGTGCATGATGTTCTTGAATTTGGAATGTCCTGCCATGTCGTTCCTGCTTGCCTCGTTCAGATTAGGGGTAAGGTTGCTTGTTGTTTCAGCCAGTAGGGCTGCTTCAGGCGTTCTTACAAAAGCGCCACCCCACCTGCCAACCGGGTTGGGGCCTGGCAGGTAAGGTCAGAGAGCGTTTTCAGCCAACGCGGCCATGGCAATGCTTGAACTTCACCCCGCTGCCACAAGGGCATGGAGCGTTGCGCGCCAAATGCTGGCGCCATTGGGCTACGGTGGCTTCATCCACATCCCCCGCCTGGCTTGAAGACGCAGGGGCGGGGGATAGGGGTGAGGGCTGCTCCAGGCTTTGCTGGGCTTGGGTGGGCAGACTTTGCTGCTCACCCCCAGCTGGTGCTGGCTGGTCCAAGGGCGGCTGGGGCGCAGGGGTGGACGGCGCTGGGGCTAGTTGCACATAGGCCAGCGTCCTGGTGACGCGCAGCCGCAGTTCATCAAGCATGGCGCTGAACATCTCAAAGGCTTCCCGCTTGTATTCATTAAGCGGGTCGCGCTGCCCATAAGCCCGCAGCCCGATGCCTTGGCGCAGATGGTCAAGGGCGTGCAAATGCTCCTTCCAGACGGCATCAAAGGACGTCAGCACCACGTGGCGCTCCACCAGGCGCATCATGTCAGGACCCAAGGCCTGGGCTTTGGCCTGGGCAGCCTGGGCTGTCGCCTTTTCCAAGCGTTCCAGCACCACATCCTCAGTGATGTCGTGCTCCTCAGCCCAGGCCTGCACGGGCAGGTCCAAGTTCAACGATTCACGCACTTGGTGGGCCAAGCCCTCCATGTCCCAAGCTTCAGGGAAGGATTTTTCAGGGATGTGCGCATGGACCATGTCCATGACCGCCTGGGAGCGCATCTCAGCGACTTCTGCTGAAAGGTCCTGCTGCAGCATGTAGGCACGGCGCTGGGCATAGACCTCCTTGCGCTGGTCATTCATAACATCATCATATTTGAGGGTGTTCTTGCGCATGTCGAAATTGCGCGCCTCCACCTTCTTCTGGGCCTTCTCCAACGCTTTGTTGAGCCAGGGATGGACGATGGCCTCCCCTTCCTTCAAGCCCAGCTTCTGCATCATCGGCGCCATGCGCGATGTGCCGAAAATACGGATGAGATCATCGTCCAGCGACAGGAAGAAGCGTGAATTGCCAGGGTCACCCTGGCGGCCCGCGCGCCCGCGCAACTGGTTGTCCACGCGGCGGCTTTCATGGCGTTCGGTGCCAATCACGTAAAGGCCGCCCGCCTCATGCACCTTTTTGTGGTTTTCCTCCACCTGGCGCCTGGTTTCCTCAGCTAAACGTTCACGTTCAGCCGCGTCCTCCACGCCGTGGAGGCGCTGCTCAGTCAGCATCTCCAAATTGCCGCCCAGCTTAATGTCGGTGCCGCGCCCCGCCATGTTGGTAGCGATAGTGATGGCCCCTGGCGCGCCCGCCTGCGCCACAATGGCCGCTTCGCGCTCATGGTGGCGGGCGTTCAGCACATTATGGGCAATCCCTTTCTGGTGCAGCAGGTTGGAGAGGTGCTCACTTTTCTCAATGGAGGTCGTGCCCACCAGAACGGGCTGGCCCTTGGCGTTGATCTCCTTGACGAGGTTAGCAACAGCGTTGAACTTGTCGCCCTCGTTCAAATAAACCTCATCATCTGTATCCTGGCGCTTGACAGGCAGATTGGTGGGGATGGCGACAGGGGTAAGGTCGTAGATCTCCATGAACTCGTCAGCCTCCGTCATGGCGGTGCCCGTCATGCCAGCCAGTTTGGGGTAGAGGCGGAAATAGTTCTGGAACGTGATGGAGGCCAGGGTCTGGTTCTCCTGCTGGATCTCCACCCCTTCCTTGGCTTCCAGGGCCTGGTGGAGGCCATCGGAATAACGCCGGCCATCCATCATGCGGCCTGTGAATTCGTCAATCAGCATGACCTTGCCATCACGGACGATGTAGTCGACATCGCGCGTGAACAGGGTGTGGGCCCGCAACGCCTGCTGAACGTGGTGAACAAGTGTGACGTTGTGCACATCGTAAAGGCCGCCATGCTGCAGGATGCCCGCCTTGGCCAGCAGCTCTTCCACCGCGTGGGTGCCCTCTTCCGTCAGGATGACGGTGCGGTGCTTCTCCTCCTTCTCATAATGCTTGGGGTCCTTGACCAGTTCCACCATGACGGCGTCTACGGCCTCGTAAAGCTCTGAGCTGTCGTCAGCAGGGCCAGAGATGATAAGGGGGGTTCGCGCCTCATCAATCAGGATGCTGTCCACCTCATCGACAATGGCGAAGTTGAAGGGGCGCTGGACAAGCTCCTCCAAGGAATATTTCATGTTGTCGCGCAGATAATCGAAGCCGAACTCGTTGTTGGTGCCGTAGGTGATGTCACACCCATAGGCGGCGCGGCGTTCCTCATCAGGCATGTTGGGCACGACCACACCCGTGGTCAGCCCCAGGAAACTGTAAAGCCGCGCCATTTCAGCGGCATCGCGGCTAGCTAGGTAATCGTTAACCGTCACCACGTGGACGCCTTTGCCCCCCAGCGCGTTGAGGTAGACAGGCAGCGTGCCGACCAGAGTCTTGCCTTCGCCAGTGCGCATTTCAGCGATGCGTCCATCATGAAGGACCATGCCGCCAATGAGCTGCACATCGAAATGACGTTTGCCCAGAACGCGGCGGCTGGCTTCGCGGCAGACAGCGAAGGCCTCACAAAGCAGGTCGTCCAGGGTCTCCCCCTTGGCCAAGCGCTGTTTGAACTCGGCTGTCTTGGCCTGCAGAGCCTCATCAGTCAGGCCCCGGACACTGTCTTCAAGGGCGTTGATGGCCGGAACACGCTGACGGTAGGCCTTGAGGGTGCGGTCATTGGCTGAGCCAAACAGGGCGCGTGCAACTCGTGAAAGCATGAGGGTCTGCTGAACTCCCGGCAGGCTTGGGGTGGCGGTTTTGGGGTGCGGGCGCTGGACTGAACATGCCGCATCGTTGAAGGGACTGCCGCCAATCAAGCACGTCACGGCCTTTGGGCAGCATGGCCCCTGTGCTTGGAGATAAGCACCCCCACCCGCCAGCGCAAGGCACTGTTTCACCTGCGCAACAGGGCTGGGGGGCATCGCACAGTGCCAGGGTGCAGTTCAGGGCAGCACAATAAGGCGCCTTCCATCCCTTGCAGCGCGCCATGAGCTTTGCCATGGTGCAGCCTGCACATGAGCACGAACATTATGGGGCTGCCCTGGCACCTTGGACTTGTGGGCAGAGCCTTAGGGACCACAGGGCCAGCCCAGCCCCGTGCGCAGGGGCCAACATGCTGCCAAGCCAGTGCGGCCCACTTCACCTGGCAGCGCCATGGCGCCAGTAGGCTCACAGCCCCATCATCAAGTCCCCAAGGACGCGTCCCCCGGTGCCCCCAGCGGGTGCCTGTCATCACTGAGGTTTCCCATGCGGCATAAACGCCTTTCCCATTCCATCTTCTCTGGCGCGGCTTTGGCACTGTGCGCGCTCAGCACCGCGCCCAGCTTGGCCCAAGCGGCAAACCCCCAGGCACCAGCCGCCCCAGCCAAGGCTGCCGCGAACCCCAACATGACGATCGCCAGCGTGAATGGTGAAAAGATCACCCTTGGCGATGTGCAGAAAACCATTCAGTCCCTTCCCCCTGCCGCCCAGTCCTTGCGCAGCAACCCAACGGTGTTGGTGCCCATCGTTGTTAACCAGCTCATCGACCAGAAGGTCATCCAGGCAGCTGCCATTAAGGATGGGTTGGAAAACAAACCTGACGTGAAAGCTGCTATGCAGTCCGCCGCTGATGCCGTCCTCCAGAATGCCTACCTGGAGCAGAAGGTGCGCCCCATGATTACGGACAGCGCCCTGAAAGCCTATTACGACAAACACTATGCTGACCGTAAACCTGAGGAGGAGATCCACGCCCGTCACATCTTGGTCAACACCAAGGAGCAGGCCGATTCCATCATCAAGCAGCTGGACAAGGGGGCTGACTTCAGCAAGCTGGCCGCTGCTGATTCAGCTGACAAGGGCACGGCGGCCCAAAACGGCGGCGATCTTGGCTGGTTTAAGCGCGGCGACATGATCCCTGCCTTCTCTGACGCCGCCTTCACCATGAAGCCCGGCTCCATCTCGCAGACGCCTGTCCACACACAATATGGCTGGCATGTGATTCAGGTGCTGGGCACACGCACAGCCCCCGTGCCCTCTTTTGCGCAGGAAAAGGACCGCATCCGCGCTATCCTGATCCGTGATGATGTCAAGAAAGTCATCGACAACGCCCAAAAAGCCGCCAAGGTCGTCCGTTACGATGTCAACGGCAAAGTGGTGCCCGCTAAATAAGCGCCAAATAAGTAGGTCCACCATTTAGCAGCGGGCTGGCTCCATCAAGCTGGCCATGGCTGCCGTGAAGCTCCCTCCCTAGCGCTGAGTCCTTTGCATGGCTGGCTTCAGGGCTGGGGCTTTTTCCGTCTAGGGTGGCAGAGCGCGCTGGTGGTAAGCTCAAGGCCCTTTCAATCCCACCTTGCCTTGAGGACCCACCATGGCCGCCACTGCCACCTCCCCCTTGGCCACACCTCTCCCCATCTTGCCGCCCGTCAAGGGTGTGCGCCTGGCTGCTGTGGAGGCGGGCATTCGCTACCATGGCCGTGATGACCTGATGTTGCTTGTCCTGGCGCCAGGCACCACGGCCGCTGGGGTCTACACGCGCAACGCTTGCCCAGGCGCACCTGTGGTGTGGTGCCGCATGGCACTGGCCAAATCCCCCCAGGCACGCGCCCTTTTGGTCAATTCAGGCAATGCCAACGTGTTCACAGGCAAAGCTGGGGAGGAAACCGTAAACCAAAGCGCAGCAGCTTTGGCCCGTTTCCTCCACTGCCCTGAAGATGAGGTCTTCCTAGCTTCCACCGGTGTCATCGGGGAAGTTCTGCCCGCTGAGAAAATCATCAAGGCCCTGCCAGAAGCCATCGCTAAACTGGACAGCGACAATTGGGCTGGCGCTGTGCGGGCCATCATGACGACCGACACCTTCCCCAAAGCAGCCAGGCGCGAAACCACGATTGGCGGCGTGCCTGTGGTCATTCAGGGCATGGCCAAAGGGTCTGGCATGGTAGCGCCCGACATGGCGACCATGCTGGCTTATGTCGTCACAGATGCAACGCTGCCCCAGGGCGTTCTGCAAGCTTTGCTTGATGAAGGCGTCCAGGGCAGCTTCAACAGCATCACGGTGGATTCAGACACATCCACCTCTGACATGCTGATGCTTTTCGCCACTGGGCAGGTGGCCAACCCTCCCGTCACCCATGCTGGCCAGCCTGACCTGGGGCCTTTCAAAGCTGCCCTCGACAGCCTTCTGCAGGAACTGGCCCTGATGGTGGTGCGTGATGGTGAAGGCGCCACCAAATTGATCAAGGTCGCAGTCAAAGGGGCCATGGATGACGCTGCAGCCCGTCAGGTCGCGCGCGCCATCGCCAACTCGCCCCTCGTCAAGACGGCCATCGCTGGCGAAGACGCTAATTGGGGACGGGTGGTGATGGCTGTGGGCAAAAGCGGCGTCCCCGCCGACCGTGATCGTTTGAGCATTTGGATGGGCGGGGTGGAGGTGGCCCACAAAGGGGCCGTTGTTCCAGGCTATGACAGCAGCGCAGTCGATGCTGCCATGAAAAAGCCTGAAATCACCATTTTGGTAGATTTGAACATGGGCGATGGCGCAGCGTGCATGTGGACCTGCGACCTGACCCATGGTTACATCGACATCAACGGTTCTTACCGCAGTTGACAAGGTGGTTGCGCAGCCTGGCTCCAATGGGTTCACCCCCACTTGAGTAACGTTTTCCCCCCCTCTAAGGTGATCAGGCTGAAGCGCACCTTAATTTTTTGTCAGGGCGCGGAAAGTACCAGCGCCTGCGGGGAAGGTCCCGCCGCGACCATGATTTTCCAAGATTGGGACACCATCACGGCCTGCCCAACTGCCCCGGCCCCATGACACTTGAGGAAACCCCTGCCATGTCAGAGCCCAACGCCACCAACACCCCCGCAAGCCACCCCCACCAGAACGTCGTCATCCTTGGTGGTGGCATTGGCGGCCTGGCGGCTGCCATTTCGCTCCAACGCCGTTCAGACATCCACGTCACGTTGGTGGACCCCAACGCTGTCCATGTCTGGAAGCCCCTTTTTGACGAGCTTGCCACAGGCACCATGCCTTTCAAGGGCAATCTCTTCCCCTTTGATGAGCTGGCCAGGCGCTTCAACTTCTCCTTTGTCCAGGACAAGCCTGCCTCTGTTGACCGCAGCGCCAAAAGCGTGACGCTGGAAGGTGGCATTACCCTGCCATACGATGCCCTCATCGTTTCCATGGGGGCGCGCTCCAACGATTTCGGCACCCCTGGGGCGCAGGATAACTGCCTGTTCCTCGACAAGGTCGACCAAGCGCGCGTTCTTTACGACCACTTCTGGAATGGCATGGCCAAAGCCCACGCCACCTCAGAACCCCTGAAAGTGGCTGTGGTTGGCGGTGGCCCAACAGGCGTTGAGCTCTCCGGCAACTTCGTGGAGGCCATCGACCGCACCAAGGGGCTGGGCAAAAAAGGCCGCGAGCAGCTCTTCCGCGCAAGCCTGCTGGAAGCTTCGCCGCGCATCCTCAACAGGATGCCTGAGAACGTCTCCGTCAGCATGACGCGCGAAATGAGCAAGATCGGCTATCAGGTGCTCGACCACACCGCTGTGGCTGAAGTCACCGACAAGGGCTTCAAGCTGAAAAGTGGCCAGTTCGTGGAAGCTGACGTGCGCGTGTGGGCAGCTGGTGTCAAAGCTGTGGATGGCACGGCCATCTTCGCTGAGCTGGAGCGCAACCGCATGGGCCAGCTGGTGGTTGGCCCTACCCTGCAAACCACGCAGGACCCTGCCATCTTCGCCCTTGGGGATTGTTCAGCCATTGCTGAGAAGCCACTACCCAGCACAGCACAGGTAGCCAACCAGCAGGGCTTCTACGCTGGCTACGCGGTGCAGGATTTCCTGGCTGGACGCAAGCCGGGCAATTTCGTGTTCAACAACCGTGGCGTCATCGTCATGCTGGGTGATTTTGATGCCTGGTATGTCGCCCCCAGCGACAAGGATTTCGGCGGCACGGGGCTGTGCGGCAAAATTGTCGGCATGGCGCACCGCTCGCTGTACTACAAGTACCTGGCCTCCCTTTTTGGGCCGGTTTCAGCGGCAGAGCGCCTGATTGGCCATTTGCTGCACCCCGAACCACCCCATAGCCCCTTCTAAGCGCACAAGCCACAAGCGCTTTGCCTGTGTGGTCACCCAGGGCTGTGCCTTTGGGGCGCGGCCCTGCCCCAAGCTTGGGACCAACACCCCATGGGCTTCAGCTGGCGGGGCTGGTTGAAAGGTTGCACCAGTTTCACTTGCAGCCTGCGCCCCCTCTCCCTAAGCGGGGCAGCGAATGTCTGGAGGACCGATCATGACTGCACTGCCCCCTGTGCCCGCTTCCCTTGGCGCTGACCTGGCCAGCAAAGGCTTTGGCTACGCGCCTGCCATGCAGACCATGCCATGGCTTGAAGGTTACGGCTTGAAGGACTGGCCTGGCTTTGCGGAAAGCTGGAACAACCTGGGCGTTGACCGCTTCATGGCTGATGGCGGCCGTTACCGCCGCCGCCGCTATGCGGTTTTTTCCGTGCGCTGCCCTGAAGGGCAGGAACCCATTCTGACGCGCAAACCACACCAGCCCCATTACCAAAGCCGTGATTACAACCCCATCAATGGTGGGGTGGAACGGTGGTTCAACCCCATTGAAGACCACATCGCCCACCACCCTGCCATGCAGGCGTGCCTGAAGGCCGCCTTGAGCCGCGCCAACGCGTTGACCGCGCCTGAAAAGCGCCCACCATCATGGCATGTGGAAGTGCACCAGTTCCGCATTGAGGCCGCCCCTGGCATGGATGGCAACCCCAACCCTGAGGGACTGCACCGCGATGGCGTCGATTGGGTCTATGCCATGATGGTGCAACGGCGCAATGTGCAGCAGGGCGACACCACCATCACGGCTTTGGACAAGAAAACCCCCCTTGGTCATTTCACCCTCACCAACCCCATGGATGTGGCTTTTGTGAACGACCACAAGGTTTATCATGGCGCCACACCGGTAAAGCCTGTGGTTGAGGACAAGCCAGCATGGCGCGATGTGCTGGTCATTACCATGCGGCATGAGTAAACTGTGGGCCACCACAGAGAACTGGAAGAAAAACACATGAAAACCAGGTTCCCCATCACCCGCGTTTTCCTGCCTCGCAGCTGGGGGGCGGCTTTGGCAGCAGCCACCCTTCTGGCAGGGGCTGCTGCGCTAACAGTTCCTGGGCAGGCGACAGCAGCTGTTGCTGGCAGCATCCCTGTGCAGCTTTCAAGCCAGCCTGGAAGTGCCCTTGACGCTGACGCCCGCACCCTCAACGCTGATGACATCGCTGACGCCAACGCCCACCATGACCATGTGACGGTCCAGCTGGCGGAGCTCAACCTGGGGCAGCACAGCCCGCGCAAGGCGCTGTTTGTGCAATTGCAGTCTATGTGGCTGTGTGGGTCGGCTGGCTGCACTACCAGTGTTTGGCTCAACACCCCTGAAGGGTGGGCCCCTGCGCTTGACGCTGTAGATGGCAGTATTGCCCTTCTGCCAACTTACCATAACGGCATGCAAGATTTGCTGGTTAATGACGACCAGCGCCTGGCCTGGAATGGCAAAGCCTATAAAAGCCAAGGCGCTGTGGCACCCAACCGTCAACGGCCAAGACTAAGCGCCACCATGTCGTCAAACGTTCCAAGCGCCGCCATACCCACTAAAAGGCCAAACTCGTTTTAAGGACGGCGGTTTCAAGCCCGCTGAAGGGCACGGTGGCGCCTATCGATCGGCGTTTCTGTGCCCTTTTGGCGTTCCTAAAGGCTCAAGGCCAGATATGCTCAAGGGCCAGGTCACCTGAATGCCCTTATTCAGGGCGGCTTTGCCCTTCCAGAAAGCTTTCACACATGCGCACAGCACGCTGCAGCTCAGCGTGGTCTGCATCCTGGCGGGCCAAAAGGCGCGCGCGCAGTTTACGCACTGTTTCGCGCTCAAGCTGGGGGCCATCCCACACCACAAACTTCACCGCTTGGGGCAGTTTCTCAGGGGGCAAGGTGTCGATGGTGTCATTGGAGGCATCATGAGTGCTCATAGGTTCACTCCTTTTTGCTGAGGGAGAGGCATGGTGATAAACAGCCCCAAAGTAAAGGCACTGTTCACTATGCCAAGGCGAAGGGACCAGGGGCCCGCACGTTAAACAGCACGCCATGCGCAGCACGTGACCTGCTGGCAGCTGCCCAAGCCCAGCCACTGTCTTGAACATGGGTCAAGGCTAGCAAGGCTGCAAGGCCCCAACCGTGCCCCTGCCCCTCAGCAAGGCTTCCCTTGGGCAGCTTTTGCCTGAGCGTTTGAAGGTTCAAGGGCCAAATCCGTACTACGCATGTCCCCTATGCACTGAGTGGCCGTTCACCCCCCAAGCCCTGCTGGCTATGGTGACGCACACCTACTGTGCGCCACGCCCTGTGGCGCATCTTTCTGTTTATCTGGTTAACTTGCGCAACGTTTTCACGGCTGCTGCCCACAAAGGGGGGGTGGCTGTGCTTGTTCAGCCCCAAGACCTTCCAATGGAGCCACCCATGAAATCTCTTTTCCGTGGCCTGTCAGCCTTCCCCATCACGCCTGCCAACGCTGAAGGCATTGTCGACACAGATGGTGTTGGGCGCCTGACCCAACGCCTGCTTGATGCTGGGGTGGATTCCATCGGCATTGTCGGGAGCACAGGCATTTACCCTTACCTAGCCCATGAGGAGCGCACCCGCACCATCGCCGCAGCGGCAGAGGTGGTGCGCGGTCAGGTTCCCCTGATTGCTGGCGTGGGGTCACTGCGCACAGATGAGACCATTCGCCTGGCCCAGGATGCGGCGCGTGCTGGCGCTGACGCCCTCCTGCTGACGCCGCTTTCCTACACCCCCCTGACGGAGGATGAGGTTTTCGAGCTTTACAAGGCCGTCTGCGAAGCCACCTATCTGCCTATCGTGGTGTACAACACCCCTACCACAACGCATTTCCGCATCAGCCGGCACTTGATGGCGCGCCTAACCGCACTGCCCAATGTGGCTGCCTTCAAAACGCCCCTGCCCCTGGCCAGTACCGTGCGCGAGGAACTGAACAGCCTGCGCGAAGGGGCCACAAGCCATCTTTCCATCGGTTACAGCGATGATTGGGGCGCTGCCGCCGCCCTAATGGAAGGGGCAGACACTTGGTACAGCGTGACAGCTGGCCTGTTGCCTGAACTGTGTGTGGCACTCACCAAAGCGGCATTGGCCCGCAAAGGGGGGGAGGTGGCGCGCCTTAATGAGCGCCTGCAGCCCCTTTGGATGCTTGACCGTGCCTTCAATTCACTGCGCGTGGCCTATGCGGCCGCCAATGAGTTGGGGCTGACCGAAGCACAGCCCCCCCTGCCCATCCTGCCCTTAACGAAGGAGGAACGCCAAGGCGTTGCGCGTGCCCTGCGCGTTGCCATTGACGGCACCTTAGATTGAACAAAAAGCGCTTGGGCTAGCACAGCATGCCCGCCAGCCTACGCTCAGCCCCCCACCTTCACCAAAAGCGCGCAGGCCACGGGCAATGTCTGCCAAGCAGGCTGGAAACCAATGGTGGACACACTGCGTGGCAACGCTTTGCCAGGGGCGACACCATGAAGGTAAATCACCCTGGTTGCTGGCAGAAGGCTGGTGTTGAAGGCGCGCGCCAATCTATTTTCAAGGCGCGTGCGCTTTAGGGTGACGTCATAATGGTATGTGCCGTCTGCCAGGCTGCGGGGATAGGTGGGTGCCGTCATGTCCATGGCGGCTGGCTGGGCGTTGAGCGGCACCAACATCATGCCTGAACTAGCAACGGTCTCAGGCACATCCACGTAACCATCATGGTTGCTGTCCTGCGCCAAGGTGGCGCAATGGGCGCTGTTGCCAGCCCCATCACGGCCAGACGGCGTTAAAAAACCCTGGATCTGCTGGCCATAGACCTGGCGGGGTCCTAACCCGCTTGCCACAACAAGCACCCGCACAGTGTCACCATGCACTGTCACGCGCACATGGCCTTGGGGGGCAAGGCGTGTTTTGCGCTCGTTGAGGGGAGCGATGGCGCCTTCATAAACGCCGTCCTGCAGGGGGGCCTGCCCTGATGGGGCTGCAGGATGGCGCGCCCCAAGCACAGGGGTTACAGGGGCGGCATGTGCACACCCCCAAACACCCAGCAAAGCCATGCCTGCCTGCGCAACGTGGTGTAGACAACGCCCCCACCCCCAGGGCCGCCCCTGCCCCACCATGCCTTCAAAACCTCTTTGTGGCATGCTGCCCCCTTAATTCCCGGCCCTCGTTTCATCACGCCCAGGCCACCACGCTGGCTTGGCGCTTTGTCCACGCCTCATCAGTGCCGCCAAGGCGTGCGCACGGCAAGAGCCAGGGAATGCTTTCCTTGAAGCCTGCTAGAAGCTACAAGGATGGGGAGGCGTTCATCGAGCCGCTTCCCGCTTCCGACCGTGCAGGGCCCAGGCCCAGGCCGGATTGGGGCTGCCCTGAACTTGGCGCCCCGTTTTTCGAGATTTCACGCCACGAGCAGGACATGTCCCAGACTTCCCATCCAGCCCATGCCTACGCCGCCCTTCACATCGACCACGCCAGCAACAAGGTTTTTGCAGGTGTCGCCGGCCGCCAGAGCGATGCCCAGCACACCCTTGGCGCCCTGCTGAAAAAAGCTGGCCACAAGCATGAAGGCAACGCTGAAGCCACCACCAAAACGGTTGAAGGCATTATCCTCAACCGTCACCCCATTGATTTCCACGCCATGTCTTTTGGCCTGATTTTTGGTGGCGAGGACGCGCCCGCCAACGAGCCTTCAGGCTTCATCGTGGCTGACGGCCCCTCCGCTGAGGAGCGCCGCCATGAGATTGACGCCCTGTTTGCCGAGGCCTACGGCAATGAGCCTGCCAAGAAATGCCGCCTTCAGGTGCTTTCAGGTGATGACGTCAATATTGACTACACATCGCTTGGCGAAGATGAAGCCCACAAAACCGACCACGGCATTTACGCCCTTGGCCGCCGCTGGCGCCAGCGCCATTCAGAAGGCCACTAAAGCCGCCTGAAGGCCACCCAACGGCCTGAGCTGGCCTTGGCGCGCAAAGCCAGGGCCCTATCAAGGCCACCTCAAACCTTCCATTGCAGGATAACCTTCATGTCACACCATAAAGCTTTTGAGCAGCCCCACATCGAGCGTGAGAAGCGCCGTTACCAGTTCAAGGACCAGGGCCATGGCAACAAGGCCACTTACACCCTTGACCTGTCATTCCTGGGTGAGGAACTGCGCAACGCTGGGCGCACGGGGGAGGATGTCGGCACCATTCTGGCCAATGCACGCGAGGACATCGCCACCGCCTTCCAGCGTTCTGGCGCGGTCGCCAACCCTGAAGACGGTGGCAAAGGCCGCCTGACCCATGACCTGCTGCAGCGCTATGACAACCTCATGAGCCGCATCAATGACCTGATTGATGAAGCCGGCACCTCCCCCAATGAGGCAGCCAGCACGTTCCTTGATGAAATCATGCCCCAGATCGACCGCTTGGCCCATGCCAAGGAAGCCGATATGCGCGTGGTTTGAGGTCTGACCAAGCCGCCTTCCACGTCATAGCCCCGCAGCCTAGCTGGCATGGCGTGATGGTTAAGAAGCCCTGCTTCCTTCCCAAGGGGGCGGGGCTTTTTCATGGCTGCGCGTCACATCCAGCCCTTAGCTCTTAGGGCTTAAAACGACAAAGGCCCCATGGCGCACAAGCGCCACAGGGCCAACATCATGAAATACGTGGAGCGGATGAGGGGAATCGAACCCCCGTATGCAGCTTGGGAAGCTGCCGTTCTACCATTGAACTACATCCGCATGGCTCAAGCGCAACAGCTTGGGTTGTTCTTGTTCATAAAGCAGCTTAGCTGCGCCTGCAATCCCCCTATGAAGACCCTGGCAGTGGTTTTGTCATCCCGGCTCCAAACTAAAGAGCGCCCTCAAGGACGGGCTGACAAAATTCCACCAGGCCAGTAGAAAGGTTCGATGATCGACAAACCTTACCAGCCCCCCTTTTTCGACCAGGATGATGAAGGCAGCGATGAAGGGCCCTTTGCTGGCCGGCTGTCGCACTTGGGCGGTTTCAAGGCCCGCACCGGCGATGTCGTTGTAAGTGTGCGCACCATGTGGCTGGATGACCAGTCCAGCCCTGAGGAGCGGCACTATTGCTGGCTTTACCATGTCATTGTGGAAAACAGGGGCAGGGCCAGCCTGCAACTTCTGGGACGCAGTTGGACATGCATTGGCTGCAATGGCCAAACACACCAGCTGGAGGATGGGGACGTTGGTGGTGAACAACCTGTAATTGCCCCCCAAAGCGCCTTTGAATACACAGCCACAGCTGAAATGGACATGCCAGGCGCCTTTATTATGGGGGTTTACCATGCAGTCCACGCCACCCCAGCTGGTCTTTGGCATGCTGACGATATCATTGTTCCCAGTTTCAGCCTGGACATGCCCTCCTTACTTCTGCACGACAAACACTGAAAAACTCGTCCCAACAACCCTTCCCACCCCTGTTGGGCGCTGTGCGCGCACGCTTCGCCTGCCCTAACACCGCCGGAAAACGCCATGCAGCCCAAACCCACCACCACGCCCCCCCCACAAGCCCCGCGGCTCCGCGTGGCGGCGCTTCTGCTGGCTGCGGGGCGGGGGCGCCGCTTTGCGGCTGGCGCAGGGCCAGGCACGCCTGACAAGCAGTACGTGATGTTGGCTGGCCAACCCGTGCTGCGCCATGCGGCCCAGGCACTGCTGCCCCATGTGGATGTGCTGCAGCCTGTGGGGACTGGCCCCCTCCTGGAGCAGGCCTTGGCTGGACTGCCCCCCGACAAGGTGCGCCCTGCCGTGGCAGGCGGCGCTGAACGCCAAGACAGCGTGCGCGCTGGCCTGGAGGCCTTGGCGGCCTTGGCCCAGCCCCCTGATCTTGTCCTGGTGCATGATGGTGCGCGGCCTTACGTGCCAAACGCTGTTACGAAAGCCGTCATCAACGCATTGGCTGGCGGGGCTTCTGGCGTCATCCCAGCGGTTCCCGTCAGCGACACCCTTAAAAAGGTGGAGAATGGCGTTATCACGGGCACCGTCCCGCGCGCTGGGTTGTGGCGCGCGCAAACGCCGCAGGGATTTGCTTTCCCCCTTCTGCTGGCGCTTCACCGCGACCTTGACGCGCCTTGCACTGATGATGCGCTTTTGCTGGAACGCCAGAACCACCCCGTCCATGTGGTTGCTGGCGATGAAAACAACATCAAGCTCACACTGGCCAGTGACCTCAGGCGGCTTGAGCGCTTGCTGGCTGACGGCGCCCAGCCCCCCTCCCCCGATGAAGGAATGCCCTCATGACTGCACCCACCCCCCTGATTGCCCACAGTGGCCTGGGCTATGATGTCCACGCCTTCACCAAGGATGCAGGACGCAAGCTGATGCTGTGCGGCGTGGAAGTGCCCCACAGCCATGCCCTTGCTGGCCACTCTGACGCTGATGTGGGCATCCATGCCCTTTGCGATGCCATTTATGGCGCGCTGGGCGAAGGTGACATCGGCAAGCATTTCCCCCCCAGCGACAACACGTGGCTGAACATGGATTCAGCGCGTTTCCTCCGCCATGCAGGCGCGCTCATCAAAAGCCATGGTGGCCGGCTGGCCAATGCCGACCTGACCTTGATTTGCGAGCGCCCCAAAATTGGCCCCCATGTAGAAGCCATGCGCGCCCGCCTGGCTGATTTGCTGGGGGTTGGCGCAAAGCGCATTTCCGTCAAGGCCACCACAACGGAGAAGCTGGGCTTTACCGGGCGTGGTGAAGGCATGGCCTGCCTGGCGACTGTCAGCGTCCTGCTGCCAGACGAGGACTGAAAAGGGCCAGCACCATGGGCAAGACCCCTTCGCAGAACTGGTCTGAAGCCATCTTGAAGGCGCTTGCGCTGTGCCAGCCTGCAACGGTGGGGGAGATTGCAGCCACCATCAAGCAGAAAGGGTTGCGCACACTGACGGGCGCCACCCCTGAAGCCACCATCAATGCGCAGCTCTACGCCCAACTGCAGCCATCTGGCGCCGTGGCCAGTGAAGGCAACCGCCCCACCCGTTGGCGCCTTGCAACCCCCAGCACAACTACGCCAAGTAAACGTCCAGCTGCCCTGGCAAAGCTTGAACCCACCCAACCCCAGGCAACTGAGGATGCCGGCGGGGTGAAGGCTTTTGGCATGTTCTGGCGGCGCGCTTGGGTGGACTGGAGGGGCGCCAAACCACGTCTGGTGGGAACAGCCCAGGGGGCCAGCCAAAGCGTTGACTTCAGCGAGGAGGTCGGCGTCTACATCCTTTATGATGGCGCCAAGGCCGTTTATGCAGGCCAAGCTGGCAACTCAGACAAAAGCAAAGGCACCAACAAAAGCAACGCCACGCTTGGCAGGCGTCTTCTGGACCACACCAGGGACAGGCTGAGTGGGCGTTGGGACAGGTTTTCCTGGTTTGGCCTTTATGGTGTGGTCCAGCGGGATGAGCAGTCCCCACCCCATTTGGAGAAAACAAGCGCGCCCCTGCAGGCCAACGGCCTTATCACCACGCTTGAATCCATCCTGATGGAAACCTTGGAACCATCCCTCAACCGGCAAGGTGCCCAATGGGACAGCCTGGGCGCCATTGAGTACCTGCAGAAACCACGCGAAAAATCCCTTGCAGAAGAACTCCCCAAGCTGATGGCCTACCTCCACAAGTAAAGCTGAAGCCCCCTCCTCACAGTTGGGGGAGCACCCGCTAAACAGCGCTGCACCCTGGCAGTGCAGGGCGCTGCTCAGTTCCTTGTGGTCAGCTGGTGGTATTTCAAGGCGTCATGGACGTCCTGCTCATTGTCCTTGATGCGCTTGGCCAGTTCATCATCATGGCCCCATTCAGCAAGTTGGGCGCGTTCATCAGCTGTGCCCAGACTGATGGCCTCAGCAGGGGTGATGGCACCATCCAGCAACGCCAAGGGAATGAGGAGGCTGCCCAAGGCTGGCGCCAGGACACCAAGCGTTGCTAGCTCATCAGGGTTTTTACTCTCCAAAATCCGGGTGAGCCTGCGCTTGTAGTCATCAGGCTGTTCCACCGGCATCAACCCTTCAGTGGGGGTGGGGCGCAGGCCCTGCCCATCAGCCCATTTCAGCGCTTTGCCCAAAGCTTCTGGCGGCTGCTTGTCTGAATGGTAGCTCAGCGCGTCATCAATACCGTATTTGAACAGGGCTGCGCGCGTGCCGTCCATGTGCGGGGCGATGCGGTCAAGGCGGTTGCCGGTGATGCGCGTCAGCGGCAGGTCAGCTGGGGTCAGGGGAGCGTCAGGCGCGATGGCCGCCCATTCGTCAGCCAGCGCTTGGGCCAAAGCTGGGGAGGAAACGGCAAGTTCGCTGCCACTGGGCAGCTTCACCAATTTGCCGTCCAAAGCTGGGCCGCTGCGGCTTGGATCAGCGCTTGAAGGCGCCACGGTAACGGTTTTCCATTTACGCCTCATGGCGTTGTTGGCGGCTGCGCTGGTCATGATGGCCACTCCCTTTCACATGCAGGGCTGGGACGAGCGCCGCAACCCTTTGTGCCTCATTTGATAGGCCCTCTTTGGAACCCACTGTGCCCCAACCTTAGCAGGTTGGCCTTCAATGCCCGATGGCCCGCATGATGGCGGCGGCCATGTTCTGGGGGCGTGGCCCCGCCAAGCTGGCTGTGGCCCCTGCCGGCAACGCTGCTGAAGGGGTGCGGCCATCAAGGGCCTTCATCATGGCTGGCGCGCAAAGGTCGTTTTCAGCCTCCCCTGGCGTGACGTCCAGCATGGGGTCGTCATGCAGGATGGGCTTGGGCTGCTGCAGCGTGCCTTCCAGCCTGAACGGCAATGAATAAAGATGGTCGCCTTGGCGCACATGGTCATAAAGCACCAGCCCCAAAGCCCCTGTGGCTGGGCTGAGGCTGCCAGTGCCCGTTAAGGTCAGCGGCCCTGTCTGGAGAGCCAGGGCGTCAGCAGCGCCTGTGCCGTCATGGAACGTGAAATGGCCTGCTAAGCAACGCAACGGCAACGCGCGCCCCTTGGCAGCGCTGGACTGGGCCTGGCCTTTGCCAGCCAAGGGGGCAAGGGCGCTGGGCGCCAACGTGCCGTTGACCATGCTCACCCCCAAACGCCCTACAACAGCCCCGGCCATGGTGGCCAAGTCATCGCCACTGGTGGACAAAGTGCCGTCAAGGGCCATGGTGCCTGTGGCCACAGGGGGCATACCCACCATTTCCTGCACCAGTGATGCTGGAAGCACAGCAGGCTGCAGGTGGAAAGTGAAATGCGGCGGCAAGGATTGCAGGTTCATGCTGGCGGTTGCATCAAAAGCTATGCCGTTGACCTGCGCCTTGAGGGCTTCAAGCGTCACTACATCGTGGGCAGCCACCAAATGGGCCTGCGCGTGGCTGTAGCTCAACCCGCCCAAGCGGACCTGGCCAGCCGTCCAGCGTTCATCACCCTGATTGCGCTCCAACAAACCCTGCCACCAGTGCCAGCTTTCACGCTGAACAGAAGGTGAGGGCGCCACAGGTGGTAGGTGCGCGCGCCATTGGCGCCACCCTGCCAAAAGGGCATCGCCATCAACCGTGCTGAAGTGAAGTTGGCTATCAAGGGTGGTCGCAGGTGATGTTCCTTCCGCCCTGCCTTGCTCTACCTTGCCTGGCGCCGTGCGTATGGCACTGACCGTGCCAGAGGCCGTCAATTCATGGCTTTGGAAGGCAACGTCATTGACAAGGAGTTTCCCTTGTTGTCCCTCCCCCAACTGCCCAGACACATGGCTGCTAAACACGGCTTCATGCAGGCCCCAAAGGGTGCCTAATGCCTTGCCGGTAGGGGCACCTGTCACCACAGGTGCCACCAAAGGCACGATGGGCACATGACCTGCCATGGTGAAGTCCATGGCCTGCCGCCCCAATTGTCCTTTCAAAGCTACATGGCCAAGCTTGGCGTCAGGTGGCACGCTTGGGGAAAAGCTTGCCTGGTCTAGATTTGCCGTGAAGGGGACAAGGGGGTGCTCTGGCTGGCGCCAGGCCTTCACAGCGCCTTCCAGGGTGGCGGCTTCCGCTGTGGCTTTCCAGCTTTGTTCCCACAAGGGCCAGCTGAAAGCGCCAGAAAGCTTGAGTGGCGCTGTGGGCTGGGGCGCTTCAGCATGGAGGGCTTGCACCGTGACCGCTCCCCCAGGTGCTGGCAGGCTAGCCTGCCCCAGTGAAGCATCCAGTGAAAGGGGGTAGAGGTGGCTTGAAAGTGTCCGAAGGCGCGCCACAAAACCAGGCCAGCTGTCATCAGAAGGGGCGCTGCCATCCTGGATGGTGCCAGCGTGTTCAGAGGGCCCATCACTAGCCAATTTGGCGCGCCCCGCCAGCCCTGTGAAGCTCCCTTCAGGCCAGGCCGTGCTGGTGCTGGCAGGCAACAGGGCCTTCAAGGCGCCCCCATCCTCCACAATGGCCTGGATCTGGCCTGAGAAACCTTGAAGGTGGGAAGGCGCCCTGAAAACGCCATCCAGCTGCACCATGTTGGCCAGGTTGCGCTGCAGTAAAGGTACTGCTGGCTGGTGTTCAGCCACACCCCAGCGCAGTTCCCCACTGAAGGCCCATGGCCGTTCAGCAAGGGGGTGTTGGGGTTGGTGACCAGGGCGTGCAGGGCGTGGCACTGGCCCCAAACCAGCATGGAGATCGCGGAGGTCGCTCAAGCTGCCTTCCAGAACCACCATGAAGGCATCATGCTGCCCTACCATGCTGATGTGCGGCTGGCCCTGCAGGTTGCGCACTTGCAGGCTGCGCAAGGTCAGATAAGTCTGGGTTCCTTGCAGGATGCGGCCTTTGCTGGCCTCCAGCCCTTCAAGGCGCACATGCCACGGCAAAGCGCGTGTGGTGCCAGGGGGGACCGGTTGGCTGGGTGTTGGCTGCTGGCGTTCAGGGTCGGTTAGCCAGCCGCAGCGCCCTGCCCCAGTGCCTTCAGGGTTGGTCTGCACCACCAGGCCGCCCAGGCTTGCTTTGTGTATGAGCAGGACGCGCTGCAGCAATGCAAGCGGTTCCAAGCTGGCGCGCACGGCCTTGGCCTGCATCAGGGGTGCGCAGCCTGGCCTGCTGAGCGTGACCTGGCGCGCCGTGACCACAGGCCATGGCAGGAACTGAAAATGGGTTTCAGCAGCCGTGTAATCCAGCCCCGTACTTTGGCGCACAGCCTGGGCGAGGCTGGCCGTTAGCGCTTTTTGGTTGATTTGGGCATTAATGGTTACTGTGGCACCCACAGCCACCACCAATACCACTGTGGCCGCACCCAGGGCAAAGCGCCCACCACGCCCAACGCGTGCCAGCAAACCTTTTTTCTTGTCTTGCTCTGTCACTGTCGCCTGCTTTCCTGCTGTGGCGCACGCTGCGCGTTGGTTGAGGCTTTACTTCGGGGTGCGGGTGGGTTCAGGCGTGCTACCTGCCACAAAGCCCAGCTTGCTGAAGGTTTCCTTCATGTGGGGGGGCAAGGGGGCTGCTACCTTCAAGCGCCCCCCTTGAGGGTGGGGGATGTCCAGCTCGCGCGCATGGAGGTGCAGCCTGTCCGCAAAGCCTTCCGGGTGGGCCTTCTCCCCCCCATAGCGCGGGTCGCCCACAATGGGGGTGCCCAGGCTTTCGCAATGGACGCGCAGCTGGTGTGTGCGCCCTGTCAGAGGGGAAAGCTTTAGCCAGGAGAACTTGCGCGCTGCAGCGTCCACCACCTCATAAGCGCTTTTAGCTGAAACCGCCTCCTCATCCTTGCGGTCGGCGGGCACCACCACAGCGCCACCACCAGCGCCCACCTTGGCCAAGGGCTGGTCCACAATGCCTTCAGCTGGGTTGGGGCGCCCTGTGACGATGGCCCAGTAGGTTTTCTCCACCTCACGCTCACGGAAGGCAGCCGCCAGCTTGGCCGCCACCCCAGGGGTGCGCGCAATCAGCAGAATGCCTGATGTGTCACGGTCAATGCGGTGAACAAGGCGCGGCTTGTCCCCCCCCTCAGGGCGCAGCGCCTCCAACATCATGTCGATGTGCTCATGGATGCCAGGCCCCCCTTGCGTGGCAAGGCCAGAGGGCTTGTTGAGGACGATCACTGAATCATCCTGGTAGAGGATCATGGATTCAAGGCGTTTCCTGGTCAGCGGATCTGGCGGTGGCGGCGGGGCGGGGCGGCTGACGTCAGGCAGGGGGGGAATGCGCACTTCCTGCCCAGGCAGCAGGCGCGTGCTGGTCTGCGCGCGTTTGCCGTCCACCCTGATTTGGCCTGTACGGCAGGCTTTCTGAATGGCCCCTTGCGTCAGGTTCGGGTAACGGCGCCTGAACCAACGGTCAAGCCGGATGTCGGCTTCATCTTCAGTGACGGTGACGTGTTCAACGGCCATTCTGGTTTCTCTGTGCTGGTGGGGGCGTTGCCTGCCCAAGCCATGCGCTTTGCTTGCTGCTTGAAGCGTGCCCATGCTGGTGGGGTGTTTGTAACATGGCCGCCGTACCCGTGGGAACCAACCGCCCCAACCGTTGTTCAGCTGGTTACCGCACGGTTTGGTTGGACCTGGGGCGCTTGAGGGGACGCTAAGGGTCCTGTTTGGCTTGGCGTGCTGCACGCAGGCGCGCGTTCTCTTCCAGCCTGGTTTTGATGCGCGCCTCAAAACCGCGCCCAGTCGGCACGTAGAGGCTGGGGCGCTCTATGGCCTCTGGGAAGTAGTTCTGGCCTGAAAAGGCCCCTTCCTGGTCATGGTCATAGGCATAGCCCACCCCGTAGCCTAGTTCTGCCATGAGCTTGGTCGGCGCGTTGAGGATATGGGCTGGCGGCGTCAAGCTGCCTGTGCGCGCAGCTAGGGCACGGGCCTTCTTGTAGGCTGCGTACACAGCGTTTGACTTGGAGGCCACAGCCAAATGCACCACCACCTGGGCCAGGGCCAGCTCACCCTCAGGGCTGCCCAAACGCTCATAGGCAGCAAGGCCTGCCTGCGCCAAAGGCAGGGATGTGGGGTCAGCCTCCCCCACATCCTCAGAAGCAAAACGCACCAGGCGGCGGCCTATGTAGCGCGGGTCCTCTCCCCCTTCCAACATGCGCGCAAACCAGTAAAGGGCAGCATCAGGGTCGCTGCCGCGCAGTGATTTGTGGAGGGCGGAAATCAGATTGTAATGCTCATCGCGCGCCTTGTCGTAAAGAGCTGCACGGCGCGACAGCAAAGTGGGCAGCTCATCAGCGCTAACAGATGCGCCCTCGCCAGCCCCTGCTGGCGGTGCGGGGCGTAAGGCGGCCAGCTGCTCCACCTGGTTGAGGAGATGGCGCCCATCCCCATCAGCCATGGCGCACAGCAGGCGCCTGGCTTCAACCGTCAGGGGCAGGGGACGGCCAAGCGCCGCTTCAGCGCGCTGCAGTAAAGATTCCAGGGCTGGAGCGTCCAGCCGTTCCATAACCATAACCTGGCAACGCGACAGCAGGGCAGCGTTGAGCGTAAAGGAGGGGTTTTCTGTGGTGGCGCCCACCAGGACAACCGTTCCCCGCTCCACAACGGGCAGAAAGCTGTCCTGCTGCGCACGGTTGAAGCGGTGTATCTCGTCAACGAACAGCAGTGTGCGCTGCCCTGAACGCTCCAAGCGGTTCTGGGCCTGGGTGAAGGCAGCCTTCAATTCTGCCACACCTGATTGGATGGCGCTCACGGCCTGGTAAACCAGCCCCACCTCCCCTGCCAGCAAGCGCGCTAGGGTGGTTTTACCGCACCCAGGCGGCCCCCACAGCACCAGGCTGGGCAGCTGCCCAGACTGCAGCAAGCGCGACAGCCGCCCTTCTGGGCCGATGAGCTGGGGCTGGCCCACCACATCCTGCAAGGCGCGGGGGCGCAAGCGCTCCGCCAGAGGTGCGGCGTGGCTAGCGGCTTCAGTCTGGGGCTGGCCAGATGGCCCTTCCCCAGATTGCGCGAACAAATCTGCGCCCATGCCTTCTCTCCCTTTTTCTCCCAGGTCGCCGCCACAATTGACCTAATGGGGCAACATCAGGCGCAGGACGCCAGGCAGCAGCAACGCCCACCCATTGAGGTCAACGACAGGATGGTTGAGCGCGCCATGGACATTGTAAAGCGCTGAGAACAGCCCGCTGTTCTTCTCAGGCGCGAAAAGCCACCCAATTCCTGGAATGCGCCCAGGCCAGCTGTTGAGCGGGTAAAGGGGGGTGATAGTGCCATGCAGCGCCATGGCGCGCGTTCCAAGGTCGACATTGCCTTTGAAAGTGCCCCCCAGCAAGTCGTTCTCCACCAAGCCATTGCTGATGGTCAGCACACGGTCGCGCGCTTCTGAATCGACATCCAGATTGAGGCCACTGAACCAGTCTGATGGCTTGGTGGCCTTTGCAGGAGCTAAAGCTGAAGGACCTGAAGCAGCCTTACCACCAGTCACTTTGCCCTTGGGGGCAGGCACATAGTCGAAATGGCGCACCTGAAGGTGGCCTTTGAAGGGCATCAGCCCAAGTCCCACGCCCAAATGGTCCTCTGGCGTGCCCACAGCCATGCTGTCTGGGTGGAAGCGCCCTTCAAGCGCTGTTTGCCCGCCCTGAAAAAGCGGCGTGATGCCCATGACATTCAAAACCCCGCCAAGATTGCTTGTATGGAGCGCAATGGTGCGGTCACCTGGCACGCGCTGATCTGGCATTAGGCGCGCATGAAGGGGGTAGGGGCTTTCCAGGTCAAGCTGGGCCTGCTCAAGCGTGCGGTGGTCCCATGCCATCGTGGCCAGCACATGGCCCAAGGCCACGCCAGGGCGGTAAAGCAATTTGTCCGCTTGCAGGCGCACGTTCCACTTGCCGGCTGGAAGCTGCACAGGCGTTGGTTTGGCACGTGGATGTTCCTCCTCCAGCTTAACAGGGTTCTTCTGCGGCCCTTGGCTGGGTTGGAGGGCGCCTGCCAGGTCAAACACGCTGGCACGCAAGTTGGCCTCCCATGTTCGTTCAGGGTGGTGGGCCGTTGGCCACAGGCCTTCCAAGGCAGCCCTGGTCTGGCCAATGTCAAAGGGCACTAGGCGCGCGCCGGCCACCTCATTGTCAAGCAGGATGGCCTTGCCGCGCACATGGAGCTGCGGCCCGTCAGCGGCCAGATGATCAAGCGCCACCAAATGCCCACCCTCCCAAACCGCATGGGCGCTTGAATAGGCAGGTACGCCTGCCTGCTTGCGCCAAACCGGCGTGAGGAGTCCTGCCTTGGTCAGGTCAAGGCTCAGCCCAATGTCCAGGTTGTTGCGCTTGGGGCCTAGGTGCGTTTGCAGCACGGTTGTCTCCGCCGCCGCCTGGCCTGTGAAATGGCCATCGCTGTCCAGCCCAGACTTCCTGAGGGCGCTTGGGGTGACCAGCGCGCGCAAATTGGCGCGCGCCATGACCATACCTGGGGCGGGGGCATCAAAATTCTGCCAAAGCCGCATATGGATGGGCAGGCCATGCATGAAAGCAAAACCCTTAAACGCCATCCAATCGCTGGTGACGTGCAGCTTGCCCTGACCGTCCTTGATGCTTTGCACTACAGGGGCACGAGCCTGGACGCGCCTCATATCCACATTGGCGTTGAAACCCACCTGTCCCATGGTGACGTTTTCATCCAAGGGAAGGAAGACCTTCAACTGGCCCTTGACGTCACCAGCGACATGGGAAAGAGGCAGGTGGTAACGTGAAAGTAGGTTCAGCCTGCGATTGGCCAGTACTTTCAAAACGCCTGGCAAATGGCCGTTCAAATCCACCTTGATGGTACCGTAGTTGGTGTTAGCCATGAGGGCCGTCAGCAAGACATCGCCCTTGGGCACGTTGATGAAGCCCCCAAGGCCATCCCGCATATGCCCACCCCCCAGGGGGATGTGAATGACATTGGGGTTGATGAAGACACCCTCCGCCTCCAGCCCTGTGATGGGCTGCACCGGGCGCAGCCACCACACGGTCAACCCATGGCCGTGAACGTGGCCTTCCAAGGTGGTGAGGTTGACATTGCCGAACAGATCACCAGGGGCCTGGGTGGGGGCGCTTTTACCGTGCAAGTGCAGGACGAAGCCCGTGGCCGTGCCAGCGGTAATGTTGCCCCCCACCCAGCGCCTGCCCCCTTCAGCCAAGCCTTTAGGCCAAAGTGAGAGCAGGTTCGCGAAGTGCGCTTCCCCCATGGTGGCACGGGCGTCAAGCTCTATGGCCTTGCCAGCTTGCAGATCATCCCAACCCATGGAACCTGTGCCATCTACCGGAACCAGGCGGCCTGCGCTATCTACCATGCCAAAATGGATGCGGGGCAGGTTGATGTGCGCCTTCCTAAACGCCAGCCCTCCTTCCCAGCTGCCTGTGACCACCACGTGGGCATCATGGAAATGAAGGGGGGGCGCCTTGTCCTGAAGCATGTGCCCAGCCCCAAGGTCCACCTGCACAGTCGCTTGCGCACGCTGCCCACCATGGGCGGTGGAAGGCCAGAGGCCAGAGGCCTGCACTGCGACAGGCACCTGCCAGGGGGATAATGCCTCCCTTGCAGCTTGTGGCAGCCAAGGGGCCAGGCGTGCTGGCACGATGGGGTCGGTTTGCAGTTGCCAGAGCGTCTGCTCAGGCGCCCCCACCCAGGCGCTTTGCGCACCGGCAGCCGCCAAAACGGTTTCTAGGTGCAGCTTAGCCTGGAGCGCCTGCCCGCCCATGGCCAACATGACGTGACCACCACCTGACCACACATCACCGCCAGACGCTGGCCCAGTGCCACCGCCATGGATCACAAGCAGCTGGGGCGTGGAAACCAGAAGGGGCGTGGTGGGACCCATCCCCTTAGCTAGCTGCAGCTGGACCCTAACATGGGTCAAAGCGAGGGTGGAGAACGCGCTCAGGTCAAGATGCCAACCCTTCTGGCCATGAGCGCTAGAGGGTTTGCGCACAGAGGGCGGGTTGGATTTGGATGGCGTGGCACTTGTTGAGGCAGCTGGTGCAGGCTGTTTTGGCTGTGCTGGTTGCGCCATGCTGGCTGGCAACGTTGCCTCCAGCCCATCAAGCGTGACACGGCCCACAACCACGCTGCGCCGCAAAAGGGGGGTGAGGCGCAGCCGCACTTGCCCCCTGGCCAGCTGTGCTTGTGGGCCGTGCTGCCCTGGCAGCGGATCCAGCGCCAGGCCAGCCAAATTGACCTCCAGCCAGTCTGGGTCAGCCCAATGCCAGTTCAAGCCAATTTGCCGCCAGCGCACCAAGGCTTCCCGGCCCTGCCCCAGCGTTATGGTGAATTGGTGGGGCAGAAAGCGCGCCACTAAGGAAGTGACCGCCACTGGGCCAGCGCCTAGGCGTTGCTCCAAAGCAGCCCCCCCCATCGCCACAGGCAGCGCCACCAGAAGGGCACAACCCAGCAGCATTGTGGCTGCCAAAGCGCCACGCCAGGTTATCATGCTAGATGAAGGCCTGGGGGCCTGTTGGGGTGGCGTCACGTAAAATCTCGCTTCTCACAGCCCGGCCAAAAGCCCCGCCCCGCCAGCAGGCGCACTTGAAGGGAAGGTGGCCCTAGGGTAGCAGGTCACAGGTTAATGGTTGGTGGCTGACGGCGCTTTGGTAGACCCAACCTGGGGTGGCGTCACTTTTTTGTAGCCAGCGGGTGGTTCAAACAAGCTGGCAGGCAAAGGCCCATAATGGACAGCAGTGGCGTCCAGCTGCCCAGCGATACCGTCTGCATCCACCCCATGTTCACTGAGGATAACACCGTCAGCGGTGATGCAGGCGTCAGCATGACCTTGGGGGGAGGTAATGGCCCATTGCTGGCACGGCACGCCAGCCACTTTAGCCATTGCACCTGGCTTATACTGCATGTTGAGGTCAAGCATGAACGGATTGCGCAAACCATGGAGCGGCAGGAACTGAATGTAGCTCCGCTCGCCATTGCTGATGAGGGTAACCTTCTGGGCGGGGCGGTCAAGGATGGTCACGCCCTTGGCGCCAGCGCTTTCAATGCGCACACGGTCGCCCGTCTGCCCGAAGGAGACCGTCACGGGCTTTTCAGGTCCCATGTCCTTTTCCCCAGGGCGGTGCTGGGCGCGGAAAAGGTAGGTCACCGTCACGTCATGAAGAGGGGTGAGAGGGGGATGGACTGTGCTGCCAGCCACTGGTGTTGGCTGAACCTGCGCCTGCGCCTGGGGGGCAACCGCCACCAGACCCAACCCAAGGAGGGCCCAGGCGGCCCTGGCGCGCCAACCAACCCAGGGCTGTAAGTTGGGGCAGCTGTTCACGGTCCTTGGGGCCATGGCTGTGGGGCTGGTGGTTGTTATCATCTCATCGACCTTTAAAATTCAAAACCTGCGCCAAAGCCGGTTGCACAACGCCTGGCCAGCCGCAGGGCTTCAAGCCCCCAGGTCCTTCAGCGCAGCGCCCAGGGCGACAAGTCCAACCTGCGCTGGCCACGCTGGCCCCTCATGGGCCAAGGCCTTTGCCAGTAGCGCTTCGTAGTGGGGGCGGCTGATTGCCACCCCACCCAAGCTGGCCAAGTGAGGGGTCACATATTGCGTGTCCAGCAGAAGATAGCCCGCCTGGTTGAGGGCGGCAACAAGGTGGACAAGCGCCACCTTGGAGGCGTCACGTTCAGTGCTGAACATGCTTTCGCCAAAGAACGCCCCACCAAGTGCCACGCCATAAAGCCCCCCCACTAACCGTTGCCCACCCCCCTGAAGGGGTGACCACACCTCCAGCGAATGGGCGTGACCCTGGTGGTGGAGCGCTGTGTAGAGCTTTTCAATGCGCGGGCTTATCCAGGTGTCGCTAGCGCGCTGGGTATGGCTTGGCCCGCAGGCCCGTACCACCTGCGCAAAGTTTGTATTGCTGGTGACCTCAAAACGCCCTGAACGCACTGTGCGCATCAGCCGCGCCGGGAAGGGTTTGGCACGTTGAACGGGGGTCCTAGCAAGGGGCATGATGCCGCGCTGCTCAGGCATGTACCAGTGAAGCTGGTCACTGGTAGCATCTGGCGCCATGGGGAAGGCTCCCAAGCGGTAGGCCGCCAGAAGCGTGGCGGTGGTCACTTCAGCCAACTGCCCCTCCTTTGCCATGGGCCGTGTGCCGTGCGCTTTGTACCTAGCCTGCAAAGCTGGCCATGGCACGCAAGCCCGGCTATGAGGGAAGCCATGCCCATCACGTTTATTTACCTCATCTGTTTTTTTCTGCTCGCGCTAGGGGGCTGGCTGTGGCCAACTTACGCCACCTCAGCCCACATCCTTATGGTAGAGGCCCTCGCTTGCCTGTTGCTGAGCGGGGCACTTTACCTGCTGGCACCGTCCAAAGGCGATTCCACCTGACGTTTCCCCTAAACCGCTGCCCAGCCTGGCCTGGCCTGCCAGGCTGGTTCGTTCAGCCTGTGTAGCTGACATCCTGGCCTTCAGGTTCAGGCGCTGGGCCTTTGGGGGTGGCTTTGCCGGGGGCTGGCTGGCTGCCGCGCCAAGCCTCAGCCGCTGCACGCACGGCGTCACCATGGTTGCGCTCCAGCCGGCGGATGGTGAAGTGGGCCCGCGCCACAGCCCTGTAATGAGCCAGAAACGCAGAATTCAACGCAGCCCCACATAAAGCCCCTGCCACAGGCACCATCTGGGCAGCAAGTTTGCGAGAAAGCCCCAGACCGTAATGGCCTGCCACCTCTGCCATCAGCAGCACCAGGGGGCGCCCACGCAGTAAAGCGCGGGCAGCGAAGAAGCCCAGTTCCTTGTTCTCGCCCGCGCTAATGCCGTCAGGATCTCCCTCCCCCTGTTGGGGGCGTGTGCCGTAATGCTCCAGGGCGAATACCTCCAGGCAGGCGCGGCGGGTGTCAGGTGAAGAGAGGTCCTCGCCCTCCTCCTGAGCGATGGCAGCGATTTCGCGCATGATGGTCAAAGTGGTGAACCCCACGTCAGGCATCATGGTAAGGAACCCGCCAAAACCGCCCAAAGCCCCTGAAACGGCCACAGCCATCTGGGAAAGGTTCTCACGCATTTCAGAGGGGATGCGCCCTGGGGCTGCTTGCTGTGTGGGCGCCGTGACACCAGGTCTTTTTTCAGCCAGGCCCAGAATGGCCACGCTGTAAGCGCCTTCAATGGCTTTGCGCGCAGCCCCCTGGATCCTCTCACTCAGGCCGGGCATCAGCGCCATGCCCTGTGCGCCCAGCTGGGCTGCCTGACCAGCAGCACCCCCCATTAGGCCAGCCAAGCGGGAGAGTGTGCCGCGTTCCTTTTCAACACCAGCCAGGGCCGCATGAAGCTGTCTGGTGGCTTCTTGATCCATGTCGCGCCAAAGGGGTTGGTCAGGCAGAGTCGTGCTGGAGGATGCAGTCATGGCAGCTTTCTTTCACACGTTGCAGGCTGGTGGGTGGAATCTGGATTGGCAGCATGGTGGCGCCATGGCCCCTTGTACCCCTTTGCCGCGCCAAACCCCAAACGGCTTGTTGCTACGCCTGGGCAGGCTGCTTGGGCCGCCAAGAGCCTTTCCCAAAACAGGAACAGGACAGCCCAGCCCCCGCACAGTGGCACAAGGGGCCATCTGCAGCTATGGTTTGCCGCGCCATGCCCCACCACAGTACCAGCCACCCCATGCCCCCTACCCAAAGCCCATCATCCCAGACCACATGGCCACTTTGGGCGCTGGGGGCCTGCGCTGTGTTGTCCCTCCCCTGGGGCATGTGGCTGGGTCTGGTCACTTCCCCCCCTGAGCGCCATCAGGGCGAGGTGGTGCGGCTGATGTACTTTCATGTGCCCATGGCGTGGATCGCTTTGCTTTTCTATGGGTTGATTGGCGTGGCAAGCGCGCTTTTCCTCAAGACGCGCCAACCGCGCTGGGCCTTGGCTGGGCAGGCCATGGCGCCCTTGGGCGCGTTGGCGGCCTTCCTCTGCTTGTTGACAGGCAGCCTCTGGGGGCACAGCACATGGGGCGCGTGGTGGGTGTGGGATGGCAGGTTGACGTCCATGCTCATCCTATTCTTCCTCTATTGTGGCCTCATTGCTGTGCAAAACGCCTTTGATGCGCCCGAACGGGGTTGGACGGCAGCAGCCGTTCTGGCGCTGGTGGGGCTGTGCGACTTGCCTGTCATCCATTTCAGTGTGCAGTGGTGGAGCACCCTTCACCAGGGCAGCAGCCTGCGCCTGCTGCCTGCCGCAGCCGGTGGTGGGCACAGCGCCATGAATGCGGCCTTCCTGGTGCCGCTGCTGCTGTGCGGGGCTGGCTTCATGGCGCTGGCGGTCCTGTGCGCTTTGCTGCGCTACCACATGCTTCAAGACAAGCTAGCCCTGCTAGAACATTGGCGCCACATAAGGTGGGCTGCACCATCATGATGGCACAACCCCACAAACTGCTTGAATGGGCCACAGCTGCCCTGGGCGCCCCTGCTGGCCACGTCAGCGCGCCTGGACTGGTGGCGCTGGGTGCTGTGTTGGTACTGCTGTGCTGGGCACTGGCGTTGCTGCTGTGCTGGCGGGGGCGGTTACGTGCCCGCAGCGCCCTGCAACAGGCTCTGCGCTGATGGCTGCTTTGATGAAAGACGGTGCACAGCCTATGGAAACGCAGGGGGAAGGCTGGACCGAAATCACCCCAAGCGGCATCACCCAGCCCTATCGCCAGCGCTTGTTCCGCCGCTGCTACGCTGGCCTGGTCTTGCTGGCCTGCTTGGCTGGTGGGGGGGTGTTGGTGGGACGTGCCCTCACAGGAAGCTTGTCTTACTACCTTACCCCCACAGCCCTGCTGGCAGGGGGTGCTGCCCACCAGGCTTGGGCGGTCACGCCATGCCATCTGGGAGGGTTGGTGGTAGCAGGGTCCATCCAGCATGGGGCTGATGGCGTTGTGGCCTTCACCTTGACCGATGGCCACGCCAGCGTTCCAGTACGCTATCAAGGCCCCATCCCTGATTTGTTCCATGAAGGCAGCGGCGCCATTGTCACAGGGCAGTGGCATTGCCTGCCCCAAAGGGGGAGTGCTGGCGCCAAGGGGCCATGCCAGTTCATGGCGCGGGAACTCCTGGCCAAGCATGACGAACGCTACCAACCACCTGCCATGACTGACCGCCAGCCTGGCAGCAAGCGCAACGCAGCCCCAAGCGCCCCACTGCCCCTTGCAACCCCCCACCATGGCTGAGGCGTGGCAACTTCCACAGCCCTGCCCTGGCTGGGTTGGGTGGTTCAGCCCTGAACTGGGCCATTACAGCCTGGCGCTGTGCTGCGCGTTAGGCATAGGGGCCTTGGTCGTGCTGCTGGCTTCATGCTGGGTCCCGCCAGGGCGCCAGCAATCTTTGGGGAGGCTGGCCCGCCTTGCTATGGTTTCGCAAAGCGGTGCTTGCTTCCTGGCCTGTGCCTGCCTGGCTGTAGCGGCATGGGGGGAGGATTACTCCACCCTTGGCGTTTTCATGACGGCAGCCCCAGGTGCCACGGCCCTCTTGTACCGCCTAGCTGGGCTGTGGAGCAGCCCTGAAGGTGCCCTGTTGCTGCAATGCGCTGCCATGGCGTCTGTAACGCTGCTGTGGCTTGCTAGCTGGTACTGGGGATGGGTAGGCCGCACGCAACCAACGCCCCCAACCTGCAGCCCGCCTGAGACTCACAGGCCCCGTTCACTGGCCAATCAACCTGCCGGCCAACAGCACCCCAACCCAGGCGGCACTTTCCCCAGCACGCTTAACCGCATAGACCGCATCGTGTGCGCTGTGCTGTCCTTGCTGGTCACAGCGCTGGCCATGGCGCTTTTGCTGGCCGCCAACCCTTTCAGGCGGCTGTGGCCGCCCCCTGCTGGCGGTGTGGGGCTTAACCCCTTGCTGGAACATCCCTTCATCGCTTTCCACCCACCTTTGCTGGCAGAGGGGTGGGCTTTGCTGGCGGTGCCCTGGGGGTTAGCCATCGCCCTTCTCCTCATGCCGCGGCGGTTGTTGGGGCCAGCCACCCTGGCATATTGGGGCAAGCTCATGCAGCGTTGGGCCTTGGGGGCTTGGCTTGTGCTGACGGCAGCCATCACCACTGGGTCCTGGTGGGCTTATGGGGTGATGGGTTGGGGTGGCTACTGGTTCTGGGACCCAGTGGAGAATATGGCCCTGCTGCCCTGGCTTAGCGCGCTGGGACTATTCCATGCAGCCCAGGCTGGCACCAACAAACCGGCAGGGCTGCGCTCCCTGACCGTGCTTCTGGCTTTGCTGGGCTTTGGCACAGCGTTGCTGGGCATGATGTTGAGCCGCTCTGGCCTTCTGGCCTCTGTGCACAGTTTCAACGGAAGCGGCACCAAAATGGCCTTGGGGGCTGTTGGCGCGCCTGTGCTGGGCAGCTTGCTGCTTTACGCCTTCCGCGCGCCAAGGCTGCCTGGCGGGCAGCGCTTCGCCCCCTTTTCACAGGGTGCTGCGCTGGCGCTATGCGCCATTCTGTGTTGCCTGCTGGCGGGACTGACATTGTTGGGCACACTTTACCCCGTGCTGTGGCAAGCGTTGGGGGGCATGGCGCTTGGGGTGGGGGGTGCTTTCTTCACCAGTACAGAGCGGCCAGTCCTTTGGGTCATGCTGCTGGCCATGGCATTAGTGCCTGCCTTGGGGGCCCCCCAGCCAGGGCGGTGGCTGGTGGTGCCAGCGCTGGTGGGGATGGCTTTGGGGGCTTTATGCCTTCTGTGGGGCGCAACAGGGGGCGCTGTGGCCCTGACGGTCGCTTTGGCGGGCACGCTTTTGGTTTCAGGGTTGCAGAGCATCGTCATGGCGCGTCTAAACCACCAAGGGGGTGCTGCCGCTCCAGAAGGGCGCAAGCTTAGCGCCCAGGCAAGTTTGGTGGCCCACACAGGTGTGGCCATCGCTGTTCTGGGTATGTGCGGCATGGCCATGGGGCAGCATAGGGTTTGGGATGTCAGTCCTGGCGCGACAGTGCGCTTCCAAGGGCAGGCCTGGCATTTTGACGGATTGGAAACATACCGCGCTGGCCGCGCCCTCGTAACCACGGCTCATTTCAGCGCCAGCAACGGGGCAGCCTTGGCCCCAGAACGCCGTGACTACAGCACGCCGCGCCTTGCCGCACCAGGTGAGAACACCAGCCAAGACACCTTAGCGCGTGGTCCCACCATCAGCCATCCTGCGCGCTTGCTAACAGGGCGTGCCATGGTGCGCCTTTCATTGGGCGCTCCCCTGCCGCCCTTGCACCCAGGGGGAGTGCCACGCTGGACGGTGGAATTCAGGCGCGAGCCTTGTGGAAGCTGGCTTTGGGCAGGAGCAGCGCTGATGATGGCAGGGGGGCTGATGGGACTAGTGCGGCCAAGGCGGCACTTGCCTGCGTGCCGCACCACCCCTGCAACAGCATCAGGCGAGGGGGTTTGAAGCCATGACGTCACCTCACAACCGGAGGTCACCTCACAGCCGGAGATTGAGAAAAATTTGGGTCTATGTACTGGGGGCAGCGCCCTTAGTGCTGGCTGGCGCCCTTTGGGGGGTGGTGATAGCAGCGCGCCCCCACCCACCCCAAGCCGCCACAGGGGCTTGGCGCCCCGTGCCAAGCGTGCCGCCTTTGCTCAAACTGGGCGTAGGGGGGGAGGCCGCCTTCACGGCGGCAAGCCTTGCCAAGCAGCCAGGGCCGCTTCTAGTTGTGTTCACGGCTTCCTGGTGTGTGCCGTGCCGCACGGAACTGCCAGCTTTGCACGCGCTTGCCAGCAAAATGCCCCTTTGGGCTGTGCTTTACCATGACAGCCCAGAACGTTACAGCGCTGCCCTGCGCCATGACCACATGGCTTCCCCCTTCTGCCATCTGCGCCCTGACCCTGAAGGTGCCATGGCCCTGGAATGGGGGGTGAGCGGTGTTCCAGAGCTTTTCCTCCTCAAACGCGCCACCCCCCAGGCCCCCCTTGCCGTGGCATGGCATGGCAGCGGCCCCCTTGATGGCGGAAGCATTCAACACATCCTGCATCTAGGGTTGGAGGGAGGTGACCATGACGGCACTTAAAGGGGAGGGTGCCCTTTTTCTAACGTTTTTTCTAACGTGCGCCGCCTTGTTGGCTGGAGCTGGGTTGGCTGGGCCTGGCCTGGCTGAGGCACAGGCCCTTGACCCCGCCCAGGAACGCTTGCCCCCCCAGCAGGAGGAACGGGTGGAGCACCTGGCCAGCCAATTGCGCTGCCCCGTCTGCCAAGGGCAAAGCGTGGCTGAAAGCGCTTCCCCCCTGGCCCACGACCTGCGCGCGGCCTTGCGGCGCCTGGTCAGGGAAGGGCACCCTGACCAAGCCATCATGGCATGGGTTGAGGCACGCTATGGCGCCAGCATCAGCCTAGCACCAAGCTTGAATGGCCAGACTGCCCTGTTATGGGGCGGCGCGGGGGCCTTTGCTGTACTCTGCACCCTTGGGCTGGGGCTAACAGTTAAGCGCAATAACACGCCCCGCGCTGAAGAGGATGAGACGGAACGGGATAAAGAGGGAAAGCTGTTGTGAGCGTTCTGGCCTTCCTCCTCACAACTTGTTGCCTGATGCTGCCCCTTGCTTTTGCCATGGTCAGGCGCAGGGGGCACGGGGCCCCTGGAAGCCAGCCCAGGCCATGGCTTGCCACAGCACTTGCCATGCTGTTCGTCCCTGCTTTGGCGCTGCTGCTCTATAGCCTCTCTGGCCAGCCGCTTTACAGCCCCCAGCCCCAGGCCTGCCGCCTGCCAGGCACCTTTCCAAGCGCGCCAAGCCAGGCAGGGCCTTTATCTTCAAGCCCAGCAAGCCGATAACAGGGGGCGGGCTGCGTTTGCGCCAGCCCGCCTGCTTTTGCTGTCCCATGTCTGGAAACCACCATGACCACCACCCCGCGCCCGGTCGGCAAGCGCTCCATGGCGCTTCTCAATGACCCTTTCCTCAACAAGGGTTTGGCGTTCCCGCCAAGTGAACGTGCAGCCTTTGGCCTGAATGACCTATTGCCAGCAGGGCAGCGCACACTGGAGCAGCAAGTGGCGCTGGCCCGCCAGCATGTCCTGGACCAGCAGGGCGACCTGGCCCGCAACACGGCCCTGCGCGGGTTGCAGGATGAAAATGAAACGGTTTTCTACGCCCTGCTTGAAAGCCACTTGGCTGAGATGATGCCCCTTGTCTACACCCCAGCCGTGGGGGAGGGGTGCCTGCACTTCTCCGAAACCTGGCGCAAGCCACGCGGCCTGTTCCTGGCAGCCCCTGAGCGTGCCAGCTTCAAGGACATCCTAGCGCAGGCGCCTGATGGCATCCGTCTTGTCATCGTGACGGACGGTGAACGCATTCTGGGTCTGGGCGATTTGGGCGCCAATGGCATGGGCATACCCATTGGCAAGCTGGCCCTCTACACGGCCTGTGCTGGCATCAACCCCACCATGATGCTGCCCGTGACGCTTGACGTGGGCACGGACAACCAGCCCCTGCGCGAAA
The DNA here is from genome assembly GCF_006542395.2 of Formicincola oecophyllae. Lineage (NCBI taxonomy): Bacteria > Pseudomonadati > Pseudomonadota > Alphaproteobacteria > Acetobacterales > Acetobacteraceae > Formicincola > Formicincola oecophyllae. Next base: position 1,278,216 of record NZ_CP038231.1, on the reverse strand, counting down.
GCCCCGATTATATCGGTTGGCGCCATGAGCGCCTGCGCGGTGCTGATTATGATGCTGTGGTGGAAGCGTTCGTCAGCGCCATCACAGAACGCTGGCCTCATGTCCTGCTGCATTGGGAGGATTTCGCTAACCGCAACGCGGCCCCCCTTCTAGCGCGCTACAAGCACCGGCTGCCCAGTTTCAACGATGACATTGAAGGGACAGCAGCCATCGCCGCCGCCGCTATGCTGGCTGGCGTCAAAGCCAAGGGGGAAAAGCTTTCAGACCAGCGCATCGCCTTGGCTGGCGGTGGCTCGGCTGGCTGCGGCATCGCCGCCCTGCTCCTGAAAGCCATGGAGGATGAGGGGCTGAGCCGTTCTGAGGCCGCTAAGCGTTTCTACCTGTTCGACCGCCAGGGCCTGCTAACTTCGGATATGGCGGACCTCACCCCAGCGCAGAAAGTCTTTGCCCGCACCGATGTGCGCCAACATGACCAGGGGCGCGACCTTGAAAGCGCCTGCGCGCGCATCCACCCCACCATCCTGGTGGGCGTCACGGGTAAGGGAGGGCTGTTCAGCGAAGGGCTGGTGCGCAACATGGCCAGCCACACTAAACGCCCCATGGTGTTCCCGCTTTCCAACCCCACGCGCTTTGCCGAGGCAACGCCAGCCGACATCATGAAATGGACAGATGGCCGCGCCATGGTCAGCACAGGAAGCCCCTTCCCCCCTGTGATGGTGGACGGCAAGCCCACCACCATTGCTCAGACCAACAATGCCTATGTTTATCCAGGGCTGGGGCTGGGGGCGCTGGCAAGTGGCGCAGGCAGTGTCAGCACCGCCATGCTGATGGCGGCGGCCCGAACCGTTGCCGACTGTTCGCCACTGCTCCATGGGGGTGCCAACATGCTGCCGCCTGCAACAGACATGGCGGCTATCGCCCGCAAGGTGGCTGTGGCTGTGGCCCAGGCTGCCATGGCGGAAGGGCTGTGCCCTCCCCTCACCGAGAACGCGCTTGAGGCACGCATCAAGGCGCTTTCCTGGAAGCCAGCCTATGGCCCCTATGTGCCGGCCTAACACCACCATGCCCTTTGTCCCTGGAATACGCCCCATGACTGCAGCTTCTGAACCCGCCACCATCCCCCCCACGCCAACACGCCAGGAACGCGACAGCATGGGCGCTGTGGCTGTTCCGGCAAGCGCGCTTTGGGGCGCGCAGACCCAGCGCGCGCTGCATCACTTCAACATCGGGCGGGAGAAAATGCCGCTTGAGATGATCAAAGCCTATGCGGTGGTTAAGCGGGCCGCCGCAACAGCCAATGGGGCGTCTGGACGCCTGGCGCCAGAAAAGCGCCAGCTTGTGGAACAAGTGTGTGATGAACTCCTGGCAGGCCAGCATGAAGCGATGTTCCCGCTCCCTGTCTGGATGACGGGCTCTGGCACGCAGTACAACATGAACGTCAATGAGGTCATCGCCAACCGCGCAAGCCAGCTTACCGGCCAGCCTTTGGGCAGCAAAAGGCCGCTGCACCCCAATGATGACGTCAACATGGCCCAAAGCACTAACGACACTTTCCCAGCCGCCATTCATGTGGCGGTCGCCACAGCCCTGTCAGCAAGGTTGCTGCCTGCCCTGCGCGCCCTCCAAAGCGCCATGGCTGCCAAGGCCAGCGCCTGGGGGGATGTGGTCAAGGTGGGCCGCACCCACCTGCAGGACGCTGTGCCCATCACGCTGGGGCAGGAATGGCATGGCTATACCGGCATGCTTGAGGACCAGGCAAAACGCCTGGAGCAGGCCTTGGCGGGGTTGATGGCGCTGCCCCTCGGCGGCACGGCTTTGGGCACAGGCGCCAGCACGCAGGAAGGCTTCGACCGCCGCATTTGCGCTGAGGTGGCGCGCTTGACGGGGCTGGCTTTTCACGCAGCGCCCAATAAATTCGCCCTCATGGGCGCGCATGACGCCCTGGTGGCGTGCTCAGCCGCTTTGCGCGGATTGGCTGCCAGTCTGTTCAAGATCGCCAGTGACGTCAGGCTGCTGGCCTGTGGGCCGCGCGCAGGCTTGGGGGAGCTGGCCCTGCCCGCCAATGAGCCTGGGTCATCCATCATGCCAGGCAAGGTCAACCCCACCCAAGCTGAGGCCATGACCATGCTTTGCCTGCAGGTAATGGGCAATGACGCTGCCATCGCCATGGGTGGCGCTGGTGGCATGCTGGACATGAACGCCTACAAACCCTTGATGGCCCACGGCCTTTTGCAGTCCCTGCGCCTGTTGGCTGATGGTATGGGCAGTTTCCGCCGCTTCCTGGTGGAAGGGGTGGAGCCAAACCGGGCGCGCATCAAGCAGGCGCTTGAACATTCCCTGATCATGGTCACGGCTCTGGCACCCGTGATTGGCTATGACAAGGCAGCCCAAGTGGCCCACCATGCCCTTGAAAACAACCAAAGCCCGCGCCAGGCCGTGCTGGAGCTGGGCTTCATGGATGAGGCCGCCTTTGAGCGCGTGGCTGACCCCCGCCTGATGCTGCGCCCCAATGTGCCTGGCACTGTTCCTGAGTGAAAAACCCGTGCCAACCAAGCGGCCCAGCCTGCCCGGAAACCACCCCTAAGGATGGCCCCCCTGGCCGGCCCACATGCACGGGGCCTGGTCAGGCCTGCAGCAGGTGGCCGTCCCTGTCTACCAGGGTGATGGGGTAGTCACCTGTGAAGCAGGCGTCACAGTAGCGGTTTGCAGCTTCGCGCTGGTCCTCGTCGCCAAGAGCCTTGTAAAGCCCATCGAAGGAGATGAAAGCGAGGCTGTCCGCACCGATGAGCTCGGCCATTTCCTCCACCGTGTGGCGCGCAGCCAGAAGGTGGTTTTCAGAAGGGGTGTCAATGCCATAGTAGCAAGGGTGCTTGGTGGGAGGGGAGGCAATGCGCATGTGCACCTCAGCAGCGCCAGCGGCACGCACCATGTCCACGATTTTGCGCGATGTGGTACCCCGGACGATGGAATCGTCAATCAGGACAACGCGCTTGCCCGCCAGAACGGCCTTGTTGGCTGAATGCTTCATTTTCACACCCAGGTTGCGGATCTGGTCAGTGGGTTCAATGAAGGTACGCCCAATGTAATGGTTGCGGATGATGCCAAGCTCAAAGGGGATGCCGCTTTCAGCCGCGTAGCCAATGGCGGAGGGCACGCCTGAATCAGGAACGGGCACCACAACGTCCGCCGCCACCCCGCTTTCACGGGCCAGTTCACGCCCAATGCGCGTGCGCGCTGTGTAAACGGGATGACCTTCCAGGATGGAGTCGGGGCGGGCGAAATAAATGTACTCAAACACGCAGAAACGGTTGCCCTGCGCCCCGAAAGGCCGGAGGGACTTGATGCCTTCCTTGTTGATGATGACAAGCTCGCCAGCTTCGATGTCGCGGATGAACTCCGCGCCGATGATGTCAAGCGCGCTGGTTTCGGAAGCCAACACCCAACCCCCTTCGCCACAATCTGGCAAGCGTCCCAGGACAAGCGGACGTACACCCAAGGGGTCGCGCATACCAGCAAGCGTGCCGTCTGGCAGCAGCGCCAGGAGGGAATAAGCCCCTTTGACCTGACGTGCGGCCTCAATCAAGCGGTCAGTGATGGTGGGCGCAGTGGAAAGGGCGATGAGGTGGACAAACACCTCCGTGTCCATGCCAGATTGGAAAATGCAGCCGCGCTGCACCAGTTGCCGGCGCAATGTGGCAGCGTTCGTCAGATTACCGTTATGGGCAACTGCCATGCCGCCAAAAGCGTAATCAGCATAGATGGGCTGGACATTGCGCAGATGGGTGCCACCTGTGGTGGCGTAACGGTTGTGCCCGATGGCGGCTGTGCCTTTGAGGGTGGACATCACGGCTTCATCGCCAAAGACCTCTCCCACCAGGCCAAGCCCCTTGTGCTGGTGGAAACTCCCCCCGTCCAAGCTCACGATGCCAGCAGCCTCCTGCCCGCGGTGCTGAAGGGCGTGAAGGCCAAGCGCCGTGAGGGCGGATGCGTCTGGTGCGCCCCATACGCCGAAGACGCCGCACTCCTCATAAGGGCGCCCTGGCAGTTCCGCTGACGACACGCCAGAGGTGGTGCTGGTTTTGTGGTGAGGTATGAATTTGGTCATGTCAGCATTCCCGCCGGTTGATCAGCTGATTAAGTCAGACAATGCAGTCAGATGCGCTTGTGAAATTAAGGTGAAACGCCTCCCGCAGCGCGGGTTCACAACCCGACAGGGAGCCTAATGAGCAAATGAGGGGCCGGCGGCGGGAGCTTGGCACTGCGAAAGCAGGAAACACCCAGGGACAGGGGCTGCCTGTGAGGGGCCGAAAGCTGGCCCCACGGCATTTCTGGCCGCCTTGGAACTGACCTGCACGCTGCCCATGCATGCAGGCGGTGGTTAGGGTTGTCAGGCGCACAGCCTTGTGCCGTCAGGGAACATGGTGGACATGACGTTGAACCGCAAAGCGCCTGTGCCTGATCAAAGGGCCGTGACACCTGCGCCCAAAAGGGGCGGGCTTCACGGAAGGGATGATATGAGCTGGCATGACGCATATTTCAAGGGTTTCATCAACCCGTGGCTGTGAAATTACTTTCACAGTGCCCACACCCCAAGCCATGACCCTGAAGCCACCCCGTGGCAACCGGCGCGCCAGGGCCTGTGAACCAGCCAAACAGGCCTTGGAGGGGACATGCGAAGCCATGCCTGGCTCAGCCAGCCAAATGGTGGTTGACCCACCCCACCCCTTCCATGATCCAACCCATGAGCGCGTCTGTGGCTTGCAGGTGGCTTTCCAGCCACGCAGGGGCCAGGCGCGAAGCCAGCCATGCCAGGCCAACCAGAAGCGCAAAACCTTGGCCTGCGCCGATGAGTGCGCCCAGAAGGGTGTTGGCGCTGCCAGGCAACACGGCGCGCAGCCCTTGGGCGCAACGCGCTGCCACCATTTGCCACAGGATAAGGAAAAGGACGAACACCGCCAACAAACCCAGGGGCTCAAACAAAGGTTCGCGCACCAGCCCTGGCGACAATGAACGGCCTACAGCATTGAGGAGCGGCGCCCCAAAGCGCACGCTACACAGCGCTGCCCCAATCCATGCCATAAGGCCAGACAGTTCAGCGATGGCCCCCTTCCCCATGCCGCGCAACGCGAGAAGCCCCATGACGACAAGGGCTGCGACATCAAGTGTGGAGAGGTGCTCAAGCATGTGTTGTGGGTTCATGGGGCAGGCATCCAGATGTCAGGGCGGCCAGGGGCTTCAAGGCAGTTTGGTGGTGCGGTAGCGCCCCCCCTTGCGCGCCCTGATGCCACGCGCCAGCAACTTGTCAGACAGGTTGATGCGCCCGTCAAGCTCAGCTGCGACGTCCTGGGGGGTGATGCCCGCCTGGCGCCACAGGCTGGCCAATGTCTGCATGAAGCGTGCGCTGTCACGTGCCAAAGCGGCGCTGCGGGCTGTGGGTAAGAGAGTGTTCTCTTCCTTATCGTCAGAATGTTCGGTGGTTTGGGCAACGCGCATGGCCAGCCTCTCCTGCCGGCCATGCTCCTGCGCAGAGAGGTTACGGGTGCGGTGGCGTGAATGCGCGGGGGGCTGGGCGTCAAGGTGGCGCAGGTAATGGCTGATGCACGCGGTGGTGAGCGCGCCCAACTGAACGCTAGCCTCACTGGGGGAGGGGAGGATGGTTGATGTCATGGGAAAACGCATCGCCACACGATGGCAGCGCCTGGGCCAGACTGCAAGAACGCACTTCCCTGCGCCCTGGCTGCATGTCATCAACCGCTCCTGCGCCTTCAGGTTGGGTGCGCGGGCTGGCGCGGCAGGCCGTGTTCGTCCCAAAGGGTGGAAAGAGCGTCCACAAGGCCTTCAATGTCCTTTTCGCTGTGCAGCGGCCCTGGGGTCAGGCGCAAGCGCTCCGTGCCGCGCGGCACGGTGGGGTAGTTGATGGGTTGCAGGTAATGGCCATGACGGTTGAGGAGCTCATCTGAAAGCTGGCGGCACAGCTTGGCGTCCCCCACCATAACGGGCACGATGTGACTTGGGTTGGTAATGTGGGGGATGCCCGCCTCATCAAGCTTGCTGCGCAGCTGCGCCACGGCGCGCCGCTGTCCTTCACGCTCCGCTGAGCTGCCACGCAAATGCTTGACGCTGGCCAGGACGCCAGCTGCCACCAAAGGCGGCAATGCTGTGGAGAAAATGAAGCCAGAACCAAAAGAGCGCACGAAATCGCACAGGGCGCGGCTGGCAGCTATGTAGCCCCCCACAACGCCAAAGCCTTTGCCCAATGTGCCCTCAATCACTGTCAGGCGGTGCTCAAGGCCCTTTTCCTGGGCCACGCCACCACCTTGGGCGCCATACATCCCCACGGCGTGGACTTCATCGAGGTAGGTCATGGCGCCATAGTGGTCAGCCAGGTCGCAGATGGCCTCAATGGGGGCGATATCGCCCTCCATGGAGTAAACCGATTCAAAAGCGATGATTTTGGGCGTGCCTGCAGGCAGCGCTTTGAGGTGACGCTCCAGGTCTTCAAGGTCGTTGTGCTTGAAAATGCGCTTGTCAGCCCTTGAATGGCGGATGCCCTCAATCATGGAGGCGTGGTTGAGCGCATCCGACAGGACGACGCAGCCTGGCAAGCGTGCTGCAATGGTGCCCAGCGTCACCCAGTTGGAAAGGTAGCCTGAATTGAACAGGAGTGCGCTTTCCTTGCCATGGAGGGCCGCCAGCTCACGCTCAAGCTCCACATGATAATGGTTAGTGCCAGAGATGTTGCGCGTGCCGCCAGCGCCAGCGCCCGTTTCGTCCAGGGCTTTGTGCATGGCGCCCAAGACGTCTGGATGCTGGCCCATCCCTAGATAGTCGTTGGAACACCACACCGTCACTTCACGGTTGGCGCCATGGTGCCACGCTTTCGGAAAATGGCCTGAGCGGCGTTCCAGCTCAGCGAAGTAACGGTAGCTGCCATCAGCGTGAAGCCCATCGAGGGCTTTCTGGAACAAACCGTCATAGGTCTGGTCCTGGGTGGTGGCGGGTTCTGTGGTCATGAGGTTTCCTCCAGCCGCACACTTTAAAAAGTGGTTGAAGTGGTGCAAGTGAAAAAAGGACAACATCACCCCTGATTGCACAGAACACAAAATTTAGAACACAGAATTTCAAAGTACGCGGAAACTTTGCCCCTCCCGGAAAACAGGACTTCAGGAAAACAGCTTTGCCTGCCCCACAGCCCATAGCGCCAACTCACCATGGCACCCCCGCCACACTACGTGCCTTGCTGCCTTACTGGCCTGTCACGGCTGCTGCGTTCCTGGGATGGTTCCTGGACGCTTTTGACCAAACGGTGCTGCTGTTCACCCTGCCAGACATCGCCTCCTCCCTTGGGTGCACGCTGGCGGCCATGGGGGGTGTTCTGTTTGTGCAGTCCCTGGGACGGGCCGCAGGCAACACAGGCTGGGGTTGGCTTGCGGACCGCCATGGCCGCAAGCCAGCCTTCATGCTGGGAGTTGTGTGGTTTGGGGTCTTCTCCGCCCTCACTGGCCTGACCCACAGCCTAGTCACCATGATGGTGGTGCAGTTCTGCTTTGGCATGGGCTTTGGGGGTGAGTGGACAGCATCAGCTACGCTCCTGATGGAGACCGTGCCAGCGCGGCTGCGCGCCATGGCTTCAGCCCTCATGATGACTGGCTATGAAAGCGGCTACCTGCTGGCAGCTGGGGCGCAGGCCCTCATCCTGCCCCATTACAGCTGGCGGGTATTGTTCTTCATTGGCCTGGCGCCAGCCCTGCTGGCGCTTTTCGTGCGCCTTGGCGTGGGGGAAAGCCCCCTTTGGCTAGCTGAACGGCGCAGTACTGCGGAGGCGCCTGGCCCAAAAGCCACGTCCGCCCCGCCCCTGCGTTGGACGCCCCTGGCGGTGCAGGCCGTGCTGTTCATGGTCTTCCTGGAATTTCAGAAAGCGGCCATCTACACTTTCTACCCCACCATCCTGCGCCAATGGCACCACCTATCCCCCCAGGCGCTGTTCTGGCCTGTGGCGCTTTACTGCCTTGGTTCACTAGGCGGCAAACTGGGCTGTGGCTGGCTGGCCACGCGTTGGGGGGAAGGGCGCATCATGATGGGGGCTATCATCATTTCAGCCCTCATGGCCTGGCCGTTTCTTTGCGCGCCCAACGGCCCCCTGCTGCTAGCAAGTGCCTTCATCATGGGCACGTCAGCATCTGGGGTCTTCGCCCTTGTGCCTCATTGGCTTGCCAAGCGCTTTCCCACACGTGAACGCAGCTTTGGCATGGGGCTCAGCTACGCACTTGGCTCCATTGGGCAAGGGGTGGCTGGCAAGGTCATCCCCTTGCTGGGGCGCACACCAGCCACTTTGCCGCTGGCCGCTATCGGGCTGGTGCTGGGCGGCAGCGCAGCGGCGGTGCTGACGCTCACCTGGCAGCCTAGCCTGCTGGGCGAAGATGGTGACGCCTCAGAAAAAGCCACCCCCAAAGTGCCTCGAAGCCAAGGCTGAGTTTGGCGTCAAGCCTGGCGGGGCTCAGCGCTGTAGCCTGCTGCCACACGTTCCCCAGCCTGCAGGCCGTCTATGGCCGCTGAAAGAATGCCCCCGGCATAGCCTGCCCCCTCCCCAGCTGGGTACAGCCCCTGTACGGAAGGGCTTTGGCCAGCACGCACGCCCTCTTCATCACGGGGCAGCCGCAGGGGAGAGGAGGTGCGTGTCTCCACACCCGTCATCACTGCATCCTCACGGGCAAAACCAGGGATCTTCCGTGCGAAGGCTGGCAGGGCCTCGCGCAGGCTTTCCACCACCACAGGTGGCAAGCAGCTGGCTAGATCAGTTGGGGTCACCCCAGGTTGGTAAGAGGGTTTGACAGCGCCCAACGTGGTGGACGGGCGCTTGGTGAGGAAATCACCCACCAGCTGTGCTGGCGCCTTGTAATCGCCGCCACCAGCCTTGAAGGCCGCCTTCTCCAGCTGGCGCTGGAACTCAATGGCTGCCATGGGGTTGTCTGGAAAATCCACCCCTGGCTTGACCTCCACCACCATGCCGCTGTTGGCGTTGCGCTCAGCGCGCGAATACTGGCTCATGCCATTGGTTACGACCTGCTCCGGCTCTGACGTGGCCGCCACCACCTGCCCACCAGGGCACATGCAGAATGAATAGACACCGCGCCCTGTGCTGGCATGGTGGACAAGCTTGTAATCAGCCGCCCCCAACTTTTCATGGCCGGCCTGAGGGCCAAAACGAACTTCATCTATCATGCTTTGAGGGTGCTCAATGCGTACCCCCACCGAGAAGGGCTTGGTGTGCATGGCCACGCCAGCTTCGTGCAGCATTGCGAAGGTGTCACGGGCTGAATGGCCCACAGCCAGCACAGCATGGTCACAGGGCAGCACCTCCTCCACCGCTGGCCTGTCCGTCCCTGGGTAGGCCTGGTGCAGCTTCAACCCCACCAAGTGGCGCTCAGCGCCTTCCCCCTCCGTCAAGATGCCGTCAAGGCGGGTGTTAAAACGGTACTCCCCGCCAAGGGCTTCAATTTCAGCACGCAGGTTCTGCACCACCGTGACCAGGCGGAACGTGCCGATGTGGGGCTTGGAAAGCCACATGATCTCCTCTGGGGCGCCAGCTTTAACGAGCTCCTCCAGAACAATGCGGCCCAGGTGGCGGGGGTCCGCCACACCTGAATGCAGCTTGCCATCTGAAAACGTGCCAGCGCCCCCTTCACCGAACTGTACGTTGCTTTCAGGGGTGAAGCGTGATTGGCGCCACAGGGCGAACGTGTCCTTGGTGCGGCTGCGCACATCACATCCCCGCTCCAACACAATGGGTTTAAGGCCAGCGCGCGCCAGAACCAGCGCCGCCATCAAGCCGCAGGGGCCAGCGCCCACTACGACAGGGCGCCGGCGCCCTGCCAGGGCAGCGCGTGGCGGGTTCCAATCCACAACAGGGGTGCGCGTGGCTAGTGCCTGCTTGTTGCCCCCCTGGCGTTCAGCCGCCAGCGCCGCCAGGATGGCCTCCTCCCCCTGAACATCACAATCAACCGTGTAAACAAGCTTAACGTCACCACGTTTGCGGGGGTCATGGCCACGCCTGAACACCCTAAACCCCTTGAGGGCACCTACATGGCCTTTGGGCATACGGGCTGCGACGGCCTTCTCAAGATCGTCAGGCCCATGGTCAAGCGGCAGGATAATGTTGGTGAAGCGGATCATGGTCACTCCGGGCAAGGGATGCTGGTGGTGAAGGGGAGCGTGGCTGCCTTAATCATAATCGTTTCGCAGGGCACTGTCGCGTGCCCAAGTCGGTTTGAACGGGCCATAGAGCACTGAAAGCGTCCTTTTTCATTGCCTGGCCCAGATGCCCTCTGCCATGATGGGGTGCCCATCATGGGGCCTTTACTCCCCCACCCTCTCCTCAGGGAACGCCCATGGAAGCTGTCCACACTCAACATGGCCCTGAGGCCACACCCCCCAACTACTATGAAGACGGCCACGCTGGCCATGACACTGGCCATGACCATGCAGGCCACAGCCATGGGGAACACCACCATGGTGGAGCCGGCCATGTCCACGCCATGCCAGACGCAGGCTGGCTGTTCGCAGTCGGCATTACGCTGAATGGGCTCTATATCGCTGCTGAGGCCCTCTGGGGGCTTAAAACTCATTCCTTGGCGTTGCTGGCTGACGCTGGCCATAATCTTTCAGATGTCCTGGGCCTGGTGGCTTCCTGGGCAGCCATCATCCTGAGCCGCCGCGCCCCCAGCCGCACTTTCACCTATGGCCTCAAGCGCGCCACCATCCTCAGCGCCTTGGGCAACGCCACCGTTCTTCTGCTGGTTACAGGGGCTGTCCTGCTGGCCTCCATGGAGCGCCTGTTCCACCCTGAAGGCGTTGCAGGCACCACCGTGAGCCTGGTGGCGCTGGCCGGCATCGCCATCAACGGCGCAACGGCGTTGCTGTTCATGAAGAACAGCTCTGGCGACCTCAACATCAAAAGCGCCTTCCTGCACATGGCTTCAGACGCCGCCATGGCGGCAGGGGTGGCGGTGGCTGGCGTTGCCATCGCCTGGACTGGGTGGGTGGTGATCGACCCCATCGTCAGCATCATCATAGGGTTTCTGGTCATCTGGGGCACATGGGGGCTTTTATCAGCCTCACTGCGGCTGGCGCTTGATGGCGTACCCCTGGGCATCGACCCAGCTGCCATCACCAAGGCGCTGCAGTCCATGGCTGGGGTGGAGGGTGTGCACCACCTCCATGTCTGGCCCATGAGCACCACCCAAACAGCCCTGACAGCGCACCTTGTCACCACGCCCCAGGCCAGTCCCGCTCTTGTCCATGAGGCCAGCGCCATGTTGCAAAAGCGCTTTGGGATCAACCACACCACCCTCCAAACGGAGGGGGCGCTAGCTGCCCCTCCCCAACCGGGCGGCGCCAGCTGCCAGCCAGGTCAAAGCTGCGCCAACGGGGACTGCGCGTGACCAGCACGGTCTCTGTCTCCTCCACCCCTGCGCCGCGCACCGCCATGGCGCTGGGCGGCCTTTTGGTGGCTGTGCTGTGCCTGGCCATCAAGGTGGTGGCCTGGCTTGTCTCAGGCTCTGGCGCGCTTCTGTCAGATGCACTTGAGACCGTCCTCAACGTGCTGGCAGCCGCTGGTGCGCTGGCGGCCGTCCACATCGCCTCCCAACCCCCTGACGAACAGCACCCCTATGGCCATGGCAAGGCGGAATATCTGTGGGCCGTTATGGAGGGGACGCTCATTTCCCTCACAGCGCTTGGCATAGCCTGGGGTGCCCTCCATGAAGCGCTCCACCTGGAAGCCCCAGCAGCCCCTTGGCGCGGTGCCCTCATCAACGCTTTGGCGGTCGTTCTCACCCTCTTGTGGCTGTGTTTCCTCAACCGGGCTGGCAAGCGCCAAAAATCAGCCGCCCTGCTGGCGGAGGCTGCGCACCTCAAATCTGACGTTTGGGCGTCAGGCGCCCTGCTTCTGGGCGTGGCGCTCATCCCTGTTACCCATTGGCTGTGGTTGGATCCCCTGCTTTCAGCCGCCGTGGCCCTCAACACACTTTGGACGGGCGGGAAAATGATCCAGGAATCCTGTAACAGCCTGATGGACGAAAGCCCCCGCCCCGAAGTCGTGAACGCTGTCCGCCAAGCCATCCAGGCCCATGGCACGGAGGCCCTCAGCGCCCACAATTTACGCATGCGCCATGGGGGCAGCCAACTTTTCATTGAACTGCACCTGGTGGTGCCTGGTCCCATGAGCGTCACCAGGGCGCACAGCATCTGCGACCGCATTGAGAACGCCATTCAGCATTCAGTGGGGCCATCCTCCATCTGGATCCATGTGGAGCCAGACACAGCCATGGCCAAGGGGGCTGCGGCACGGGTGCGCTCGGGGGAGCTTCCCATCAACCCACGCACCACCGCCAAGGCACCCCAGGGATGAACCTGGCGCAGTCCTGCCCAGCGCTGTGGGCATCAACCCCCTTGAAGTCTGTTCAGGCAGAGACATGTTGAAAAGATAGCCCGCCGGTCTTCATGGCCTCGGCCCCACCCCTAGCTGGAGAGTGCGCACATGGCATCCAAACCCATCACCCCTGACAAAATCACCATCAATGGCTTGGAAAAGCCCGTCACCCGCATCGCCCTTGGCACCTGGGCCATTGGTGGCTGGATGTGGGGCGGCCCTGATGACGCCAACGCCATCAAGACCATCCACAAAGCCGTTGAGGAAGGGATCAACCTCATCGATACCGCCCCGGTCTACGGCTTTGGCCATTCTGAAAAAGTGGTGGGGGAGGCTGTCGCCCAGCTCCCCGCTTCTCAGAAGCCCTATATCGCCACCAAGCTTGGCCTGAACTGGAACGAGGACCACAAGCCTTTCCGTGATTCACGCCCCCAGCGCATCCGCCAGGAGGTGGAGGATTCACTGAAGCGCCTGCGCGTGGAGGTGCTTGACCTGGTGCAGGTGCATTGGCCAGACGCCAAGACCCCCATCGCCGAAACCGCCAGCGCCCTCAACGACCTGCGCAAGGAAGGCAAGATCCGCGCCCTTGGCGTCTCCAACTATTCCACGGCGCAGATGGACGAATTCCGCAAGGAGGCCCCGCTTTCCACATCGCAGGATCCGTTCAACATCTTTGAAACGGCCATTGAGAAGACCGTCATTCCCTACGCTGAAAAGAACGACATGGACGTTCTGGCCTATGGTCCACTTTGCCGTGGCCTGCTGACGGGCAAAATCACCGCTGACACCACCTTCCCTGAAGGTGACCTGCGCCGCATGGACCCCAAATTCCAACCAGAGAACCTGCGCAACTACGTCAACGCCGTCAAAGCGCTAGAGGCCCTGGCAGCTTCCCAAGGCAAAACGGTTCTAAGCTTGGCCATCCGCTGGGTGCTGGACCAGGGGCCGACCATTGCCCTTTGGGGTGCGCGCAAACCCGCCCAGGTTGAAGGCGTGAAGGACGCCCTGGGCTGGACCCTGTCACCTGAGATAGCGCGTGAGGTTTCCTCCATCGTGACCAAGTACATCCCCACCCCGATTGATGCCTCCTTCATGGCGCCCCCCAACCGCTGAGGCTTTCGGGCAACAGCGGAAAAGAACCTGGGCTTGACCGTACTGTCCCCACGCCGCCACTCTCAAAGATTGTGAAGACAGTGCTTCAGGCTTAACAGGTTCTTGCCCATGCGTTCATATGCCCTCCAGCCGCAGCAGGCGGCCCCCTCCTCCGCTTTTGCCTGGTCCCGGCCGTTGGGCCAGACTTCCGCCCTGGTGGGGCTGCTGTGCTGTGCCAGCCTTTTAGGATTGGGCGGCTGCGCCAACACGGCAGCAACCACCAATGCTGACGGCACACCAGCAACGGGCGCTTACAGCCATGACAGTGACGCCGTGCCCCCCTTCGCGCGCCCTAACACAAGTGGCTTCCCCGTGACTTATAATCGCGCTGACACTGTGGCCATCGCTTTGCGCGAATGGCGCCTGTGGGGTGCACCTGTGGCGGACGCTGACCCGCACAGCCGCCCGGACCCGCGCACCTCCACCTTGAAGCCAGAACGCCTTCCAGGGCTGTGGCAACGCGTTGGCGAATATTGGTGGACAGGCATGGCTGGGCAGGAGCCAGTCGATGCCTGGACAGGCCGCACCGATAATGCTGGGCAAATGTTCCAGGCTGTGCGTGACGGCAACTTCGCCTGGTCTGCTGCCTTCATTTCCTACGTCATGCGCATTGCAGGCGCTGACAGCCGCTTCCCCTATGCCCCCAACCATGCTGCCTACATCGACATCGCTGCTGAAAACGCCCAGCAAGGCCAGCGCGGCCTAACCGCCCACCAGCCTGGCGCTTATGCGCCGCAGCTTGGTGATTTGCTGTGCACGGGGCGCTCCAGCGGCGCTGCTATGACGTGGGACCGCCTGCCAGCCCACCGCTCCTACCCAGCCCATTGCGGTATCGTGGTGGCAGTGAACCAGCAAGGCGCCCCTTTTGGGCACCAAATCAGCATCATTGGTGGCAATGTGGACGACAGCGTGGCCCTGACCCACGTTCCCGTTGACTCCCAGGGCCAGGTCTCCTCACCATCCAATGGCGCAAGCTATGATCGCCGCTACCCTTGGCTGGCCATCCTTAGCCCGGATTATGACGCCTCCTCAGATCCCACTGCTGGTTACTGAACCAGGGGCTGCGCACAGTTCTTAAACTCCTTTGAAACTATCACGGGGGCGCGACCTGGCGGCCCTGCCCCTTAGTGGCAATGTGCGCACTCCAACCAGGGCTGGCTGAACAACTCAGCCGGCCATAAGAACATTCAACCTTCCCGCACCAGGCGGGCGGCAAAAAAGCCATCCATGCCCCCCTTGTCAGCCCACATGCCTGGATGGGTGCGGTAAAACCCTTCCTCTGTCCGCGCTTCTGGCAGGGCAGCAAGTTCCTCCACCGTGAACGGCTTTAGCGACCACCCCCCACGGGCCAAAGCAGCCTTGACCCGTTCTGGCCCCTCCTCATCCTGCAGTGAGCAAACGGCGTAAAGCAGCGTGCCACCTGGCTTCAGCATGGCGCGGGCAGCGTCAATCAAGTTGTCCTGCCCCTCAGTCAGGGTCGCAATGTCGGCTGGGCGCTTTGTCCACACCACATCAGGGTGGCGGCGCAGCGTGCCTGTGGCGGAACAGGGCGCATCCAGTAGCACCGCATCCAGGGGGGTCTCTGGGCGCCAAGCGTTAGCGTCCGCATTGTGAACGGCAACATTCTCTAGCCCTAGGCGCTCCAGGTTTTCGCGCAGGCGCGCCAAGCGCCCCTCCTCACGCTCAATGGCGGTGACAGTGGCGCCAGCCAAGGCCAGCTGGGCGGTTTTGCCGCCAGGGGCTGCGCACAGATCAGCCACATGCAGCCCCTTCACATCACCCAAAAGGCGCACAGGCATAGCTGCAGCGGCATCCTGCGCCCAAAACTGGCCGCCCTCAAAACCTGGGATTTCCGTCATGCGGGTGCCAGGCGTCATGCGGACGCTACCTGTGGGCAGCTGCGTGCCCCCTTCAGGCACAGGCGCACCTGGGCGCAAGGTCAAATCAAGCGGGGCCTCTTTGTAAAATCCCTCCGTGATGGGCCTGGCGCGCTCACCCCAAGCGCTCCACAGCCAAGCCGGCACATCAAGGCGCGCCTCATCAAGGCTATTGCGCACGCGCGCCCCTTCACGCGCCACACGGCGCAGCACGGCATTGGCCAGCCCAGCGAACGGTGCAAGGCCACGGCGGCGCATCAGGTCAACCACAGTGCCCACAGCGGCGTGGGGGGGCACATCCAGGTAAAGCAGTTGCGCTACCCCCAACATGAGCGCGCAGCGCACAGGTACAGGAGGCTCCTTGTGCAGGAACGCCTTGAGGATCTCCTCAATGCTGCCACGGTGGCGCAAGGCGCCAGCAGCCAGGCGGTGGGCGGCAGCACGGTCGCGGCCTTCCATGGGGGCGCCTTGGCGCAACTTGTCGAGGGTGGTCTCCAGCATGCGGCGGTGTTCCACCACACCCGTCACGATGTCAAAAGCCAGGTCGCGCACAGGGTCAGCAGGCGTGCGCTGGCCGTGGTGATGCGGGGCGCCGCTGCCATGGGCAGGGAGGCGGTGGGTCGGGCGTGGTGTGCGTGTAGAAGCCATGGTGCGCACCCATTGGCATTTTGAAGCGGTTTTGGCAATGTTTGCCCCTGAAGCGCCACGCATATGCGTGTCCCTCTGGCCAAAGCGCCGCGCGAAACCGCACACCCAACCCCTTGTTGTCTTGAAGCCTAATTTTAAGGAGGCACCCACCATGGTTCCACTGGAGGGCACCGCGGCCGCAGCTATCGCTGAACGGCTTGCCAAGGTTCAAGCCAGCATGGATCAAGCCACCCTTGAAGCCCACCGCCCCCTGGGCAGCGTGAAGCTGCTTGCCGTGAGCAAGTTTCACCCTGTTGAAAGCGTTCTGGCCGCTTGCGAAGCTGGCCAACGCCTGTTTGGGGAAAACCGGGTCCAGGAAGCCGCCACCAAGTTTCCCCTTGTTAAGGAACGCTGGCCAGAGGTGCGACTGCACATTATTGGCGCGCTTCAAACCAACAAGGCCCGGCAGGCTGCAGCCCTAGCTGACGTTCTGGAAAGCCTGGACCGCCCCGCCCTAGCCAGCGCCCTTGAGAAGGCCTCAGACAGCCTGGGGCGCCTCCCTATCCTGTATGTCCAGGTCAACACGGGCGCAGAACCCCAGAAAGCTGGCATCGCCCTTGAGGAAGCGGACCGCTTCATCGATGACTGCAAAAAGCGCTTTGGCAATCATGTTCAGGGCCTCATGGCCATTCCCCCCCAAGGGCAGGACCCCGCCATGCATTTCCGGCTTCTGACGGAACTGGCCACCCACCATGACTTGCCTGTGCGTTCCATGGGTATGTCTGGTGATTATGGCGCTGCTATCAGGGCTGGCTCCACGGAAGTCCGTGTTGGCACTGCTATTTTTGGCCCCCGCCCCCTTCAGCTGTAGCGCTGGCGCCTGGGAGCGGGGCCAGAAAGGCCCACGGCACGCTGGCTGTGATGTGGCTGGCCTGCCGCACCCTGGGGACGTTGCGGGATTTATGACCACTTCCCTGCCTTTAAGGCATGACGGCACCGGGTGGTTACTCTAAAAGGACAGAACCAGTGACGGCACCGCGCCTGGTTTCATGCTGAACAACAAACAGGGTTGATCCTTAACATGGCTGACAAGGACGACATCGCGCTGCGCTCCACCTCATCGGACGCCAGCTATCCCAGCGCCACGGGCCGTCCCACCGTCCACCCCAGCGAAGGCCACCACGCCAAGCCCAGGGGATGGGGCGCCCTGCTGGCCGTTCTGGGCGTGGTTTATGGCGACATCGGCACCAGCCCGCTCTACGCCCTCCAAGCCTCTGTGCGTACGGTTTCAGGCGCCACCCACAAAGTCATGCCCAGCGAAATCATGGGGCTGGCCAGCCTCACCTTCTGGGCGCTTTTCCTGGTCGTAACGCTTAAATACGTTTGGTTGGTGATGCGCGCCGACCATAATGGCGAAGGTGGCATCATCGCCCTGACGTCACTGGCCCAGCGCGTCTGCCACACCAAGCGCACCCGCTACATCGTTGGCATGATCGGCCTCATCGGCACATGCCTGTTCTTTGGTGACAGCGTCATCACGCCGGCCATCTCCGTGCTTTCCGCGGTGGAGGGGGTGGAGATTTCAGTCCCGGCGGCTAAGCCTTTCATTATCCCTGCAGCTGTTGCGGTGCTTGTGTGCCTCTTCGCCGCCCAGGCCTTGGGAACGGGTAAAATCGGGCGCGCTTTCGGCCCCGTCATGCTGTTGTGGTTCCTGGCGCTGGGCATTTTCGGCGCCCGCGGCATCATGCTCCACCCCAGCATCCTGTGGGCGCTTTCCCCCTGGGCGGCGTTCCACTTCGTGGCTACGCACGGGCTGCTTTCATTTTTCGCGCTTGGCACCGTGGTGCTATCTGTCACAGGCGCTGAGGCCCTCTACGCTGACATGGGGCATTTCGGGCGTTCGCCCATCCGCTGCGCCTGGCTGTTCTTCGTACTGCCCTGCCTGACACTGAACTACCTAGGCCAGGCAGCGCTGATGATCCACAGCCCAGCCACCATGGCCAACCCCTTTTACTTCCTGGCCCCCCACTGGATCCAGGTCCCCCTGCTGCTGCTGGCCACTATGGCCACCGTGATCGCCAGCCAAGCTGGCATCTCTGGCAGTTTCTCGCTCTGCCGCCAGCTGGTACAGCTGGGCTATTTGCCCCTCATGCGGATTGTCCATACCAATCCCTATGAAGAAGCGCAGATCTACATGCCCACCCTCAACTGGCTGCTGGCCTCAGGCGCCATCCTACTGGTGTTCACCTTCCGCAGCTCTGAGGCGCTGGCTGGGGCGTATGGCATTGCGGTCACAGGCACGTTCCTGTGCACCACCATCCTCTCCACATTGGTGTTCAGGCGTATTTTCCATTGGCGCCCCATCATGGTGGATGTGGTGTTTGGCTTCTATTTCCTGCTGGATGGCACGTTCTTCGCCGCCAATATCCTCAAAATCCCCGATGGCGGCTGGGTTCCATTGACCATCGCCACAGGGCTGGTCACCATCATGACCACCTGGCAGTACGGCCAGCAGCTGGTGCGCATCCGTGAACGCGCTGATTCAGTGCCCATGGCCTCCTTCCTGGCGCGGCTGACGCAGTCGCAGACCATCCACGTGCCTGGCATCTCCGTGTTCCTGACGGCCGATCCTGAATTAGTGCCTGACGCCCTCCTGCTCAATTTGCGCCACAACCATATCCTCCATGACCACACCTTGTTTGTCACAGTCGTGACGCTGGAACAGCCAGAGGCCGATCCTGGCCAGCGCTTGACCGTGCAGGAGCTGGCGCCCCACATGCACAGGGTCATCCTGCGCTATGGCTTCATGGAAATGCCTAATGTGCCGCTGGCGCTAACGCAGATTACGCGCCTTGGGGTGTATTTCGACCCCATTCAGGCCTCCTACTTCATCTCCCACGACATTGTGTTCCGTTCGCAGGTGTCGCGCATTGCGCTTTGGCGGATGTGGATCTTCCTGTTCCTTCTGAACAACGCAACCCCTGTCACGGAATTCTTCCGTGTGCCGCCTGAACGCGTTGTGGAATTCAGCGTCCGCATCGCCATTTAAAGCGTGCTGAGCAGCCCTTCCCCACAACGTGCCCACGCCAGCGCCATAGCCTCCCAACCTTTGGGAGAAGCCATGGCGCTTTACGTTCACTGGCCTTTCTGCCTCTCCAAATGCCCTTATTGCGACTTCAATTCCCATGTGCGGCGCAACCAGGACGTTCAATCCTATGCGCAAGCGCTGCTGGATGAACTGCGCCACGAGGTAGGGCGCCTCTACAAGCCTGACGGGCAGAGGCCCCACCTGCGCTCCGTCTATTTTGGCGGTGGCACGCCATCACTCATGCCGCCTGAGAGCGTGGCTGCGCTGATTGAGGAAACCAAGGCGCTTTTCACGTGGGCGCCTGACATTGAAATCACACTGGAAGCCAACCCCACCAGCAGCGAGGCCGAACGCTTCGCTGCTTTCAGGCAGGCTGGCGTCAACAGGCTTTCCCTTGGCGTGCAGAGCCTTGATGACGCGCAACTGAAGTTCCTGGGGCGCCAACACAACACAGCGCAGGCCCGTTCTGTGTTGGAGAGGGCGCGCAGGCAGTTTCCGCGCCTCTCCTTTGACCTCATCTACGCACGCCCTGGCCAAACATTGGGTGCCTGGCAGCGTGAATTGGACGAAGCCCTGGACCTTTGCGCAGACCACCTGGCGCTTTACCAGCTGACGATTGAGCCTGGCACCGCCTTTGAACGCGCTTTTGGCCGTGGGGCCTTCAAACTGCCCACAGATGAGACAGCCACAGCCCTCTACAAAGCCACTGCGGAGGCCTGCGCACGCCACGGCCTGCACCCTTATGAGGTTTCCAACTATGCCAGGCCAGGCCAGGAAAGCCTGCACAACCTCACTTACTGGCGCTATGGGCCTTATCTTGGCATTGGGGCTGGAGCACACAGCAGGGTGCGTTACCAACCAAAACGCGGCAGCCAGCAGGCTTCCCCTCTAACGGCCATCATGCGGCCACGCGTGCCTGAGCAATGGCGCCGCCAAGTTCAGCAACAGGGCGCAAGCATGGCTGAACAGGAACAGCTCAGCCCCCAGGACTGCGCCCGCGAGGCCTTGCTGATGGGGCTGCGGCTGCGCGAAGGCATTCAGGCTGAGCGCTTCAAGCGCCACACAGGCCAGGACCTGTGGCAAAGCGTGGAACAGGCTTTCATGGAAGAGGCCGTAGCTGCTGGTTGGCTGGTGGCAGGTCCTGAAGGGTTGCGGGCCACAGCGGCAGGGCGGTTGCGGCTTGACGCCATTTTACCGTCCTTGGTGGCGTAATGCTCCCTGCGCGCAAAGGGAGATTTCACGTCACAAACGCCCACAAGGTGACTTCAAGGCGCTTTCAGAAAAGCTCTGGGCACACCACATAAACCAGCATCATGAGAAACACGACCAAACACCCCACCCCAACCCTGCACATGATCAAGCTGTGCGTTGGTTGCGACACGCCAGACCAACTTCGGGCCTGGGGCAGACAGAATCGCCACGGCGATGGAACATGGGTGGGCACGCGCATGATGCCCAAACAGGCTGAGGCCTTGGTGGGGGGGTCTCTTTACAGGGTGATGGGTGGGTTCATAACCTGCCGCCAGCCCATCACGGGTTTTCGCACCGTCACCAGGGATGATGGCACCAAAGGCACCCTCATCCTCGTCACAGATGAGGTCATTGAGGTCGAGGCGACCCTCAGGCGCCCTTTCCAGGGTTGGCGCTACTTGAAACCTGAAGACGCCCCTCCGGACCTGGACCCTCTGTTGGCAAAGGCCATGGCAAACCAGAACGCCATGCCGCCTTCCATTAGAAAACGCCTGGCTGAACTGGGCATCGTGTGAAGGGGCCGCCAGGCGCCCTCACTCAGCACAGGCATAGCTAGAGGTCTGTCAGGCTATTCAGCGCCCAGTCAGGATGCGGTCAATCAGCTGCTTCATGGTGGGGATGAAGCCATTGGCGTAAAAAGGGTCAGTCCCGAAGCGCCAAGCGCTTGTGCCAGCGAACATCAGATTGTGGTCCACCAAGTGGTCAGCTTCCGCAGAAGGGGTTCGCGGCGTGATGTGGGCAATGGCCTGGAGGGTTTTCTGAATGCAGAAAGAGCGCGGGTCAGCCCGCTGGGGCAAGGCGTAGTCTGGGCCTTTCTGCGACCAATTGGAGAAGTGGCACTGTGAAAGGCACCCCATGCAGTTGGCCTGGTCTTGCAAAATGGTGCGCGCCTCCCCAGGGGTTACGAACACCAGGGTTTCATCAGGGGTGCGCAGAGCTTCCGTAAAGCCTTCTTCACGGTACTTCTCCACCTTGGCGCAATCATCTGCTTTCAGGTAAACATGCCGCCCACGCGCGCCAATAGGGCATGGCACCGTAAAGGCGCCTTCCTCAGCGGTGCGGTAAGGGACCTGGCGTTCGGAACGCTCACGCAGGTCCCGCAGGAAGGCGTTTTGAACCGCAGAGGAGTAAAACCCCGTTGGCGAAAATTTGTTGAGGTAGACATCGCCTTTTTTCAAGGTGAGTAGGCGGCGCTTCCAGGCATCCGGCACAGGGCTTTCCTGTGTCAGGATGGGGCGGGTGCCAAACTGGAAAGCAACCGGCCCAAGCTCTGGATTGCCAATCCAGTCTTTCCAGTCGTCAAGCCACCACACACCACCAGCCATGATGATGGGCACGGCATCCAGCCCAAAGCTATTCATCACCCGGCGTAGCTCGCGCACGCGCGGGTAAGGTTCTTCAGGCTTGAGGGGGTCTTCCGTGTTGGAAAGGCCGTTATGCCCCCCAGCACGCCAGGGGTCCTCGTAAACCACGCCGCCCAGCAGATTGGCCTTGTTCTTGAAAGAACGGCGCCACAAAGCGTTGAAGGCACGCCCTGAGGAGACGATGGGGTAGTAATGCACCCCAAAGCGCGCTGCCACATCTGCCAGGCGGTAAGGCATACCCGCGCCACAGGTCAGGCCATCAATGGTGCCAGGGGCCCCTTCAAGGATGCCAGCGATGACCTCTTCAGCGCCACCCATCTCCCACATGAAGTTGGCATGAATGACCCCTTTGGGGCCAGCCAGCTCACGTGCGATGCGCGCTTGGGCAATGCCGCCCTTAATGGCATAGTCAATGAGTTCCCCTTGGCGTTCACGGCGCGTTTTGGCGCGGTAAATCTGGGGGATAGGGTTGCCCTCGGCATCATAGCAATCAGCGTTAACAGCGGAAATGGTGCCAACGCCGCCAGCTGCGGCCCAGGCACCTGAGGAACGCCCCGTTGAAATCGAAACGCCCTTGCCCCCCTCCACAAGAGGGAGGACTTCCTTGCCAGACATACGGACGGCATCAAGCAATTTCATAAGGTCTGGTGCTTCCCGAGTGATGTGCCTGCGCGGCACGGAAAGAACAGCAAAAACAACACGCCTGCTAGCTTAAGGAAAAGATCACCCCAAAGGGCAAGGGTACCCATCATCGCGTGCAGGGGCAGGGGCTGGATGGCACAGCCCCTGGGCGCCTCAACCGCGCTGGGCAGGGCGACCTGGGCGCTCACCCACTTGGTCGGTGATGTCAGCGCCGGTATTCTGATCAACGACACGCATGGAAAGCTTCACTTTGCCACGGTCGTCAAGGCCCAGCACCTTCACTTTCACATGGTCGCCTTCCTTGACCACATCCGTGGTTTTGCCAACACGTTCTGGCGCCAGCTCAGAGATATGGACCAGGCCGTCCTTCGGCCCCATGAAGTTCACGAAGGCGCCGAAATCAGCTGTCTTCACCACTTTGCCGTCATAGATCTTGCCCACTTCCGGCTCTGAAGTGAGGGCCTGGATGCGCTTGATAGCGTTCTGGGCCTGGTCATCGCCCTGGGCAGCGATGGTCACGGTGCCGTCATCGCCGATGTCGACCTTAGCGCCTGTCGTCTCCACAATGTCACGAATGGTTTTGCCACCCTGGCCGATGACGTCACGGATTTTGTTGACGGGAATATTGATGGTGGTGATGCGCGGCGCATTGCTGGAGACCCCTTCACGCCCCTTGGTCAGGGCTTTGGACATCTCCCCCAGGATGTGCAGGCGGCCTTCACGGGCCTGGCCTAGGGCGGTTTTCATGATCTCAGGCGTGATGGAGGTGATTTTGATGTCCATCTGCAGCGCGGTCACACCTTTTTCAGTGCCCGCCACCTTGAAATCCATGTCACCCAGATGGTCTTCATCGCCCAGGATGTCCGTCAGCACCGCAACGCCGCGGTCTTCCTTGATGAGGCCCATGGCAATGCCCGCCACAGGGCGCGGCAGGGGGACGCCAGCATCCATCAGCGCCAGGGAGGAACCGCAAACCGTTGCCATGGAGCTGGAGCCGTTGCTCTCCGTGATTTCAGACACCACGCGCATGGTGTAGGGGAACTGTTCCTTAGAGGGCAGGACTGGGTTCAGCGCGCGCCAAGCCAGCTTGCCGTGGCCGATCTCACGGCGCCCTGGCGAACCCATGCGGCCTGTCTCCCCCACAGAATAGGGGGGGAAGTTGTAGTGCAGCATGAAACGTGAGCGATGCTCACCTTCAAGGGCATCAATGATTTGCTCATCTTGGCCTGTGCCCAGGGTGGCCACGACAAGCGCCTGGGTCTCCCCACGGGTGAAAAGAGCAGAGCCATGGGTGCGAGGCAGTGTGCCGACCTCAGCCACGATGGGGCGAACGGTGGTGAGGTTACGGCCATCCATGCGAATACCCGTGTCCAGAACGGCATTGCGCACCACGTCAGCTTCAAGCTTGTGGATCAGGGGCGCTGTCTGGGCGCTGTCGTGGCCCTCCCCCTCCAAGGTGGTGGTGATCTGCGCGCGGGCCGCGTCCAACTTGGCATGGCGGGCCTGCTTGCCGTGCTCCTTGTAGGCTTCAGCCAGCATCCCTTGGCCGATTTCCTTCACGCGTGCAGCAAGGGCTTTCACGCTCTCATCCTCAGGGACCAGGGGCCAGGGCTCCTTGGCGGCAACTTCCGCCAGGGCGATGATGGCTTCAATCACCGGCTGATAGGCCTTCTGGCCAGCCACCACGGCTTCCAGCATTTTCTCTTCAGGGAATTCCTTGGCTTCTGATTCAACCATCAGAACGCCTTCACTGGTGCCAGCGACCACCAGGTCCAGGTCACTACTCTTCATCTGGTCGATGGTAGGGTTGATGACGAACTTGCCGTCCACGCAGCCAACCTGGGCAGCCGCCACAGGCCCAAAGAACGGAATGCCTGACAAGGTCAGCGCAGCAGAGCAGCCAATCATGGCGACAACGCCAGGGTCGTTCTCCAGGTCGTGGCTGATGACGGTAGCGACCAGCTGAACCTCATTGCGGAAGTTTTCAGGGAACAGGGGGCGCAGGGGGCGGTCGATGAGGCGTGACTTGAGGGTTTCCGTCTCTGAGGGGCGCCCCTCACGCTTGAAGAAGCCACCAGGGATCTTGCCAGCCGCGTAGGCCTTTTCCTGGTAATTGACCGTCAGGGGGAAGAAATCCTGCCCAGGCTTGACGTTCTTGGCGCCAACAGCGGTACAGAGCACGGTCGTGCCGCCATAAGTCACCATCACGGCGCCATCAGCCTGGCGGGCCACTTTGCCGGTTTCAAAAACCAGCGGCCTGCCGGCCCATTCGATTTCCTTGCGGTAATATTTGAACATGCCGTCAGGGGAGACGCCAGTTGTAGGGGTGGTGGGTTTGGCTGTGTTGGTCATGCTTTATTCGTCTTACTTATCATGGGGGCTGGTTGGCCGGCCCCAACTGTTGTTCACAATGCCTGGGTGCGTTGGGAAGACGAAGCAGCGTTTCGGGCTGCATGGCGCTGCTTTCCCTGTTGGGCAAGGCCAGATGTCATCTGGGCGTCATGTGGCCGGAAACGCTGGGCCGTTGCATCTCTTCCCCACCACGCAAACGAGCGGCGCTTCAAGGCGCTCCTGGCAGGTTAGCACCAGGGGCGCCCTGGCTGAAGCCTTCAAAAGCGCAGGCTAGGCGCGCTAACCCCCTAGCCCTTCAGCAATGCCTCAGCGGCGCAGGCCCAGACGCTCAATAAGCTGCTGGTAGCGGGCAGGGGCGCGGCTCTTGAGGTAGTCAAGCAGGTTGCGGCGGCGGCCAACCAGGATCAGAAGGCCACGGCGTGAGTGGAAGTCCTTCTTGTGGGTTTTGAGGTGCTCAGTCAGGTTGTTGATGCGCTCACTGAGGAGGGAAACCTGAACTTCAGGCGAACCGGTGTCCGTGGGGCCCTGACGGTATTCAGAAATGAGCTCGCCACGGCGCTGGGGCGTAATCGACATCACGTGTCTCCAAAAAAGTGCTGATCTTCAATCATGCGCGCGGCACGCAGAACACCTTGTTCTACACGCGCCACGCCCAAAACATGCCCTTCCAGGACCACACGCCACAAAAGGCCTTCTGGTTGGTGGAAAACATCGTTGCCACCAGCAAGGCTGGCAAGGCGTTGCCCACAAACCAGGGCCCTGCCCTCCTCACGCGTGACGGCCAGTGCCGGGATGTCGGCCAGCGCGGTCGCCGCCGCCATGAGGGGGGCTGGAAGGACTTTGGCGTTTTCCCTGTTTTCTTCGGCTTTGTCCAGCTTTAACTGCGCTGGCGTAAGCGCCTCCCCCAAGGTGAAAGGGCCGCAGCGCAACCGGCGCAGCGCGCTGACATGCCCCACCGTGCCGCAAGCAAGGGCAATGTCACGCGCTAAGCTGCGCACATAAACACCTTTGCCTGATTGGACCTCAAACACGGCATGGTCTGCGTCAGGGCGCGCCACCAAGGTGACGCTGTCAATGCGTACTGGCCTGGGGGGAAGGTCAGGAGCTTTACCAGCGCGTGCCAAGTCATAGGATCGCTGCCCTCCCACCCGCAGCGCTGAATAAACAGGGGGCACCTGCAGCACAGGATTGCCCACAAAGCCTTGGGCCACTTGGCGCAGGGTGGCATCATCAGGGCGAACTTCAGAAGTGGCCGTCACGTCCCCTTCCAGGTCATCAGTCGACCGGGACTGCCCCAATGCCAGAGTGAAGCGGTAGATTTTCGTGCTATCCATGATCCAGGGGATGGTGGCTGTGGCACGACCAAAAGCAATGGGCAACACGCCGCTGGCTAGCGGGTCCAACGTGCCACCATGGCCCACTTTGCGCGCGTCATAATACCAGCGCAGCTGATTGACGAAATGAGTGGAGGTAGGACCCAAAGGTTTGTCCAACACCAACCATCCATCAAGGTCACGGCCTTTGCGGCGCCCCATTTCTTTTTCCCTCATGTTATAAGCCAAAGGGGCCAAAGCTCTTGGCCTGACTTCTGGCTTTTATATGCCCTTAACACACGCAAGGCAGCCTGGTGGGAGGCTGCCTTGTGTTCCTGGTCCCTGAAAGAGCCATGGAAGTTGTGCGCCTGGTGGCGCCTCAATCTTCTGTGTCGTTGCCCAGGTCGCGCTGTACTTCTGGGGAATGGAGGATGCTTTCCACCTCCATAGCGTGGTCAAGGGCGGTGTCTGCCTCAAAATGCAGCGCAGGCACCGTGCGCAGGCGCAGCGTGCGCGCCAGCTGCGTGCGCAGGTAAGGCGCAATGCGCTTGAGCGCCGGCAGAAGGGCGGAGACATCGCTACGTCCCAACCTGGTCACGTAAACGGTGGCTTGGCGCAGGTCCGGGCTGACGCTCACTTCCGTCACGGTGATGTGGACGTCGTGCAGGTCCGGATCGCGGAATTCCGTTTTGGTGAAGAGGCTGGAAAGGACGCGCCGTACCTCTTCCCCCACTCGGAGGGGGCGGGTGGAAGGGGCGCCTTCACCGCCAATGCCGTGAAGGTCTGGGCTGCTGGGGCGGCGGCTCATGCCGGCACCTCTTCCATCTCGTAGCATTCAACCACATCGCCTTCGCGGATGTCGTTGTAGCCAGCGAAGGAAAGGCCGCATTCATAGCCCCGGGCCACTTCGCGCACATCATCCTTGAAACGCTTGAGCTGGCTCAGCTCACCCTGGTGGATGACCACATTGTCGCGCAGCAGGCGCACGCCACAGCCACGCTTGACGACACCTTCCGTGACGTAGGCGCCAGCCACCTTGCCCACCTTGGTGATGTTGAACACCTGGCGGATTTCGGCATAGCCCAGGAACTTCTCGCGGTGCTTGGGCGCGACCTTGCCTTTTACCATCTGCTCCACATCATCAAGCACCTGGTAAATGATGGAGTAGTAGCGGATGTCCACGCTCTCGCGCTTGGCCAGTTCACGCGCCTGGGTGGTGGCGCGCACATTGAAAGCCACAATGATGGCTTCTGAGGCTTTGGCCAGCTGAACATCACTTTCCGTGATTTGACCCACACTGGAATTGAGAATGCGGACAGCCACTTCCTCATGCTCCAGCTTCTTCACGGCTGTGTCGATGGCCTCAGCGGAACCCTGGACGTCCGCCTTGACGACCAGCGCCACCTCTTTGCGCTCGCCAGCCTGGATGCGCTCCAGCATCTGGTCTAGCGTGCCGCGTGCTGTGATCTGGGCGGCCATGTCCTTCTCACGCTGCTTGCGCTGGCGGAACTCCGTCACCTCACGGGCGCGGGCCTCGTTATCTACCACCGCCATCTGGGCGCCGGCTTCAGGAACGCCGGTCATGCCGAGCACTTCCACAGGCACTGAAGGGCCCGCTTCCTTGAGCTGGCGGCCGTGCTCATCAATGAGGGCGCGCACACGGCCCCATTCACTGCCAGCCACCACGATGTCACCACGGCGCAGGGTGCCTTTTTGCACAAGGACGGTGGCAACAGGACCACGGCCACGGTCAAGGCGGCTTTCCACCACCGTGCCCTGGGCGGGGCGGTTGGGGTTGGCTTGCAGGTCCAGGATTTCCGCCTGAAGCCCGATGGCCTCAACCAGCTTGTCAAGGCCAGTTTTCTTAAGGGCGGAAATTTCCACCTCCTGGGCATCGCCACCCATGCTTTCCACCACAACACCATGGGAAAGCAGTTCGCTGCGCACTCGGTCAGGGTTGGCGCCTGGCTTATCCATTTTGTTGATGGCCACGATGATGGGGGCCTCAGCAGCCTGGGCATGCTTAATGGCCTCCACCGTTTGGGGCATCACGCTATCATCAGCGGCCACCACCAGCACCACCACATCCGTGACGGAAGCGCCACGGGCACGCATGGAAGTGAAGGCGGCGTGACCAGGGGTGTCAATAAAGGTGACGGGGCGCCCCTTCTTGGGGGTGATTTGGTAAGCGCCGATATGCTGGGTGATGCCGCCAGCCTCCCCACCCGTCACGTCAGAGGCGCGCAGCGCATCCAGCAGGGAGGTCTTGCCGTGGTCGACATGACCCATGACCGTTACTACAGGCGCACGCGGCTTGAGGTCTTCAGCCTTGTCATCCTCTCCAGAGAGGCCCAGTTCAACGTCACTTTCAGCGACCCGCTTGACCTTATGGCCAAATTCCTCAACCACCAGCTCAGCTGTATCGGCGTCAATGCTCTGGGCGGCTGCGGCCATCACGCCCATTTTCATCAGGGCCTTGATAACATCACCTTGACGCGCTGCCATGCGGTTGGCGAGGTCTGCCACCGTGATGGTTTCAGGCACCACCACTTCGCGGACAACCTGAACTTGGTCTGAACGCAGGCGGTCGAGTTCAGCCTGGCGGCGCTCACGGTCACGCTGGCGGCGCACGGAAGCCAGCGAACGGGTTTTACCATCATCGCCTTCCAGGGCAGCGCGCACGTCAATACGGCCTTGCCTGCGGCCGCTGTCCATACCGCGACGCATCCCCCCACCACGGCGTGGCGGCGGTGAGGAACGGCGCGCCCCGCCTGCTGGGCGGCGATCGTCACTCTCAGGCCCAGAACCGGCACCATCCGAACGGCTGCTGCGCAGGTGGAGGGTCTCTCCCCTGCCCTGGCCATCACCAGCATTGGAGCGCGTGGTCGTCACAGGGCGCGGCGCCATCACGGCGCGTTCAGCCAAAGGACGCAGCTTCTTGATGGGAGCTGCCAACTGCACGCCGCCTGTGGCGCTTGAGTTGTCCAGTGGGGCCAAAGTGTCTTCTTCAACCGGGGCGGCCTTGGCCTGCGCGGTCTCCGCCTTAGCTTTAGCCTGTGCTTTGGCTTCAGCGGCTGCGGCTGCGGCCTCAGCACGGGCGTTGGCCTCTGCCGCCTCTTCCTCAGCTTTGCGGCGGGCTTCCTCCTCAGCAGCGGAGCGGATGCGGATTTTCTCCGCCTCACGCGCCGCCTCTTCCTCAGCCGCCTTGCGCTGTTGCATTTCCAGCAGCACGCGCTGACGGCGTTCCTGCTCTGAAGAGGTCAGCCCACGCGCGCCCACAGGACCACGGCCACCCCTTTGGCCTCCCCCTGCATTGCGCTTGGGCTTGCGCACTTCAACGCGCACCTCCTTGGAGCGGCCATGGCTGAAGCTCTGCCTTACAGAGCCGGCCTCCACTGTCCGTCCCGCTTCCCTGCGGCCAGGACGCAGGGAAAGGCGCCCTGTGCGCCCCTGCCCTGCCGTGCCTGCGCCCTGGGCATCCTGGGTGGACTGCCCGCCATCGTTGCGCTCTTTGCCGTCACTCATACTTACCGTTCCGCCTGTTCCTTGCCAGCCCCGCCCGGGGCCAGGAGACCGTTGCCGGCCAATCCTGCTAATTTCTCACAATCTGTCATTACGCGCTGTGCAAGCGGGCCAGGAGCCATGACGCCGTAAACAGCGCCTTGCCGCCCAAAAGCACAGGCTAAAATCTTTTCGTCTACCATTGCCACTGGGATAGCACCGCATCCTGAAAGCAGCCGTTCACATTCCGCTTTGCTAGCCCCCTGGGCGCAAAGCACCAGACCGACTGCACGGCCCACCAGGCGTTCACGGCATTTTTGGAAACCGCAAACCGCCTTGCCCGCCTTCCGCCCCAGGGCAATTCCTTCCTGAATCCGCCGGGCCAGACCGTCAGCTACCATTCTAGCAGGTTCTTCAGGAAGTTTCACCATCCCACGCGCAGCCTTGCGGAAAGCGCCAGCAAGCTTGGGGCTGGCCAGCACTTTCCCCTCAGCTTTCACCCACATGCCGCGGCCTGGAAGAACGCCAGCCAAATCTGGGTAAAGGGTGCCATCTGGCGATGCCACGAAACGCAGCATCTTTTCAGATGGCCCCACCTCCCGTGTGAGGATGCAACGCCGCCAACGCACTGTGTTGGCCTGGTGCACGCCTTCATCGACTGAAAGCGCACCATCCACCGCCGCAGCACTTAACTCTTGCCGCATCGGGGTATGAGTGGAATGGGTCATGTCTGTGGGGTCAGTCGTTGGTCTTCTCCCCTTCAGCAGCCGCATCATCCTTCACACCCGCGGGTGCTTCGGTTGATTCAGCGTCAATCACGGTGCCTTCAGGAGATTCCTGGGGCGCAGACTTGGAAGCTGCCGGAGCGGTAGTCTCTTCATGCCCTTCCTTGGCTTCGCCTGCGCCTTCCCCGGCCTTGCCATCCTCAAACCAGTGGGCACGGGCAGCCATGACGATCTCATTGGCGTGGTCAACGCTCAGCAGCTCGCTGCCCAGCATCTCCACCAATTCCAAACCAGATAGGTCAGCGAGGTCGTCAAGGGTCTTCACGCCCTTCTCGCCCAGCTCCACCAGAACGCGGGGGGTGAAGACCTCCAACGCCACAAGGTCGTCTGAAACGCCCAGGGCAACGCGCTTTTCCTCCAGCTCACGCTCACGCGCAGCCATCCAATCCTGGGCGCGCGCCACCAGTTCCTCAGCCACGCCTTCATCAAATCCTTCAATGTCGTGCAGCTCCGCCTGGTCTGCGAAGGCCAAGTCCTCAACCGTGTGGTAACCCTCCGTGACCAGCAAGCCAGCGATCACATCATCCACGTCAAGGGCATCAATGAAGAGCTGGGTACGCTTGCGGAACTCTTTCTGGCGGCGCTCAGATTCCTCGGCTTCCGTCAAGATGTCGATGTCCCAGCGGGTCAGCTGGCTAGCAAGGCGCACATTCTGGCCGCGCCGCCCAATGGCCAGCGAGAGCTGGTCGTCAGGCACAACGGCCTCAACACGGCCTGCCTCTTCATCCATAACCACCTTGGTGACTTCCGCAGGGGCCAAAGCGTTCACAACGAAGGTGGCCGGGTGGGGGCTCCAGGGGATGATGTCGATCTTCTCACCCTGGAGTTCAGCCACGACAGCCTGAACGCGCGAACCCCTCATGCCAACGCAGGCGCCGACAGGGTCGATGGAAGGGTCGTGGGAGACGACAGCCATCTTGGCGCGGGAGCCAGGGTCGCGCGCCACGGCCTTGATCTCAATGATGCCGTCATAGATCTCAGGCACCTCCTGCGCGAACAGTTTGGCCAGAAAGCCAGGGTGCGTGCGCGACAGGAAGATCTGCGGCCCGCGCTGCTCATCCTTGACTTCATGAATGTAGGCGCGGATGTGGTCAGAATTGCGGAACGACTCACGCGGGATGAGCTCGTCACGGCGCAGCAGGCCCTCAGCTGTGCCCAACTCCACCATTAGGTTGCCGTATTCAGTCTGCTTGACGGTGCCGTTGATGATTTCGCCCACGCGGTCCTTGAACTCGTCATATTGACGTTTGCGCTCATATTCACGCACGCGCTGAACGATGACCTGCTTGGCAGTCTGGGCAGCTATGCGCCCGAAATCAATCGGCGGCAACGGGTCGATGATGTGCTCGCCCAGCTTGATTTCAGGGCGGAACCGCCGCGCCACATCCAGCGCGATCTGAGAATCCTCGTTTTCCACCGCCTCAACTACTTCCGTCCAGCGGGAGAGGCGGACTTCGCCCGTTTTGCGGTCGATGGTAGCGCGGATGTCTTTCTCATGGCCATATTTGGCGCGCCCAGCGCGCTGAATGGCCAGCTCCATGGCCTCAAGCACTTGTTCGCGCTCAATGCCTTTCTCACGGGAAACGGTGTCTGCCACAATGAGCAGCTCCGGACGCATCACAGATGTTTCCATCAGCATGAACCTCCTCTGCGCAGCAAGGGGATTGCCCCAGCGCGCTTAGTGAATGTCTTCCTGGTTGGCGGCGTTTTCGCCATTGGCTTCCGCGCCAGCCTTCGAGGGCGCACCTTCCTTGAGGAGGGCGTCTGTCAGCACCAGGCGGGCTTTGCGCATGGCGCCAAGCGGCAAGGCCACCTCTGTACCGTCCTCCAAGCGCAGCAGGGCCTCCTGACCACGCAGGCCGGTAATGGGGCCCGCAAAACGGCGGCGCCCCTCAAGGGGGGCCTCCATCTCCACCTTGGCCAGGTGTCCTGTGAAACGCTCCCAATCCTTGGGGCGGGTCAGGGGCCGATCAATGCCCGCTGAGGAAACCTCAAGCGACCATTTGCCAGGGATGGGGTCTTCCACATCAAGCACGGCGCTGACGGCGTTGCTGATCTTCTCGCAATCCTCAACGCTGATCAGGCGCCCATCGCTGTGGTCAGCCATGATTTGAACCGTGGGGGTCTCACGCCCCAGCACAGCCAAGCGCACCAGCTCATAGCCCAAATCGTTGAGGACGGGCACAACGATGTCAGCCAGGCGGCGTTCCAACGGATTCATCCGCACGATGTCATTGTGGGCGGTCATGAACGCCTCCTTTTCCTGAAATGCCCTCGTTCCCCGCAACAAAAAAGGTGGGCCTCGCGGCCCACCCCCCTGCTGGTCTGGAAGATGATTAAGAAAACTCTTGTCCCTTCCTTACCTCATTGCCCCTGTAGAAATCAAGAACTTGCTGGCACGCGGGGCGCAAGGCTGCCCCACGCCTGGGCCGCCCCCTTAGCGGCGCGCCTCAATGGTGCCCTTCAAGCGAAGGGGCCAGGGCCTTGCCCATGCGCTTTTCAGCCCAATGGGCCAAGCGCACGAATGGCAGGCCAATCAGCAAATACGCCAGCCCGATGAGCAGCCCTGTGCCAACGTAATCGTAATAGGTGGCTGACAAGCGCACGTAGGTTTCCGTCAGCTCCGTCAACGTGATGACGGAAACCAACGAGCTGTCCTTGAGAAGGGCAATGAAGTCGTTGGTCATCACAGGCACAACGGTGCGGAAGGCCTGCGGCACCACGACCAGGCGCAAAGCTTGGCGCGGCGTCATGTTCAACGCCAGCGCCGCCTCCATCTGCCCGCGCGGCACGCCCATAAGGCCAGCACGGTAATTCTCCGCCTCGTAAGCGGCGTAGTTCAGGCCCAGAGCCAGAACACCCGCCGTGAAGGGTGAAAGCCTGATGCCGAATGAAGGCAGGCCGTAGAAAATGAATAGGATTTGAATGAGCAACGGCGTGCCGCGCACTACCTCCACATAGGCTGTGCTGGCCCACCGCACAGGTGCTGGGCCGTAACGCCGCCCCAAGGCCAAAACCAAGCCCATGCCCACAGCCAGCGCCATGGCCAGGATGGAGACGGCCAACGTCATAATGGCGCCTTCACCCACAGCAGGCAGGAAGGAGGCGTAACGCTTCACCAGGCCCCAGCCATGGCTGCCCCGGATACGTGCCATGGCCTGTTCATAAGCATCGTAATCCACAGGCTTGACATCAAGCTGGGTGTGGTCGCCTGTGTAATCAGCCATCTGGGACGTCCAGAGGTTCCAGCGCGCCAAAATGCGGTGAAGCGTGCCGTCTGCCATCAAGACGCCAAGGGCCTTGTCCACATCGTTGCGCAAATCGGCCTCGTTTTTGGCAAAAGCGATGCCATAAGCCACGGAGCCGATGGGCGCTCCCACCATTTTGAGTGATGGCGTCAGATAGTAGAGCGCGATGGGCTGGTCGATGAGGACCGCATCCAAACGCCCATTGGAGAGGTCGCTGAAAAGGTCTGTCTCCTCATCATAAGTGCGCACACCATGGGGGTTCTGGGTCAGCAGCATCCGTTCAGCGGCTGTATCCTTAATGGTGCCGACCGTGTGGCCCTTAAGGGCGGCCAGGCTGTCCAGGCCCTTCTCATCCTGGCGCAGGACGATGCGCTCCGCCGTCACGTAATAAGGACGCGTGAACAACACGGCCGCTTTGTGCTCAGGCGTCATTTCGATGCCATCGACAACCATAGCGTAAAGGCCACGCGTCAACCCTGGGATGAGGCCGTCCCAGCCATTCTGAATGAAGCGCGACTTACGGTGCATGATGGGCCCAATGGCCTTCATGATGTCGTATTCAAAACCGATGATGCGTGCTTCATGCACAGGGTCATGGAAAACGTAAGGCACATTGGCCTGCCCATCTGAGGCCCACGGCAGGTCGTCAGCCCCATGGCCGCCAGGCAGCTGCTGGCCAGCGGTGGCCATGTCAGGCACCACAACGCCTGCCAGCTCAGCACGGGCTGGCTGCGCAGCCAGCATGGCGCCCAGCAGCGCTAACATAGCCAGGAAGGGATACACAACACCCAGGGTGCGCAAAGGATTGGGAGCCATCACAGGAATGTCCTCAGGAAGCGGCGCGTGCGGGCATCGCGCGGATTGGCGAACATCACATCTGGGTCGCCGCTTTCGACAATGGCGCCTTCCTCAATATAAAGGACCCGGTCTGAGGCAGCGCGCGCAAAGCGCATGTCGTGGGTCACCACGATCTGGGTCATCCCCTCGCGGTCCAAGGCGCGCATGACGGCCAGGACCTCCTCGGAAAGCTCTGGGTCAAGGGCAGAGGTTGGCTCGTCATAAAGCATAACGGAGGGCTTCATCGCCAAAGCACGCGCAATGGCGGCACGCTGTTTCTGCCCCCCTGAAAGCCGTTCAGGGTAACGGTCCATCACCTTCCCCAGCCCAACTTTGCGCAAAAGGTCGCGCGCCTGCTCCTCAGCCGTGCCGCGGTCCACCCCTTTGACGTGCACAGGGGCCATAATGACGTTTTCCAACACCGTGCGGTGGGGGAATAGGTTGAAGGCCTGGAACACCATTCCGACATGACTGCGCAATTTGTGCGCGCGCGCTTCCTGAGCACTGTTCCAGGAGCCATCGCACTGGATGGAGACATTCTCCACACGCACTGAACCACCATTGGGCTTTTCCAGGAAGTTCAGGCAGCGCAGGAACGTGGACTTGCCACAGCCAGAAGGGCCGATAATGGAAATGAGCTCGCCGCGTTCAACATCCAGGTTGATGCCATGAAGGATGTCATGGCCATCAATGGATTTGACGATGTTATGGGCTTGCAGCACCACGTCTGGCTGGCTGGTTGGCTGGTTGTTGGGCGCAGCGTTAGTTGCCACAGCCGCCCCTGTGGGGGTCGCGGTGGCTTCAGGGGTGGCAGGCGCCTCATGCGTGGAAAGTGTGGCAGCTTGGTCAGTCAGTTCCGTATACTCCTCATCAAGGGTGGGGGAACCACAACAGGGCGAAGGACAGGGCACGCATGCTGATTGTCAGCAAAGAAAAGGACGCACTTTGTTCCTCTCATTCTGCTTGCGCAAGGGCTTTCATGCAAACGGCTGGAAAACATTCATCAACAAGAAGTTGTTATTTGGTCATCCAGCTCTCAAAAGCCCAGGCGCCCCCTGAAGGGGAACGAGCAGTTTCGCTGCCATGAGGGGACTTCTGCTGGAGGCCAACCACCTGACATTGGGGCGCTTGGGGCGCGTTTTGGTCCGCAACATCAACCTGGCTGTGCGCCAAGGGGAGCTGGTGGAAGTCATTGGTCCCAATGGCGTAGGTAAATCTACCTTGCTGCGTGTGCTGGCAGGGCTGGCCCAGCCCATGGCTGGCTTGGTGCGGCGCAAAGATTGCGTGTGGGTCGGCCATGACAACGCCCTGGTTGAAACCCAGAGCGTCCTGGAAAACATGAGGGCTGTTCTGCCACCATCGTGCCAAAGCTTGTTCCTAGGCAAAATGGCTTGTCATCAAGCCATGCTTCAGGCCTTGGACCTTTGGGGGTTGGGGCGGGTTCTCAATGCCCCGGCCGCCACCCTTTCAGCAGGGCAGAAGCGCCGCCTGGCTTTAGCGCGCACCACCCTGGCGCCAGAGAAGCTTTGGTTGCTTGATGAGCCTTCCTCTGCGCTGGACGCTGCTGGGGAAACTCTTTTCAAGCAACAGCTGGCCCGCCACAGGGCCCAGGGGGGCGCTGCTGTGCTGGCAACGCATGGTACCCCAGCAGGTCCTGGGGCACTGCGCCTTGAATTGGCCGCCCATCAGCCAGGGAGGCTGTGATGGTGTGGTTCAGGCCGCGCTTCAACCTGATGGCTGCTGTGTTTTACCTGTTGGTGGCGGGGCTGTTCCCTTTAGGCTTTGCAACCACCGCCCAACTGCCCCACATGGCTGGCGGCGTGCTAACCACATGCCAGGCGCTGGCCTGCTTCCTGGCCCAATCAGACCCTTGGGGCGATGATTATCGTAGTGGGCGCCTGGATTTGTGGTTAAGCCAAAGTGCCAGCCCCTGGGCCCTTGTGCTTCAGCGTGCCTTATCCGCTGGGGCAGGGGAGGGGGCCCCCATGGTGGGAGCTACGGCTTTGCTGGCCATCCTCTATGATGTACCGCCAAACCAGTGGACCCATGCCATGCTGGTCAGCGCCCTGACGTTCTGTGGGTTGCTGTCAGCAAGCCATGGGTTGGGAAGCTGGCTTTTGGGCAGCCGAGGCAGCCCCTACCGCATGGCCCTTCTGCTTGGGCCCCTTGTCGCCCCTGTGCTTATAGTCAGTGCCCAAGCCATGGTGCAGCCAACCAACACAACTTTACTATGGTGTTTGGCTGGATTGGTTGGGGGGATGGCTGGCCCCATGGCGGCCCTAGCCTGCTGGGGGTTGCGCCACGCCGCTGCCCAGCGCTAACGCAGCGCTGGAACCAGGCCTTACTTACGGCTGGCGGCCGCTTCCTTCTGGCGCTCCACAAATTCCTCCAGCCAATGAATGGTGTAGTCGCCCTTGACGAATTCAGGCGCTGAGAGGATTTTCTGGTGAAGGGGAATAACAGTCTGAACGCCGTCCACAACGCATTCCTCAAGCGCCCTTTTCATGCGTGCGATGGCTTCAGCGCGCGTTGGCGCATGAACGATGAGCTTGGCAATCATGCTGTCGTAGTAAGGAGGCACTTTGTAGCCTGCATATAAGGCACTGTCCGTGCGCACCCCAGGGCCCCCTGGGGCATGAAACACAGTGATCTGCCCAGGGCACGGAATGAAGGTGTCGGGGCTTTCAGCATTGATGCGGCATTCAATGGCATGACCTGTGAAGCGCACATCCTCCTGGCGCATGGAGAGCCTTTCTCCTGCAGCAACGCGGATTTGCTCCTTGACCAGGTCAACGCCGCAAACCATTTCCGTCACCGGGTGTTCCACCTGCAGGCGCGTGTTCATTTCAATGAAGCAGAACTGCCCATCCTGATAGAGGAATTCCAGCGTGCCGGCATTGCGGTAACCCAGGCGGCTGAGCGCGGATGTGACGACAGCACCCATGCGGTCGCGCTCCTCAGCGGAAATCACTGGTGAGCCTGCCTCCTCCAGCAGCTTCTGGTGGCGGCGTTGAAGGGAGCAGTCGCGCTCGCCAAAATGGACAACATTCTTAAACGAATCCCCCATGATTTGAAATTCAACATGGCGGGGGTTGTCGAGGTATTTTTCCAGATAAACCGCATCATTGCCGAAGGCCGCTTTGGCCTCTGTCCTGGCAATGCGCCAGGCCTCGCCCAGCTCATCAGCATTTTGGGCAACCTTCATGCCACGTCCACCGCCCCCGGCGGAGGCCTTGACCAGAACCGGGTAACCGATGCGGGCTGCGACCTCATGGGCCTCCTCAAGGTTGGTCAGCTCCCCATCAGAGCCAGGCACCAGGGGAATGCCCAAATCAGTCATGACGGCCTTGGCGCTGATTTTGTCGCCCATTAGCCTGATGTGTTCCGCTGTTGGCCCAATGAAGGTCAGGCCGTGGGCTTCGACTGTCTCGGCGAAGTCAGCATTCTCAGAAAGGAAACCATAGCCAGGGTGGATGGCCTCAGCACCAGAGATGGTGGCAGCTGAAAGCAGCGCAGGCACGTTGAGGTAGGAGTCGCGGGCAGCAGGAGGGCCGATGCACACGGCTTCATCAGCCAGGCGCACATGCATGGCATCCGCATCCGCTGTGGAGTGGACCGCCACAGTTTTAATGCCCATCTCCCGGCAGGCGCGTAAAATGCGCAGGGCGATCTCGCCTCGGTTGGCAATCAGGATTTTGGAGAACACGGGAAACGCCCTTTGAGAAAATAGGGTACGGCGGGCCATACCGGCACAGCCATGCAACGGGGCCTGTGCCCCTCCTGCCCACATCTGGAGTGGGGCAGGCGGACAGGCGACTTACGCGATGAACTTACTCGATAATCGCTAGCGGCGCGCCAAACTCGACAGGCTCGCCAGAAGTCACAAGGTAACGCACGAACTTGCCAGAGCGTGGGGCCTTGATTTGATTGAAGGTTTTCATGGCTTCCACCAGCATGATGGTGTCACCTTCACGCACCATGGCGCCATCCTGCACAAAAGGAGGGGAGGCAGGGTCTGGTGTCAGGTAGGCCACCCCCACCATAGGACTTGGCACGATGCCGGGGTGTTCATCCTCGTTGCTGGCAGGGGCAGCAGGCACCTGCTGCACTGCAGCTGGCACAGTCACTGTGGCTGGCTGGGGGGCGACTGGCGCAGGCGCACGCACAACGCGAATGCGGTTTTCGCCTTCAGCCAGCTCAATCTCCGTCAAGCCAGTCTCAGCCAAAATGTCGGCAAGCGCCCGGAGGGCCTCCCTGTCCACGAGCATTTTGCTCATTTTTCATCCTCAATCATATCTGCAAGTGCCTGGATGGCGTGTGCGTAGCCACGGGCGCCCAGGCCGCAAATGACCCCACGGGCTGCCTGCGACACATAGGTCTGCCGTCTGAACGGCTCCCGGCGGTGTATGTTGGACAGATGCACTTCCACAACTGGCAACCCAACAGCAAGAAGCGCATCAAGCAAAGCAATGGAGGTATGACCGTAAGCAGCTGGGTTAATCACAATGCCGCAAGCGCGCCCCCGGCATTCCTGCACCCAACTGACCAGCTCGCCCTCATGGTTGGTCTGGCGAAAATCAAGGCCAACGCCTGCATTCTCCGCAGCTTCCGCGCAGAGTTGCTCGATGTCATCAAGGGTGGCGCTGCCGTAGTGTTCAGGCTCGCGCACACCAAGCATATTTAGGTTTGGTCCGTTGAGGACCGCAATTATAGGGCGCTTCATGCTGGCAAAGGTGATAACATCTTCCCATGAAGCAGAAAAGGGAGGGTGGACCATCCACCCGCCCCGCCACCACCAACCATGGGAAAACATTGCCGGTGCCCACATGAATTGGCCCGGGAAACAGGGAGAACAAACCACCATGAACCACCCCGCGTACCTTCCGGCCCCCTGCGCAGCAAGCAGGAAAACAGGGCAGAACGTTGGCCAGGCACGTTCAGGCAAACGTTTCAGGCAGTGTTTGCTGCGGGCCTTGGTGGCACCAGCTTTGGTGGTGGGGCTGGGGCACGCAGCCCTGGCCAGCGACAACCAGCCTTCCGACATTCAGTCCATGGCTGCTTATGATATGATGAACGTTCCGCCTGTGAATGACATGCCCCCCGCAGCTGACCAGAACACAGCTGAAGTGCAAGCTGGCAAAGGCATGGCCAGCTGGTACCGCATTGGCAAGGGACACATTGCTGGTGGCCATGCCTGTGAAGCCAGCGGCCTGCCCGTGGCAGCGCATCGGCACCTGCCATTTGGCAGCACCGTCAAGGTAACGGCGCTGCGCTCTGGCCGCAACGTCATGGTGTGCATTGGCGACCGGGGTCCTTATGTTGGCAAACGCATCATTGACTTGACCCCAGCCGCTGCAGCGCCGCTGGGCATGATGGGGCGTGGCGTGGCCAAAGTTAAACTGACGCTTGTCAGCACCCCCCATCACCGCCATGCCCACCACCGCCGCAGGGGCTGAGCGGGGCTGCCACTTGGCGTGGCCGCAACAGGCCACTGCCGTATCGCCTTAGGGTGCCCAACCAGCACTAAGGGGCCTTTCAGGAAGCCTTGTCCGCTTGGGCCGCCAGGGTAGCGGCGTGGGCAGCCCGGCTGGCTTGGGCGCCACGAGCGCGCCGTTCCAACGCTGAATCAATCACAGCGCCGAACAGCACCACGTAAGCGCTGACGAACAGCCACATCATAATAGCAGCCACTGCACTGAGAGGCCCATAGGTGGCGCTGTAGTTCGCGAAATGGCTGACATAGATCGAAAAGCCGTCAGAGGCGAGAAGCCAAAGCAAGGTGGCCACCAATGAACCTGGTATGATCCAGCGCCATTTAACGTTGCTACGGCAAGGCGCGTAACGGTAAAGCAACGTCACAAATATGAAAACGTAAAGAACCAATAAGCCTGGCGCCAGGTACTTCAAAATATAAAAGGTGCTTTTCTGCACCATGAACTGCGCCCATGCCGGGACCTGATTCATGGAAAGGCCTACCTGCCCCAAAAGATGCGGCAGCCAATCTAGCAAAGCCGGGGCCGCCACCATGAGGGCCAACGTCATGCAGGCCCCACACACTCCCATGACCGTGGTGGCGAAGGCCAAAAGCTGAAAGTGGAAATACCCCCTGTTCTCCTTCACGTCATAAGCCATGTTGAGCGCCTGTAGAATGGAACGGCTGCTGACACTTGCCGACCACAACGCCACCACAAGTGAAATCACCAGCCCCACCGTCAGTTGTGAATGGGGCTGTTCCACCAAGGCATGGATGGTGTTGCAAATCAGGTCATAGGCTGATGAAGGAAGCAGGTTCTTCAAGGCGGCCAGCTGCGGCTCCACCGTGTGAAGGTCGAAGACCAGACCATAAAGGGAAATGAGGGCGCTCATGGCGGGAAAGAGCGATAGCATGGCGAAGAAAGCGCAGCCTGCTGCCCACAGTGTGATTTGCCCACCGGCCATAGCTGCTTTCACAGCACGCCACATCACCTTGAAAGCGCTGACATGTGGTGGCTTGGAAAGCTTGCCCACCCCTTCCTCACCCGCAGGCTGGCTGGCGACCGTGTGAGTGGTTGCTGGCGCAGCAGCAGATAACATAGTTGGGGCGCGTTCAGCCAAAACGGTGCTCCTCAGGGTTTAAGCATCAGGGGACGACACGCCTTCTCAAGCCAGGCGGCCTTAAACAAGGTCTTGCAGGGGGCATGTTTCCCAGAATCGTCAGTTGGTTCATATATATTGGTTCATATATAAATGACCTTAACGCCAGCACCAGATGGCGTTAAGGTTGTTAAAAACCTGTGCAGCCCCTTGCTTTGACAACCTACGGCCCTACCCTTTCCATCGCCCACCAATCATGAAGTGGTGAGAAGGCAGGGAAAACAGGCTTATTATCTTTTCACGGCCCTTGTCCCCACGGTGAAATCCTTACACATTCCCTCTGTCCCCATTTTCAAGTCAGGTTCAGGTGATGCACGGAAAAGTTGGTGTTGTGGCCGATAAGGCACAGAAAAGCAGCGTTCATCAAGGAAAAGCCCTGAAAGGCTGGCTAACGCTGGGTTTCCTCACAACAGCCTTGGCTGCTATGGCACCTGGGATAGCCCATGCCCAAAGTTCCCTACCTTCTGGTGTGGGCGTGGATTATGATG
This sequence comes from Formicincola oecophyllae, assembly GCF_006542395.2. Lineage (NCBI taxonomy): Bacteria > Pseudomonadati > Pseudomonadota > Alphaproteobacteria > Acetobacterales > Acetobacteraceae > Formicincola > Formicincola oecophyllae. The sequence continues at coordinate 1,236,628 of NZ_CP038231.1, read as the reverse complement.
GCCTGAACTGGGCAGTGCTGCATGGGGGCACTGCGGCCCAACCAATTAGCTGGTGCGCGTTGACGACCCATGGCGAAGCACTGATTTTCCGAACGGGCCTTTACCAAGGTAAGCTTGTTCACTCATTACGCAGCGCCAGCCCTCAATGGCACCTCAAACCTAGCCAAGGGGCCAGCCTGCTCATCAGCCATGGGCCAACACAGCACCTGTACTATCCTGTGCAGGCTGGCGACCGCGCCACCGTGACGGCCACCCTCACCCCCTCTGCTGAAGAGCAGCTCAGCCTTTACCTGCGCACTGGTGTTGTGCCCCAATACATTGACCCCAAAGGCAAAAAGCCACCTGAAATGCCCGCCAATGTAGATGTGCCCATCACAACGCCTTTTGAAGTGACCATTTTGACGGATAACAACCTAACCTCAAAACCTCGCACGGTGGATGTGAATGGCCTGCAAGCGGCCTGGCCTGCCTATGAACGCTGCGTTGGCACCCTTCAACAGGCCATTGCCCCCAAACCCACACGATGACTGTGTCAGTCAGCCCACAACACCCTTCAGGCAAGCTGCCAGCTTCAAGGGCAGCTACACCGACCATGCCCCTTGAACAGGTTGAGCCCTTCATGGACACCCTGTGCGCTTTGCGGCCCAACCCAACAACCGAACTAGTCTACGCCAATCTGTTCGAACTTCTGGTGAGTGTGGTGCTTTCAGCGCAGGCCACGGACAAGTCCGTCAATGCGGCCACGCCTGCGCTCTTCAAAGCCGCCCCTACCCCAGAAGCCATGGTTGCGCTGGGTGAGGAGGGCATAGGGCCCTTCATTCGCTCCATTGGTTTGTGGCGTGGCAAAGCCCGCAACCTGGCGGCCCTTTCTGCCCAGCTGTTGGAGAAACACGGCGGCCAGGTTCCTGAGGACCGCAAAGCCCTTGAAGCCTTGCCAGGGGTAGGGCGTAAAACCGCCAATGTGGTTCTCAACACAGGTTTTGGTCATTTAACCATGGGGGTAGACACTCATATTTTCCGTGTCGCCAACAGAACCGGTCTGGCTCCCGGCAACACAGTTGATGACGTAGAGCAAGGGCTTTTGGCACGTTTGCCAGAACACCATTTGCGTGATGCGCACCATCAATTGCTTCTTCATGGACGCTACACGTGCAAGGCGCGCACGCCTGAATGCTGGCAGTGCCCTGTGGCCCGCTTTTGCCGTTACAGTGCTAAAACGCCAGCCCCAGCAAAACTCCCTTCTGGAACAAGCGCAGGGGAAGTCCTTCCTAAAACAGCATCGCCTACCCGCCTTTAAAAGGCCTCTGTACAGCTATTCAGAAGGCATGAGGGGCAACCCCATGCGCGCCTTTGTGGGCATGGTTCGTGTCCAAAGGCGTTGCCCCATGGCCTGGCGCGCGGTGATGACGTCAACTTCATAATAGGGAGTGGTTTTTCCCAGGCTACCCTTGGGAACAGCCATGACAGCACGGCTTCCCACACGCCACGCCTCCTTGCCCAACAAGATGGGCCTGGAAAAACCTGTGCAGGGTGGCACGCGTGATACCAGGTCCACCATCAGCCAAACTTGCCCCATAGGACAAAAGGAAGCCTTTGCCGACAAGGCTTTCCGCTTTGTCACCACAACGATTTTCAGTCCTTGGCGTGTGGTCAACAAGCACCACCCCTTTTGGCATGAAGGTGGCAGCGGCTGCACCGGCAGGGCAAATGCCTCAGCCCATTTCGCCCGTACCCACATAGCTTTCCCTGGCCCTGCTTGATAAGCGGTGAAGGGCATGACTTCACCATCGCCTGTACCCAATACAGCCGCCACACCCCCTGTGTTATCAACCAACGCCACAGGCACAGCTTGCCTTTGAGGCCACAACAACGCTCCAACCAGCAGGGTAAGAGCCAATGCATTTTTCAGCCAACGCCCCAGCCCCTGGGCTTTAAACAGACACATCATCATGAGTGCCAACAAAGCTAGCCAATAGCCCAAGCCACTGGGTGCTCTGACAGCAACAGTAGCGGCCGGCCAAGAAGCCACCTGGCCTGCCATCCAGGCCATCAAGCCCAGCGCCTGACCCATAAGCCAGAAAGCGCCCTCGGCAGGCCAAGCCAACCAAGGGAAATCCCCCCACCAAGTCTGCACCCCATCAACGACCATCAACCAAAGCAACGCCACCATGCCCAAAGGCATGATCCAAAACCCCATCAAAGGCACAGCCACTATGTTGGCCACCACGAACCAAGGTTGAATGCGGCTGAAATGCATCACTGTGGCCGGCATGGTCGCCAATCCAGCCAGAAGGGATGTCAGCGCTAGGAGAAACACTCCTTCTGCTAGGCGTGCACCCTTCACCAACCAAAATTTTGGTTGCCCCAACAAGCTAACACCAAAATGCCTTTGTGCCCTTTGTGCGGGCATGGTGCGCCCTTCCAAAGCGTGGACAGCCATTTTGATGCGTTCAAGCTGGGGCTGCAACGCCTCGAAACCAGCTATCAACCCCAGCACTGCACAGAAGGACATCTGAAACGACAAATCTGTGATAATGACGGGGTCTGTGACCATGAACAGCAAAGCCACCAGCGCCAAGCTGCGCATAGCGTGCTTTTTCCGCCCCAGAACCAAACCAATGGCAAGGGCCGCCATCATGAATAGGGCACGCAGTCCCGGCACATGAAGGCCTGTCAGGAACACATAGCCCAGCCCTGCCAAAACAGAGCCACCAAGAACTATGAAACGCCCCTGGCCAAACAGCATGAGGTTTTCAAAACGTCTGACCAGGCACTGCAAGACAACAGCGGCCAAACCCGTCACCAGGGCTAAGTGCAACCCAGCCACAGCCAAAATGTGCGCCAAACCTGCAGCAGCAAACTCATCACGGGTGGCCTGGGTCAAACCGCCACTTTCTCCTGTCAGGATAGTGGCCGCAATGGCGCCTTCTTGGCCAGGGAGCATGGTTTCCACTTGATGGGCCAAGCGCTGGCGGTAACCAGCCCATGCGAAAAGCGGAACATCGGCATGGCAAGGGGTGCGTTGCACGGAACGCACCGCCAAGACATGCCCACTGCCAGCACTGCCACTAAACCATGCTCTAAAACGAGGATCAGGCCCTCCGGGCCAAACGGGCCCAGGGGGAGGGGACAGCTGAACTTCCAATTTGACCACTGCACCCAAGCAGAAGGGCTGTTCAGCATTTTTTTCTGACAAGTAAAGGGTTAGATGACGTTTCAGAGGGGTTGCGCGCTTATCCCATGGGGTCAAGAAATCAACTTGACCCAGGGTAAGCTTCAGTTTCTCAGGAGTGCCAGTCGATTCCAAGGCCTGCAATTGCCCTTGAATCAAGGTTGCCTGGGCAGGCAATGCGGGAAAAGGGGTTTGCCAATGAGCTTGCAAGCCAAGAAGCCCCAACCCTACGCTGACCCAAAATAAAGCTGCCAGAACAACGCGCCCCAGCGCCAAGGAAGCATGGCAGGGTTTGGCGCACAGCGTGTTATTACCCAACCAAGCCCATAACCCCGCAACGCTGAAGGCCACCAAGCCCGCTGCCACAAGCTCCCACAAAGGTGGTTCCTGTGAAAACGCCAGATAAAGGGCTTCGCCACTACCTAAACAGAAAGGTATCCAGCAGGCTAGCCTGTGACCTTGCAAAGCTACCCAACACCTTGGCAAGGCATCCATCACAAACGCCTACAGTAAAGCTTCAGATCCTAAAATTACTGCTTCGCTGAACAATGCACTCCAAACGTGATGAACTGGTCTGCGACTCCTTAAAAGGAAGAAGCTGCGAACCTCTTCACCCCATCAATCAAAAGCTCACCATCCTCTCTGCGGGCAAAATGAGTGCCTTCATGAATGGGACTTGCTTTAAACGACATCAACTGATGGCCATCCAGCACCTTCAAAGGTGTTAAGGAAGGGACCTCTGCTGATGGCTTATAACTAACGCCATAAGCTTTCATGTTAGGCCAATGCCGATTGAGCGTGTCCACCAAGCTTTCAAAGCGCTGTTCAAGTTCACCAAACTCTTCAAGAACGAAGAGACAAGGTTTGGTGTTGTGTAGTTTTTTGAACCGTTCAATGGTCCTGAGGTAATAGTTCCTGTCTTCTGTCTTGGTGGGGTCTTTGTGATTGAAAAATGGCCGTTCAGGGTTGGCAGCATCGTAATGCTTGTTAAAAGCCACAGGCCGTCCCTTCTCTTCAGCCAGGGATTCCACTGTTGACTCATCCAGGAAATGTCGGAAATCGCTTTGTAAGATCCTAATCAAACTTTCCACATTGCAAAAAGTCCAATCAAAAGGCATCGCTGCAGTACACAAGCCAGCTTCACGCAACAGGATTGCCGGTAAACAAGAAAGTCCCTCCTGCAACAATCATTTCACATTATCTCCAGCTTAAAAATCAACATTTCATTGATGATTGTATAAGATACAAATCTCTATACAAAATATTGTCAATTCACCGCCAACGGCGTCATGGTCAAGAGAGCGCTGTCATGGTGTGACCCATTCAGATAAACAGTCTTTCGTCAGCAAACTATCTTATTGGAAAGATAAGGTCAGATGGATTAAATATCAATTAATAATCACTCAATTAGATTTTAAATGGAAATTCCACATTTTCGGTAAATTAAAGGATAATATAGGATATAGGAAAAATTCCTGGATCTTCAATACATAGTTTTCAAGAGACCAGCAATAATTAATATTGGTAACCATCTATGATTTTTGAAAAATTATTTCATTCTCATATCCTAAGGAGTGGTCTGTTGCCATTTGATAAATTAAATCGATATGTCTTTGTCACTAAATCATTAATCCTCACTAACATTATTCTCACAATGAAAAATAAAATTCACCACAAAAATGCCTAATTTTATTAGGTAAAAATTTTCCCACCACATTTAACTACAAGGCATCTATCTTATTCGGCTCTCCAATTTCAATCCACAGCCGCTGAAGCCGTAAAATTCAAATTGCCCCTCCACAGAGCACCCCTTCCAGCAGGTCCATAAAAATGATTGTCCCTAACTTTAATGTGAGAGGGTTGCATTTTTGAACGTGTCGCATGATGAAACACCCCACCGGTTGGAATAGGCCCCAAGGCCACACCGATCGATCGAATTTGAATGCCTGCCTTTAAAAATCATCTACAGGCTTTGTTTATCCTGCCCCACCATCACCAAAAGGCGCGTCCATGACCATTCGCACCCGTTTTGCACCCTCCCCCACTGGACTGTTGCACATTGGCAATGCGCGTGCCGCCTTGTTCAACTACCTGTTCTCCCGTCACCATGGTGGGGAGTTTCTCCTCCGCATTGAGGACACCGATAAGGAGCGTTCCACCCAGCAGGCTGTGGACGTGATCTTCGATGGCCTCAAATGGATGGGGCTGGATTGGGACAATGAGCCTGTTTTCCAGTCCACACGCCAAGGGCGCCATGCGGAAGTGGTCCAGCAGATGCTCGACAGCGGCCATGCCTACCGCTGTTACTGCACAGCGGAAGAGCTGGCCGCCATGCGCGAGAAGGCGCGCGCTGAGAAACGCCCTCCACGCTATGACGGCACCTGGCGCGACCGCGACCCTTCTGAAGCGCCTGAGGGCATGCCGTTCACTGTGCGCCTGCGCGCGCCCCAGGAAGGTGAATCAGTTGTTCATGACCTCATCCAGGGGGAAGTGCGCGTGGCCAACGCTGAACTGGACGACCTAATCCTGCTGCGCTCTGATGGCAGCCCCACTTACTTGTTGGCTGTGGTGGTGGATGACCACGATATGGACATCACCCACGTGATGCGTGGCGATGACCACCTTATCAACACCTTCCGCCAAAAGATGATCTATGAGGCCCTGGGTTGGAAAACGCCCGCCTTTGCACACCTGCCGCTTATCCATGGCCCCGATGGCGGCAAGCTTTCCAAACGCCACGGCGCCCAGTCCGTGATTGAGTTCAGGGAGCAGGGCATTCTGCCTGAGGCGCTTGACAATTACCTCCTCCGCCTTGGCTGGGGCCATGGAGACGCTGAAATCCTTGACCGTGCTGAACAGATCAAGCTGTTTGACGTTGATGGCATCGGGCGTTCGGCCGCCCGCATGGACTACCGCAAGCTTGACCACATCAATGGCGTTTGGATGCGCCGCGCTGACGACCAACGCCTGACCGATGACGTCATGGAACGCCTGCGCGCGCGCCAGCAAGCTGGCACAGGCCCCAACATGGCCTTAGAAGGCCCTGAAGGGGAGGGTGCCCGCAAGCGCATCCTGGCCCTCATGCCAGGCCTGAAGGAACGTGCCAAAAACCTGGAGGAGCTGGCGACCAACGCCTCCTTCGCTGCCGCCACCTTGCCACTGGCCTTCGTCCCCAAAGCCTTGAAAATCCTTACTGGGGAAGGCCGTGAGGTCCTGCAGGCCATTCGGCCGCAGCTCGCCGCCCTGGACCCTTTCACCCCAGAAGGCATCGACAGCACCTTGCGCAGCTTCGCCGAAGCGCGCCCCTGCAAGCTGGGTGCTGTGGCGCAGCCCCTGCGCGCAGCCATGACAGGCACCACCACCAGCCCTGGCATTGATTTGACCTTGGCGGCCCTGGGCAAGGACGAAGTGCTGGCGCGCCTCGACAGCGCCCTGGTCCATGTCACCCCTGCTGGCGGGGGAAACGCATGAGCAACACCCAGACAATGCCCCACCCCATTCAGCACAGCGCCCATTTGCTTGGCATTGCGGGGCTGACCCCAGAGCAGGTGCTGCCTTACCTGGATTTGGCTGAAAGCTATGCCTTGCTCAGCCGTTCGCGCACGCCACCACGTGACGTTCTGCGCGGCAAAACCGTTATCAACCTGTTTTTTGAGGACAGCACACGCACACGCACCAGCTTTGAACTGGCAGGCAAGCGTCTGGGCGCAGACGTGGTGAACATGACGGTGGCCACAAGTTCCGTTAACAAAGGGGAGACGCTGCTTGACACAGCCTCCACTCTCAACGCCATGCGGTGCGATCTGCTGGTCATCCGCCATGCTCAAAGCGGCGCGCCAGCCCTTCTGGCGCAGAAGGTGGAAGCCAGTGTCGTCAACGCTGGTGATGGCATGCATGAACACCCCACCCAAGCCTTGTTGGACGCCCTGACCATCCGCCGCCATTTTGGCAGGTTTGAAGGGCTGGAGGTTGCCATTTGTGGTGACATCGCCCACAGCCGCGTTGCGCGCTCAGACATCCTGCTTCTGCGCCTGCTAGGGGCGCGCATCAGGTTGGCAGGTCCCCCCACCCTTCTGCCAAGTGCTTTTGGGAAAATGGCGGGTGTCACCATTCACCGTGACATGGACGAGGCCGTCACAGGAGCTGACGTCGTCATGTGCCTGCGCGTCCAGCGTGAGCGCATGGGGGCGGGGCTCATCCCCAGCACGCGTGAGTACTTCGCCCTTTTCGGCCTTGACCAGCGCCGCCTGGGCTTGGCCAGGGACCACGCCATCGTCATGCACCCTGGCCCCATGAACCGTGGCGTTGAGATTGCCTCAGAAGTGGCTGATTCACGCCAAAGCGTGATTTCAGAACAAGTGGAAATGGGGGTGGCTGTTCGCATGGCCGTTCTGGACAGACTTTCACGCAGCCGGAGGAACCACCACGCATGAGCGCTTCCAGCACCTCTTCCCCCCAGGCGCTGTTCTTCAAGAATGTGCGCTTGGTTGACCCTGCCAGTGGCCGTGACGGCCTGGGCACCCTCCTGGTGGAAAATGGCTTGATTAAAGCCCTTGATGTGGATGAGGGCAACGTGCCCCCTCATGCCGAAATCATCGATGGCCAGGGCTGGGTGCTGTGCCCCGGCTTGGTCGATTTCCGCGCCAGCCTCTGCGAACCGGGTTTTGAATACCGTGAAACCCTGCAGTCTGGTTCCCAAGCGGCTGTAGCTGGTGGCGTGACCACCATGGGGGTGGAACCCACAACCATGCCTGTGGTGGACACGCCAGCCTTGGCCATGTTCATCCGCCAACGCGGCCATGAGATTGGCCTGACCACGCTTGTGCCGCTTGGCGCGATGACCAAAAGCTGCGCTGGCGCTGAGATGGCTGAAATCGGCATGATGAAGGCCGCTGGCGCCATGGCCTTCACAGATGGGCCACGCGCTGTGCCCAATGCCAAGCAAATGCGCAACATCATGGCTTATGCCCAGTTCCTGGATGCCCTTTTGGTGCTCCACCCCCAGGAAACGGCCTTCAGCAAAGGCGCCAGCGCCACATCAAGCCCGCTTGCCGTGCGCCTTGGCTTGCGTCAGGTGCCTGCTGCCGCCGAGGCCATGCAAGTCCAGCGTGATGTGCAGCTGGCCGCCATGACGGGGGCGCGCATTCACTTCGCCGACATTTCCACCAGGGGCGCCTTGGCCCACATCCGCCAAGCCAAAGCTGAAGGCATTCAGGTGAGCTGCGACACCTCCCCGCCCTATTTCGCCATGACGGAAGTCGCCATAGAGGGTTTCAGGACCTACGCTAAGCTCACCCCCCCCTTGCGCACGGAAGATGACCGCGCCGCTGTGGTGGAGGGCCTGGCAGATGGCACCATTGACGTGGTGACATCAAGCCACACCCCTGCGGACGCAGACGACAAGCGTCTGCCGTTTGGTGATGCGCTGCCTGGTGGCACGGGGCTTGCCACGCTTCTGGGGGTTACGCTGGACGCTAGCGGCCTGCCTTTGCTGGAGGCACTCGCGCTCCTCACCACGCGCCCAGCTAAGCTCATGGGGGTGGAAGCAGGCACCATGGCACCCGGCAGGCCCGCAGACCTCTGCCTGTTCAATCCTGAAGAGGCCTGGCAGGTTGTGGCAGGCCAATTGCCAGGCCTAGCCCAGAACACACCTTTTGATGGCTGGACGCTCAAAGGTGTGGTCAAGGGGACGTGGCGCCATGGCAAAGCTGTGTACAAATCCGCTGACAAAAGCAGCCAATTAGAAGGTAGCCAGACAGCATGATGGGCCCCCTTCTGCTTGCTGGCGCCTTGGGCTACCTCCTCGGCAGTGTGCCCTTTGGTCTTCTGCTGGTGCGGTTAAGCGGTGGGGGCGACATCCGGGCCATCGGTTCAGGCAACATTGGCGCCACCAATGTGCTGCGTACTGGTAAGAAATCCATTGCTGCTGCTACCTTGCTGCTTGATGCCCTCAAAGGGCTGGTGGCCGTTCTGCTGGGCGGCTGGTTGGGCCAGGCCAGCGGCGTTGCGCCCCTTGCAGCCAGTGTGGCGGCGGTGTGCGTTGTGCTGGGCCATTGCTTCCCCCTCTGGTTGAGTTTTAAGGGGGGGAAAGGGGTGGCGACTGGCCTTGGCGCCTTAGTGGGGCTGTGCTGGCCTGTAGGGCTTGCGTGCGCCCTGTTGTGGTTGGGTGCAGCGCGTGCCAGCCGCATTTCCTCTGTCGGCGCGTTGACGGCCTTTCTAGCAGCGCCCCTGCTCATGGCCATTGTGTGGCTTTGGAGCCATGACGCCACCCCTGCCCCTGTAGTCGCCACATTGGCAGTCACCCTCATTGTGATGCTGCGCCATCACGCCAACATCAAGCGTTTGGTCGCTGGGGTGGAACCACGCGTGGGCCAGAAATAAACCATATGGCGGGGCAGGGCACAGGCAACGTTTCACCACATTGGTTGGCCCGCTACAGGCTGGGTCGCAGCCAAGGGGTGGGACCGCGCACCTACCAACGCCTGCTGGCCAAGTTCCCCAACCCAGAGGAAGCCTTGCAGGCCTTGCCCAGACTGGCCGCCAAGGCCAAGCGCCCCTGTGCTGTGCAAAGCGTTGACCAAGCCTTGGAGGAGATCAGCGCTACAGATAATCTGGGCGGAGAAATCATCCTTCATGGTGATCAGGCCTACCCCCCTTTGCTGGCCCAATTACCAGACCCCCCGCCCCTGCTTTTCACAAAAGGCTGGCCTGGCCTGCTTTCCCAAAAAGGCATTGGCATTGTCGGGGCGCGCCACGCTTCAGCAGCAGGGCTGCGTGTCGTGGCGGAAATGGCCAGCATGTTGGCCAGCCAGGGTTATAGCGTGGTTTCTGGTTTGGCGCGTGGCATTGACGGTGCAGCCCACAAAGCGGCGCTGGCCCATGGCCTGACAATCGCCGCTGTGGCTGGCGGCCTTGACCAGCCCTACCCACCCCAACATGCCAGCCTGCATGAAGACATTGCCCACCATGGCTGCCTAGTTACGGAAATGCCGCCTGGAACGCTGCCCAGGGCGCAACTGTTCCCACGACGCAACCGCCTGATTGCAGGCTTGACCTTGGGCACCGTCATTGTGGAAGGGGCGTTGCGCTCTGGCACGCTCATCACAGCGCGTTTGGCGCTCTCCTATGACCGGGTGGTGATGGCTGTGCCAGGCCACCCCCTTGACCTGCGCTCCGGCGGCGGCAACCAGCTCATCAAGGATGGTGCAGCCTTAGTCTGCAATGGGCAGGATGTTCTGGAGGCCGTCTGCCTCCTGCCTGGTTTAAAAACACCCCCGCAGGGGCCTAGATCTGGACATGGGCAACGCCCGACCATGACGCACAGCAGGGGGGAAGCGGACCTGTTCAGCCTTCAAACCAATGCCCCAGCCAACGCTGTGCAACACCCAAGGCCAGAACGGGGCCTGCAGCAAACCGATGCCGACAAGGGCGGGGAGTTGCGCGCTGCTGTGCTGGAACTGCTTTCAGATGTACCAGCAAGCCCTGACACCCTAGCAGCTTCCTGCGGCTGTCCCATTGGGGCCTTGATGGCGCTGCTGGGGGAACTGGAGCTTTCAGGCTTGGCTGTGAACACAGGGGCAGGCTTCACACGCGCCTAAGGCAGCCTTTCGGGATGCAGCCAGGAAAGCCTAAAAACGGTGCCCTGCCAGCGTTTCCACGGGTTTTCCAGGCGGGACGTTCAAGAAAATCCGCTTTTCAAGGGCTACCAAAGCTGGCCCGATGGGTTGAGCTTGGTTATGGAAGGGGCATGGCTCGGTCTCTGCCGGGGTTTTGGGCCTTGCAAGCCTGCATGAACGAACGAGGATGGTGCAATGACGAGCGTCGTGGTCGTGGAAAGCCCTGCCAAAGCCAAAACTATCAACAAGTATCTTGGGAAGGATTACGTGGTCATCCCTTCCATTGGCCATGTGCGCGACCTTCCCCCCAAAGATGGCAGCGTCAATCCAGACGAAGACTTCGCGATGAAATGGCAGACCAGCGAAAGCGGCGCCAAGCAAATCAGCAAGATCGTCAAGGCTTTAAAAGACGCGGACGAACTCATTCTGGCCACTGACCCTGACAGGGAGGGGGAGGCCATCTCTTGGCACGTGCGCGCCGCTTTGATGGAAAAGAAGGCACTGACCGGCAAGAAGGTCCAGCGCGTCACATTCCATGAAATCACCAAGCACGCCATCCTGGAGGCCATGCAGCACCCGCGTGAGCTGGACCAGCCGCTGATTGACGCTTACCTGGCCCGCCGCGCCCTGGATTACCTGGTGGGTTTTACCCTTTCGCCTGTCCTGTGGCGCAAGCTTCCTGGTTCACGTTCAGCAGGGCGTGTGCAGTCAGTGGCACTGCGCCTCATCTGCGAGCGCGAGGCGGAGATCGAGGTCTTCAAGCCACGCGAATACTGGTCCGTGACGGCCCAGTGCACCTGCCCCGAAGGGCAGCTTTTCCAGGCACGCCTCACCCACCTTGCGGGCACTAAGCTGGAGCAGTTCAGCTTGGGGGACGAGACCGCCGCCCACAAGGCGCAGGCGGCTGTCCAGCAAGCCGCCTTCAAGGTTGAAGCCATTGAGAAACGCCGCACCAAACGCCACCCGGCACCACCGTTCACCACATCCACCATGCAGCAGGAGGCTTCGCGCAAGCTAGGCTTGAGCGCCCAGAACACCATGCGCACCGCCCAGCAGCTTTATGAAGGCGTTGACCTAGGCGGAGAGACCACAGGCCTCATCACCTATATGCGCACTGATGGCGTCACCATGGCCAAAGAGGCGGTGGAGGCCATCCGCCAACACATTGGCGAGGCATTCGGGGCAGCCTACCGGCCTGAAAAGCCTCGCCTTTACAACACCAAAACTAAGAACGCCCAAGAAGCCCACGAAGCCATCAGGCCAACTGACATCAGCCGCACCCCTGACATGGTGGCTGGGTATTTGAACGCCGATCAAGCCAAGCTCTATCGCCTGATATGGCAACGAACTGTTGCCGCCCAGATGCAGTCTGCCGAAATTGACCAAACCGCCGTGGTACTGGCGGACCCAACCCAGGGGGTGGGCACGCCGCGCCTGCGTGCAACGGGTTCAGTCATCGCTTTTGACGGTTTCCTGAAGCTTTACCGTGAAGGGCAAGACAGCCAGGATGAACGCGAAAGTGGCCTTCTGCCTGAACTGGCTGAAGGGGATTCCATCACCTTGGGCGAAGTCGTTCCTGAACAGCATTTCACCCAGCCACCACCACGCTACACGGAAGCTTCCCTGGTCAAAACCATGGAAGACATCGGCATTGGGCGCCCCTCCACCTATGCTTCCATTTTGGGCGTTCTGCGCGACCGCAATTATGTTACGCTTGAAAACCGCCGCTTCATGCCTGAAGACCGCGGACGCATTGTCACCACCTTCCTGGTGAAGTTCTTTGAGCGCTACGTGGACACAGGCTTCACGGCCGCCCTTGAGGAGCAGCTGGACGAGATTTCAGGCGGGCGCGCTGACTGGCACCAGGTCATGGGAGGGTTTTGGCAGGATTTCTCAGGCGCGGTCGGCCAGACGAGCGACCTGAAGATATCTGACGTCATCGATGTGCTTGACGCTGACTTAGGCGACCATTTCTTCCCAGCCGTAGCCGAAGGGCAGGATCCACGCACTTGCAGCGTGTGTCATACAGGCCGCATGGGACTGAAATTGGGGCGCCACGGCGCTTTCCTGGGCTGTTCAAACTACCCTGAGTGCCGCAACACACGCCCCTTGGCACTGCCAGAATCAGCTGATGCCGTTCCCATGGAAAGCGAACACCTGCTAGGCCATGACCCTGAAACAGGGGAGGTCATCAGCGTGCGGCGGGGCCCTTATGGCTTCTACCTCCAACGTGGTGAAGCCAACCCTGAAGACAAGAAATCGAAACCCAAGCGCGCTGCCATACCAGCTGGGATCTCCCCAGCAAATCTGGACCTTAAAATGGCCCTTGGGCTTCTCAGCCTGCCGCGCCCTATCGGGGTTCATCCTGAAACGGGCCAGGCCATTACGGCGGGGCTGGGGCGTTTTGGGCCTTTTGTACGCATGGGCAGCATTTATGGCAGCCTCAGCAAAGAAGATGATGTCCTGACTGTTGGTCTGGAACGCGCCCTTGAGGTCTTGGCCAAAAAGCTGGCCAGCATAAGGAACCTTGGCCTTCATCCTGTGGATGGTGAACCGGTCATGGTGCGCAAGGGGCGCTTCGGACCTTATGTCCAGCATGACCAGACCATTGCGAACCTGCCTAAGGAAACCGCCATGGATGACGTCACCATGGAGGAGGCGCTCCAACTGTTGGCTGAAAAAGGCAAACCCCTGAAAGGGCGCAAAACCACCCGCAAAGCCGCCACCAAGAAAACCACCACATCATCCAAGGCTTCCAGCGCAGCCAAACCTGCCAAAAAGACCAAGGCAACCACGGCAAGCAAAAAAGCAACAGCTAAAAAAGCGACTGCGAAAACAGCAACGCGCACCACCACAAAAGCACGCACCACCAAAACGACTGCCAAGGCAGCCACGGCCACCACAACTGCCAAAGGGAAAACTACGTCTGCCCCGCAGTCCGACACCAAAGCCGATGATGTGCCCTTTTAAGCAGCGCAGAGGTCTGGCAGAGGCTGAGGCGGCTTCAAGGAAAAGCCCCACTATGGCTTTTAGGCAACAGCACGTTGCACAGCCCAGCTGTTTAAGCGAAAAGAAAAAGCACTGTCTGGGTGGGAGTATTACATGAAGCACCGCATCACGATCATGGCCATGAAGGCCCGCGGTCGCGCGCTTTTCATGCGTGGCGGCATCGTGAGCGGCGCACTGGCATGCCTGTCTGGCCTTGGGGTGGCCAGTGTCGCGCAGGCTCAACCTGTGCGCGGCCTCTACATTAATGGCGACATCGGGGCCACCTTCACGCAGGGCCAGATGATGCAGCCCCAAGGCACCCCTATGGGGTCGGACAGCCCTTATGGCGCTGGCGGCAAGCCTGACTGCTCTGGCCTCAGCCACAAGCAGTGCCACAAGCTGAATCACAATGCCGAATACTGGAGCCACCATAGCTGGGCCAATGAGCGGCTGCAGCAAAACCGCTACACCTCAGGGCGTCAGGAATTCGATCCTGGCATCATGGGTTCTGGCAGTGTGGGTTATGGTTTTGACAATGGCTTCCGTGTGGAGGTTGAGGGGGGTTACCGGGAAAACCGCCTTGGCCATTTCCACGACCCAGGGCTGGGCGCCCAAACCAGTGGGCATGAGCGCACCTACGACGTCATGGCCAACGCCTTTTTTGACATGGATGTGGGGCTGAACTGGCTCTACCCCTATTTCGGTGCCGGCGTGGGTTACATCTGGCAGAATGAACATGCTGGTATCTCCGCCAACCAGCATGGTTCTGTGCGCAACCTGGCCACTGGCCAGATGATGAAGCTTGGCCACTACAATGAGCGTTTGGGCGGTACTGCAGGGGAATTCGCTTACCAGGGCATGTTCGGCCTGGCCTTCCCCCTGCCTTGGGTTGTGGGGCTTTCCGCCACAACTGAATATCGCTTCCTGAGCAGCTGGGGCAGCAACCGTCACAGCTGGCGCGCCTCTGGCGTGGCAACGGATGGCAACAAGAACATCTATGCCAGTGGCCACGGCCGCATGGGCTCAAAAACCTACTTCAACCATTCGCTCATGTTGGGGCTGCGCTACGAATTCGACCCAGCGCCACCGCCGCCACCACCTGCAGCGCGTACGGTCGCAGCGCCAGCGCGGGCACCGGTGCGCACCTATCTGGTCTTTTTTGACTGGAACTCAGCTGCTCTTACAGGGCGGGCACGGGCCATTGTTGATTCTGCAGCGCGCAGCTCCACGGCTGTTCAATTCACGCGTGTTTTGGTCAATGGCTACACTGACACCTCTGGTGGCACCCAGGCCCACGCCTACAATTATAAGCTGGGGCTGAAGCGCGCTGATGCCGTCAAGGCAGAGCTAATTCGTGATGGTGTGGCTGCTGGCCTCATTTCCGTGAAGTCTTATGGCGACACGCATCCCTTGGTAGCCACTGGGCCTAATGTGCGCGAAGCCCAGAACCGCCGTGTTGTGATTGAAATTAAGTAACGCCTTCGTCACAGCACCGCAGAGAAAAAGCCCTTGCTGTTTTGGCAAGGGCTTTTTCTATTACTCCAACACCCATGGGCATGAAGACGCCCCGCCAAGGTGGGGTGGAAAACCCGCACCTTGGCACAAAGGCTTAATGGGCCTTAGCGCGCTTTCCTGTGGGCACGGGCGCGCACCACCCTGTGGTGCCTACGGACCTTAGTCTTGGTAGCTTTGGTTTCTTTCGCTGCAGCCTTGGGTGCCGTGGCAGCTGGCGTAGGCGTAACAGCAGCTGGTGCTGTAGCTGCTGGCGTGGCTGTGCTGGCAGGGGTAGCACCTGCATTGACCGTCACCGTCATGGTAGCGCGGGGAGCCGTACCAGCTGGAATCAACACCACACCGAATGTCTCCTGGCCCTGCTGGCCAGGACGTGGGGTGAAGTCAACGTCTGTTTTGCCGTCCCAGTTATACATGTAGACCTGCCCAGCAGCTGGGGAAGGGTCAACACCATAGGAAGCGTACTGCTTGCCATTGTTACCAGGGGCCGGGAAGCCGCAAACGCCACCTTCATTGCTGACAGTCATGGTGATGGCATAATGGTTGGCGCCATCCTGCGTGATGGGCGAAAGGGTGCACACAGCGGCATTCTGCAAGCCTGTGCGGAAGGGGTTGTTGGTGGTCAAGGCAATAGGGCCACCATTAGGCTGCTGCTGGCAGCCACCAAGCAGCCCAGCGCCCAGAACGCCAGCAGCCAGTGACAACCCCCCGGCACGGGTAATGGAGCGCGTGAGGGCGCTGGCGGCCTTGAAGGGTGAATGCATGATGTGTGTCTCCAGAATTCATGTCACGGCCGCCTGCAAGCCCAGGCATTGGGTGGCGCTCCGTGCCCTCCCAGCGAAGAGGGTGTTTGCGTAACATGCAGAATAAGCTGATAAACAGCAAAAGAGAATGAAAGACCGCACATGCATAAAAAGCGTTCCCCTTGGGCGCCCCTTTCATCTCCCTCACCCGCCTGCCTGACCCTGCTGCCAGGACCTTGAGAAAACAGTTTTCAAAAAGGTTCCTGTTTTGTGGTTTCGGCGGCTTCACCGTGCTATAATTGGCCAGCGTTCACCTGGAGATTTCCCATGCAGTTCCCCTCCTTCCGCTTCTCACCAGCAGGGCTTGCCGCTGGTCTGTTTGCCACTGCTTCTCTGATCATGGCAGGGCATGCCAGCGCGAAGGATTGTGGCGCTGCCGCCACGGCTGACCATGGCGCCTTCGCCCTTGAAGGCCTCAAGTCTGAACTCATGGTTACGGCGCTCGCTTGTGGCCAGCAGGAACGCTACAATGCCTTCGTCATGAAGTTCCGGCCCATTCTGCTGGCTAATGAACACACGCTGGACGCTTACTTTCGCCGCACCTACGGTGCTCGCGGCGCCAAACTTCGCGATGATTACGTCACCCAGCTTGCTGATGTGCAGTCCCTTCAGGGCGGCAAGCAAGGCACCCTTTTCTGCACCCAGCGCACCCCCATGTTTGATGAGGTGAACGTCCTGCAGAATGGCCCTGACCTTATTCATTACGCTGAAGCCAAAGCCATCACGCAGCCCCCCTCCTATGAACAGGCCTGCCAGGGCAGCGTCACCCACACTTTCCACCGCATTATGCGCACCGCGCGCCGCCACGCGCGCCATGGCCGCACCCACAGGAAGTGATTTCCGACTGCAGCCCC
This sequence comes from Formicincola oecophyllae, assembly GCF_006542395.2. Lineage (NCBI taxonomy): Bacteria > Pseudomonadati > Pseudomonadota > Alphaproteobacteria > Acetobacterales > Acetobacteraceae > Formicincola > Formicincola oecophyllae. Next base: position 1,219,683 of record NZ_CP038231.1, on the reverse strand, counting down.
CTGTGCCACTTGGCGCGCTTTGGGTAGGGCCGCAGGGGCCAGGCTTCACAGCCCGGCCACTTTTTTGACAATGAACATCCGACAGGCCGTGTCATGATGGCAGGCCATGACGATGCCACGCTCAGCCCCCCTTCAAGGGCCTGATAGGGTGGTTGGCCTGTCTGACATGATGAAAGCGTCACCAGAACACATGGCTTCCACGCCCGCCACACCACCGCTGGACCTTCTTGCCCAGCAAAGTGCCTCCTCAAAAACCTCCACAGCTGGCCCTTCTTCCAGCAACCTTTACGATGCCCAGGCCATCGAGGTCCTGGATGGGCTTGAAGCCGTCCGCAGGCGCCCTGGCATGTACATTGGTGGCACTGATGCCACCGCTTTCCACCATTTGGCGGTGGAAATCATCGACAACGCCATGGATGAAGCCGTCAGTGGCCATGCCAGCACCATTGAAGTGACGCTTGAAAACGCCACAACGCTGAGCGTTCGCGACAATGGCCGTGGCATACCCATTGGCAAACACCCCAAATTCCCTGACAAATCAGCGCTGGAAGTGATCTTCACCATCCTGCACGCTGGCGGCAAATTCTCTGGGGAGGCTTATGGCTTCTCTGGCGGCCTTCATGGTGTGGGCAGCTCTGTGGTCAATGCCCTTTCCAGCTTTCTTGAAGTGGAGGTCGCCCAGCAGAAGCGCCTTCACAGGCAGGTATTCAGCCAAGGCCACCCCCAAACCCCTTTGGAGGATGTAGGGGGCGCCCCCAACCGGCGCGGCACGCTGGTGCGCTTCACCCCTGATGAGGAGATCTTCGGGCGCCAGCATTTCTCCCCTCAGCGCCTCTACACCATTTGCCACGCCAAGGCGGCGCTGTTTCGGGGTGTCACCATTAAATGGCGCTGCAACCCTGACCTGTTACCTGAAGACAGCTCTGTCCCTGCTGAAGCCGACATTCACTTCCCTAATGGCCTGGCGGACGCGCTGGCTGGGGAACTCCAAGCGCGTGAAGGGGCGGAGATCCTCGTTCCCTGGGACGATAGGGTGGATTTCCCCCCTGCAGGACGCAGCAAGAAATCATCTGGCCGTATGGAATGGGCCATGGCCTTCCTGAACGGTGGCACTGCCAATGTGGTGTCATGGTGCAACACCATTCCCACACCCCAAGGGGGCACGCATGAGGCTGGCTTGCGCGCCGCCTTGACCAAAAGCTTCCGCGCCTGGGGGGAGGAACGCAAAGTCAGGCAAGCAGCCGCCATCACGGCTGATGACATTCTGAGCTTCACAGCCGTGCGGCTGTCTGTGTTCATCCCAGACCCGCAATTCCAAGGCCAAACCAAGGAGAAGCTGACTAATAGCGGTGTTAGCCGTCAAGTGGAAGCTGCCCTGCGCGACCGTCTTGACCAGTGGTTTGGCGCCGACCCCACCCAGGCTGACCTATTGGTGGAGAAGGCCGCCACCTTGGCTGAGGAGAGGCTGCGCCGCCGCGACCGGCAGGACATTTCGCGCAAAAGCGCCACGCGCAGGCTCACGCTGCCTGGCAAGCTCACTGACTGCACGGCCACACGCCACCAAAACACGGAAATCTTCCTGGTGGAGGGGGAGTCGGCAGGGGGGTCTGCCCGCCAGGCCCGCAACCGTGAAACCCAGGCTGTGCTGCCTTTGCGTGGCAAGATCCTCAATGTGGCTTCAGCCACCTCTGACAAGCTCATTGCCAACCAAGAGCTGCGCGACCTTACAGAGGCCCTCGGTTGTGGTCTGGGGCGGGAGTTCGCCCTTGAGAAGCTGCGTTATGACCGCATCGTCATCATGACAGACGCTGACGTTGATGGGGCGCACATCGCTTCTTTGCTCATCACGTTCTTCTACCGGGAAATGCCTGACCTCATCCGCAACGGCCACCTTTACCTGGCATGCCCGCCCCTTTACCGCCTCACCCATGGCAAGAAGACATTCTACGCCATGGATGACGCTGAACGCGACAAGCTTCGCCGCACCAAATTCCGCAAAACGGACAAGGTGGAGATTTCGCGCTTCAAAGGCCTTGGTGAGATGCCCGTGGGGGATTTGAAGGAAACCACCATGAACCCAGGCCAACGCACTTTGCTGCGTGTTGAACTTCCCCCCGAACGGCAGGAAGCCACTGAAAGCCGCGTTGAGGACTTGATGGGCCGCAACCCCCAGCCCCGTTTCCGTTTCATCCAGGAGAATGCCAGCACTGTGACGGACCTGGATATCTGACCTGCTTCCAGGGCGTGGCAGGCTGGTTCCCCCGCCCCCGCCTACTGTGCCATCAAGGCAACCGATTGGGCGGGAAGCAGGTGCTGTCCCTGCCCTTTCGGAGTGGCAAGCATGACTGACGCGCCCCATCAACAACCCTCCACGCCACGCAGAGCGCCTCAGGCACGGCTGGCCAAGATGCAGCGCCATGTTTGGCGATGGGTGCGGCGCCATGGCGGCCACACTATCCAGGGGGCGCTTCATGGCAAAAAGCCCCACATTAAGTTCCCACACATCAGGTTCTACCTGCATGAGCTGAAGGACCGCCCCCTTTCAGGCGCGCCCACACAGCGCTGGCATTGGCGCCTTTACGGCTGCGAAGCTTTAGCCACAGCCATCATGATGGTTGTTGGGTTGAGCGTCTGCATGGTGACGTTGGCTTCATCCTCCCCCTTAGCGCAATGGTTGCGCCACTGGCCCCTGGTGCAGATCGCCTTGTGTGGGTTGGGTTTTGGCCTCGCCTGCACAGCAGGCGCCCTGACACGTTTTGGCAAAGTCAGTGGTGCGCACCTCAACCCCTCCGTCTCACTGGCCTTTTTTCTGTCTGGGCGCATGAAAGCGCCAGACATGCTGGGCTATTTTGGTGCCCAACTTCTAGGGAGCCTCATGGGGACAGCAGCCCTGTGGTTAGTAGGGTGCCTGGTCCCCCAGTGGGCGCAAATGGCCCAGCAAACGGGTTATGGTGGCACGTACCCTGCCCATGAATGGCCCCTGTGGGCCGTCATGGTGGCAGAGCTCATCGCCACGATGGGGCTGGTGCTGGTGATGTTGTGGTTTGTGGCCCATCCACGCTTCCAACGTTTTGCGGCTTGGTGGACGGGGCCTTATTTCTGCATCATGAATCCGCTGGTGGCTTTCATCAGCGGTGACAGCACCAATTTCACACGCACTTTGGCGCCAGCCCTGTTCATGCACGATTACAGGGGGCTGTGGATTTACCTGGTGGGGCCATTCCTGGGTTCAGCACTGGCCATTTTCTTGGTGCGGAGCGCTGTTCTCGGCAAGCTTTCCCTGCGTGAGGCCAGATTGGTGAATTTCGGCCATTATGGGCGTGTGCCCCAATTCGCTGAGCCTGAAGCGGCAGGTCCGTCACCTGAGTGGCTTAAGGCCAACCCACCCCCCAAAACCAGTGGCCCCGACCCGGTAGCTGTGGATGAAAGTCCAGCCGGACCGGTTGCAAATTGAATAGTATTGGCTGAAGCCTCCAATAGGGGCATTAACTTCTGCCAGTGAGGCATCCAGAAAGCTTCGCGCCATCCCCCAACCCCTGGTAAAACCTTGATGAGGGGTGAACGCCCCCCTATCAAGCGCTTAGGCAAAGAGCCATGAGAAAACGTCTGGGGGAAAGGGAGCCATCATGCAAAAAGCCTGTTGCACCCTAGGGGCAACAGGCTTTTCCAATCATGCTCTCTGGTGGAGGAGGTTGGATTCGAACCAACGTAGGCGTACGCCAGCGGATTTACAGTCCGCCCCCTTTAGCCACTCGGGCACTCCTCCGAAAGAGTGTGTCTCACTTAAAACGTCATGGCTTTAGTGTCAAACAATTACAGGGCTTTTTCTGCATCGCTCACCAAAAAAAGAGTTTATAGACAAAGGATGAGCAAAAAACCCTTCCCTTCCTCACCCCGTTCTGGCCGGGGCCGGGGCGCACGCAATGCAGCCCCCCGTACAGGCACTCCAGGCCCTGGTGGCCGCTACTGGCTTTACGGGCTTCACGCCGTTGCAGCAGCACTTAACAACCCGTCCCGCCAAAAGCATGACCTTCTCCTGACGTCAGAAGCCCAGGAGCAGCTCCCTGTTCCTGACAACATGCTGCCCAAACTGGTCAAACGGCCTGACATTGACGCCGTCTGTCCCCCAGGCGCTGTCCACCAAGGGGCAGCGCTGCTGGTATCCCCCCTGGAAAACCCAGACCTTGAAGACGTCCTGGCACAGCGCCCTGGTCCTGTGCTGCTTCTCGACCAAGTGACGGATCCCCACAACATAGGTGCTATCCTGCGTTCCGCAGCGGCTTTTGGGGCTGCCTGCGTGGTGGTGCCTTCACGCAATGCCCCTGCTGAAACCGCCAGCATGGCCAAAGCAGCCTCTGGCGCCCTTGATGCCGTTCCTCTGGTGCATGTCACCAATCTTTCACGCACCATCAAGGAGCTTCAGAACGCTGACATCTGGACAATGGGCCTTGATGCTGGTGGCACCCCTTTGCACAGCACCAAGCCCAAAGGCCGCGCTGCTTTGGTGATGGGGGCTGAAGGGGCTGGCATGCGCCGCCTGACCCGTGAAAGCTGCGATGAAATCGTCTCCATCCCTATGCCTGGGGCTATGGAAAGCCTCAATGTCTCCAACGCCGCTGCTATCGCCCTTTATGAAATGACGCGCGCCCAGGGCTGACGGGCCCCCTCCACAAGCCAGGGAAGGGGCCACCCTTCAATGGCTTTGCTGGGCCTGGGGCGCCGTTCGGGGTGCTGAGCCAGTCAGCTGGAACTCCGCCATGACACGTGCCCTCTCAGGGGCCCAGAGCACAATGCGGCTGCCTTGGTCACTGTTCAGCAACACAGCCAAGGCGCCATCAGGGCGCGCTGTGACGGATTGGATCCATTCCCCCGGGCGTGCTGGCACCATCAGACGGCTTTCAGGTTCATCGCTCAAAACAGGACGGAGGGTAAAATCCTGTCCATGGACAACAGTCATGGCTGGCACAGGCCGGCTTGCTACAACATCATGATGGCTGGCCCGCACGATGACGGTGTAAACAAGAAACACCACCCCCACCACAAGCATAATGCCCATGATGATCACGGCCGCCAACAAAAGACGTGGCGGCTTGTAAGGCGGCACGTCATCCCCCCCGCCTCCTCCAGCGGTGGGGGCATCTTCTGAAGCGCCCTCGCTGCCTGCACCATTTGGCGCTACAATGCCCTTTATGTCCTCTGGTTTACCTTCAGCCTCTTCTACCGCCACACTCATGCAAGCCTCCGCCAATGGAAATCATGCCCAACGCCCCCCTGGCCTTGATGGTCAGGATGCGCTCTCAGGCATGTCCCATCAATTCATAGCGCAGCCTGGCATGGAGCCCCAACGGGTGGATCGCTATCTGGCTGAGAAGCTCGATGGCCTGTCGCGCTCGCGCACCAAGGCATTGATTGAGCAAGGGCACTTGCGCTGCAATGGGCAGACCGTCACCGACCCCGCCATGATGGTGCGGCCAGGGCACACTATCACTTTGGAGGTTCCCCCAGCTGCCCCGGCCACCCCGCGCGCTGAAGCCATGGCGCTGGACATCATTCATGAGGATGATGACCTCATTGTTATCAATAAGCCGGCAGGGTTGGTGGTTCACCCAGCCCCAGGCCATGAGAACGGCACTTTGGTCAATGCGCTCCTGGCCCATTGCGGTGAAGGTTTCATGGGCATTGGCGGTGAAAAGCGCCCTGGCATTGTGCACCGACTGGACAAGGACACTTCCGGTGTCATGGTGGTGGCCAAAACTGAACGGGCCCATCATGCCCTTTCAGAAACCTTCGCTACCCGCCGTGAACTGGAACGGCGCTATTTGGCAGTGGCATGGGGGCAGATGGTTCCCCTTGAAGGTGACTACGAAGGCAACATTGGTCGTGACAAGCGTGACCGCAAACGCATGGCCGTTGTGGAACGGGGTGGCAAGGAAGCCCGCACCCATTACGAGACGGTGGAAAGGTTGGGCACAGCGGCAACATTGGTCGCCTGTCGCTTGGCAACTGGGCGCACGCACCAAATCAGGGTGCATTTCGCCCATAATGGCCACCCCTTGGTGGGTGATCCCCTTTATCTGCGCCGTATTCCAGCCCCCGCCCGGGCCATGGCCAGTGCCCCCAAAGCCGCGGCGCTGGATTTTCCACGCCAAGCCCTCCATGCTGCAAGCCTGGGCTTTCGTCACCCCCGCACAGGTGAGATGATGCATTTCACAGCACCGTTGCCACCTGACATGGAAAAGCTTTTGGCGGCCTTACGCCCCTCACAAACGGCCTAAACCAATTCTGGTTCACAGCCATGGCAGTGTAACCACATTCAGGCCATGTTGGTGGTCTGCAATGACTCCCACCCCTACAGCGTGACTGGACAAATCGGAAACCATCATGGCAGCTCCATCCACCACTACAGTCCGCAAAACGCCTTCCAAGGGGAAGGCAGCCACGCCTAAAGCTGCTGGCGCCCCCACCAAAGTGGGCGCCAAGAAAAGCGCGCCCCACAAAATATCTGTGCAGCCCAGTACCACCAACAAAGCTACCAAGCATCCACCGGTGCCAACAGCGCCCAGCATGGCGCCTGGCCCAGAGCGGGCGCGCAACCTACCGGTAATTTCCACTCAAAAAGCCTTGGACCGGACAGCGCGCAAAAAAACACCCAACCTGCCTGTCCTCAGCAGCCCTGAAGACAATTTATCACGCTACCTACAGGAGATCAGGCGTTACCCCTTGTTGACCCCTGAGGAGGAACTGGCCTTGGCCCGGGCCTGGTTTTACGACCAGGACAGGGAGGCAGCACACCGCCTGGTGACGTCACATCTGCGGCTTGTGGCTAAAATCGCCATGAGCTACCGCGGCTATGGGTTGCCTGTCAGTGAACTTATCAGTGAAGGCAACATTGGCATCATGCAAGCTGTGCGGCGTTTTGACCCTGAGCGCGGCTTCAGGCTGGCCACTTACGCCATGTGGTGGATCAGAGCCGCCATGCAGGAATACATTCTGCACAGCTGGTCCTTAGTCAAAATGGGCACTACCGCAGCGCAGAAGAAGCTGTTCTTCAATTTGCGGCGCTTGAAAGGGCAAATGCAGGCCTTCGATGAAGGCGACCTGCACCCAGAGCAAGTTGCTCAAATCGCGACTTCGCTTGACGTTCCTGAACAGGACGTCATCTCCATGAACAGACGCTTGGCGGCGCCAGACCACAGCCTTAATGCGCCTTTGCGCGTTGAGGGAGAAGGAGAATGGCAAGATTGGCTTGTTGATGACCAAGACAGCCAAGAGGAAAGCCTGGCCCGTGATGAAGAGATGGGCAAACGCCGTGCCTTGCTCTCTAAAGCCATGGGTGGCCTCAATGAACGCGAGAAACACATCCTGAAGGAAAGGCGCTTGAAAGACGAACCATCCACCTTGGAGGAACTTTCAAAGCACTATGGCGTTTCACGCGAGCGCATTAGGCAGATTGAGGCCCGTGCCCTTGAGAAAATCCAAAACAGCATGGCAGGCGCCGTTGAAAACAGCCACCGTGACAAAGGTTTGCAAGATTAAGAGTTTGGGGCCTGGGGCCCTTAAAAACCCTTCCCTTCTCGTCAGGGAGCGCCCTGGAGCCATCTTGCCACCCTAAGAACGCCCCCAAAGGGTTTTGATGGAAGAAAATTTATCGTTCAATATGAGAAACCCTTTTCCCCAAAGGAGGAAAAGGGTTTCTCACATGGACTAGAACACTGTAGTTAAAGCGCTCTAGATCTTTTAGAACCACCTTGCCCTTAAGGGAGGGCAAGGGCTGAGCTTATCAGCCAAGGCCGAGTTCGGCGCCTGTGGTCTCAAGCACTTTCACACCTGGGAGGACTTTGCCTTCCAGCCACTCAAGGAAGGCACCGCCTGCCGTTGAGAGGTAAGTGAAATCATTAGCAACGCCAGCGTGCTTCAAGGCAGAGACGGTGTCACCACCGCCAGCAACCGTGATGAGCTTGCCTTCCTTGGTGAGCTGGGCAGCAGCGCGGGCCACGTCCACAGTCGCCTTGTCGAAGGGGGGCACCTCAAACGCGCCAAGCGGGCCATTCCAAACCAGCGTGCGAAGCGTCTTCATCTTGGCGATGATCAGCTCAACTGTTTTGGGGCCAACATCCAGAATCATGGCGTCAGAAGGAACGGCGTCAATCGCAACCGTCTCCGTAGCCACATTCGGGGCGAATTCCTTGGCGACCACGGCATCAACCGGCAGGATGATGTCGCAACCCTTGGCTTTGGCCGTCTTCAGGATTTCCAGGGCTGTCGGGTACATGTCCTTCTCCTGGAGGGACTTGCCGACATTCACGCCCTGAGCGCCCAGGAAGGTGTTAGCCATGGCGCCGCCAATGACCAGCACGTTCACCTTGGCAACCATGTTGTTGAGCAGCGCAATCTTGGTGGAGATCTTGGACCCACCGATGATGGCACCAACAGGGCGCTCTGGATGCTCAAGGGCTTTCTCAAGCGCTTTGAGTTCCTGCTCCATCAAGCGGCCAGCGAAAGCGGGCAGCAGGTGGGCGATGCCCTCTGTAGAGGCATGGGCACGGTGAGAAGCTGAGAAGGCGTCATCAACATAGATGTCACCGTTAGCAGCCAACTCTTTGGCGAAGGCTGGGTCGTTCTTTTCCTCACCCGCGTGGAAGCGAGTGTTTTCAAGAACCAGCACCTGGCCATCCTTCAGGGCGTCCACAGCTTCCTTCGCCTTGGGGCCAACGCAGTCAGAGGCGAAGGCGACAGGCATGCCAAGGATCTCGGAAAGCTTCTTGGCAACGGGAGCAAGGGACATTTCCGGAACGACCTTGCCTTTGGGACGGGCAAAGTGGCTCAGCAGGATGACTTTGCCACCATCCTTGGCAAGTTCACGGATGGTGGGGGCAACGCGGTCAAGACGGGTGGTGTCCGTGATGACGCCATCGTGCATAGGCACGTTGAGGTCAGCACGGAGCAGAACCCGCTTTCCGCGCACATCAGCATTGTCGAGTGTGCGGAAAGCCATGATCAGAATTCCCCGTACAGGGCGGCGACGTCAGACATACGGTTGGAGAAGCCCCACTCGTTGTCGTACCAACCGCTGACGTGGACGATCTCGCCATCATTGACCCAACGGGTTTCCGTGGCATCGAAAATGGAAGAGAACGGTGAGTGGATGAAGTCGGAGCTCACCAGCGGGTCAGTGTTGTAACCCAGAACGCCCTTCAGGCTGCCAGCCTCAGAAGCTTTCTTCATGGCGTTGTTGACGTCATCCAGGGAGGCGGGCTTGCGCTCGGGGATGTAGTCCAGCGCCACGAAGGACACGTCTGGGGTCGGCACGCGAACGGCGTTGCCGGTCAGGCGGCCTTTCAGGATGGGCAGCACGGCGGCGACAGCCTCTGCAGCGCCCGTCTTGGTCGGGATCATGTTGACGGAGGCAGCGCGGCCACGACGGGGATCCTTATGGATGCTGTCGATGGTGCGCTGGTCACCGGTGAAGGAGTGGACGGTCAGCATGTAACCGCACTTGATGCCCGTGGCGTCCAGCAGGACCTTGCAGATGGGGGCAAGGCAGTTGGTGGTGCAGGAGCCGTTGGAGATGACGGTCATGTCAGGGCGCAGGACTTCGTTGTCCACACCGTAGACGATGGTGGCGTCAACCTGCTTAGCAGGGGCGGAGATCAAGACGTGCTTGGCGCCGGCGTCCAGCAGGGGCTGAGCTTTTTCCTTGGTGCGGAAAATGCCGGTGCATTCCATGCAGACGTCAATGCCCTGCAGGGGGAGGGCCTTGGGGTCACGCTCGGCGGTCACCTTGATGGGGCCCCAGGTGCGCTTGCCGTCTTTGCTCTTGATGGTGATGGTGTTGCCGTTGACGATGATCTCGCCAGGGAAACGGCCATGCACTGAATCGTAGCGCAGCAGGAGGGCCAGGTCCTCAACATTGCCGAGGTCATTGATGAGCTCGGGAATAACGTCCGTGCGGCCGGTTTCAATAATACCGCGCAGCACGAGACGGCCAATGCGGCCGAAGCCGTTGATGGCGATCTTCTGGGGAACGGCCATGACTTTCTGACCGAAACCGTTAATGCATTCCACTTTCTGGGCTGCCATGTGTATCGCTTCCTTCTTTTAACACATGCCCGCAGACATGCGTGTTCTCAAGGGACAGCCAGCAACATAACACACCACCCCGGTGCCGCACGGCTCCAAGATGCGTTATTCATGCATGGCGCCTCCGCGCTTTTAGGGCCCCCTTCACACCCAGCCGGTGCGCTGGCAGGCTGCAGGCCCGCTTTTCCGCCAGCCCCCATGGGGCCAAGTCCCCGCGCCGCCAGGAAGCCGCCATGCCATTGCCCCGTTTTCCCACAACCTCCTGGCTGCTTGCCAGAAAGTCATCTTCCCGCCATGGCAGTTTCAGTTCAGCCAGCCGGCGCGCCCTTTGGGGATGGGGGTTGGTCGCTGCCATAGCCGCCCTTGGCGCCTGCCATCCGCTGGACCAACGCACGTTCGACCCCATGGCCGGCAAAGCCCCTTACGTCCCCCACCCTGCCCCCAAAGCCGTGCGCCCAGGGGCGCCAGCTCTGCTAGAGGTTATGGTGCCCACACCAGAAAGCACGTGGAAACCTGTTCTGCACCAAGCTGTTCAGGCAGCGCTTTCCAGCAAGCGCAACATCCTTTTCCAAGTGACGGGCACAGCGCCTTTGGCACCCACCCCTGATGAGCAAACCAAAAGGCTTGAAGCCCTGAACCATGACGCCGTTGAGCCCATCGCCGCTGAACTGGTAGCAAGCGGCGCCCGTGACGTGCAGGTACAGATGAAAGTCATCAGTGTGCCTGGGCTGCTGCAACCTGCTGTGCGCGTTACTGTGCGCTGAGGGCAGACAACAAAAAACGCAGGGCCGCTGGGGCGCCTGCGTTTGAGAATAAAACTGGTGCTGCCAGAGAGGATTGAACTCTCGACCTCTCCCTTACCAAGGGAGTGCTCTACCACTGAGCTACGGCAGCGCCGGTTGAAGGGATGCTTAGCCCATCATCATGCTGGTGGCAAGCGCCCCCTAAGAAAAATTAGGGGAAAAAAGCCTTGTGTGGGCCCTTCGCCCAACCCCGCCATGGTGGCATGAACGCTGGGACGGGGTCTCCTCATGCCTTATTCATCACGGTGGGTGCGTTCATGGCGCTCATGGCGCTCCTGGGCCTCAATGGAAAGCGTGGCGATAGGGCGTGCCTCAAGGCGCTGCAAGCTGATGGGCACGCCTGTGTCCTCGCAATAGCCATAAGTGCCATCCTCAATGCGGCTCAAGGCCATGTCGATTTTGATGATGAGCTTGCGTGCGCGGTCACGTGTCCTGAACTCGAAAGCGCGGTCAGTCTCTACAGCGGCGCGGTCAGTGAGGTCTGGCTCCTGGATGGCACCCTCGTTGGAGAGGCTGGCCAGCGTCATGCCAGCCTCCCGCAGAAGTTCAGTGCGCCACTGGCACAGCTTGCGCCTGAAATATTCCCGCTGCAGCGGGTTCATGAACTCTTCGTCATTGCTTGGGCGGTAATCTGGCGAAAGCGTTAACATGCGGTTCCTCCACTGTGCGGCAGTGCAAAGCTGCCCCAGAACCCCTGGGCCTTCCTCACATTCCCCAGCCCTGAGGCTTTCTGGGCATTACAGGGCCAGAACAGGCCCCAGGGACGCCCCCTTATGGCGGAGGGATGGCAGAAGGGGAACCAGAATTTCAGAACATGTGAGGCAGAGATTCTGCATGTCCCACAAGCCCAAACGGGTTTTGAAGCAGCTTTACCTTTCGGCCTCGGCAGCAACAGGACCATCCCGTTGCTTAGCAGTGTGTGTCATGACAACATTTTTGCCGACACGTCCAGCTAAAGGCCTACCAACTGCCCTTTTCCACACTAAGAACAGCCTTCCAAAGCGCCCACGCTCAGTAAGGCACAAAGACAGCTACCCTTAAGGGATTCAGTTCAACGCCAAAGGCTGCCGGGTGGCGCGCACCTGCACCACGCGGCGCTTGTCCATTTCAAGCACCTCAAACAGCCAACCACCGTAAACCACCTTGTCGCCACGGCTGGGAACGCGCTTCAACAGGGCCATCAAGGCGCCACCAAGGGTGTGGTAGCTGGCGTGCTCTGGAAATTCCGGAATGTCCAGCACAGAGCAGACCTCATCAGCAGGGGTAAAGCCTTCAAACACGTAATCATCGCTTGGGGCACCAGCATGGGGCGCTTTAGCAGCCGTGAGGTCATGGGGCTCATCGCCAATGATGGCCTCAAAAATGTCTGATGAGGTGACGATGCCCTCAAAAGTGCCGTACTCGTCCAGCACGAACACAATGCCGCTGGGAATGCCGCGCAGGCGCTCAATCATTGCTTGCGCGGTTAGGCTGTCTGGCACAGCTGGGGGCACGCGCAGCAGGGCCTCCACGGAAAGGGGCTTTTTCTCCAAAAGCCGCTCCATGATGTCCTTGGCCAGGATGACGCCAACGGGGTGGTCGACATCGCCATCACACACAACGACCCTGTCCCAACGTGACTGCAGGAGCTTCTGCACTAGGTCTTTTTGACTGGCGTTGCGGTCTATCCAGAACAATTCGCTGCGTGGCGTCATCACGGCCCGTACAGGCCTGTCCGCCAAGCGCAACAGACGTTCGATCATGGCACGCTCGCCTGATTCGATCACGCCTGCGCGCATACCATCAAGCAAAACGGCGCGTAGCTCCTCCTCCGTCAAAGTGCGGCGGCTGGAAGCAGTGAAGCCCAAAACATGCAGGATAACGGTGGAGGTCTTGTTGAGGAACCAGACAAAAGGCCTGGTGAGCTTGGCCAAGGTCACCAGCACGATGGAAAGCGCTGACGCGATGGCCTCAGGGCGCTGAAGGGCAATCTGTTTCGGCACCAACTCGCCAAAAACGAGCATAACAAATGTGATGGCAGCCACCACGACCGTCATGGAGATCTGGTCTGCCCAGGGGGCGAGGGCTGGCCAGCTGGCAATGAAATGGCTGAGCCTGCTTTCAATGCTGGCACTGCCGAACGTGCCTTCCAAAATGGAAACCAGCGTCATGCCGATTTGGACAGTGGGCAGGAACTCAGTTGGGGCTTCGGCTAGTTTCAGGGCGCGTTCAGCGCCTTTGCTGCCCGCTTTAGCCATTTGCTCCAAACGGGGCTTGCGACAGGAGACTAAGGCCAGTTCACCTGTGGCAAACACCGCATTGAGCAGCACAAGCAGCACAATGATGATGAGCGATACAATCATGGTTCACAGCCATGGGCCGAAACCCCATCGATGACGGACGTCACCCCAACTCCTGATATCAAAGGCGTGCAGCTAGTTGGCTGCCTGCTGGCCCATAGCTGGCCTGGAAAAGTGCTGGTTGGCAGCGTCTCCGCCCCAGCCCCGCACACCATGGAGCGAAAATATACCGCACTCTGCAAGCAGGCTTCCCAGAAACTAGGAAACCTGCAGTGCTGGCTTGGTCAGGCGTTCTCAGCCACTTTCTCACGCGTGCGGGCGCTCTCGCTGCGAGTGCGATTGACCTTCACACGGGGGCCACGCTTGGCCTTTGCGGGGTTTTCGGCCGCAAGCTTGGCCAGTTGGGCTTTCACCTGCTCCTCATAAGCGTATTCAGCAGGGCGCTGGTGGGAGAGGTCGATTTCAGGTGCCATGGGCCCTTCAGTCTGTGGCCCCATGAGCGCCACCTTGGCAATGTGCCAAGGACGTTTGACCGCATCCATGACAGCTGTGGACTCATAGCCTGAATGCACCATGCAGTTGGCGCATTTCTCATAAGCGCCTGTGCCGTATTTGCTCCAGTCCGTCTCATTCATGAGGGCCTGGAATGTGGGGGCGTAGCTTTCGCCCAGCAGGTAGCAGGGGCGCTGCCAACCGAACACCGTGCGCAGCGGCTTGCCCCAGGGGGCGCAGCGGTAGCTCTCATTGCCAGCCAGGAAGTTCAGGTACAGAGGGGACTGGGTGAAGCGCCACTTCTTGCCTTTGCCAAGGCGGAAAAGGTCGCGGAACAGTTCCTTGGTGCGGCGGCGGCTAAGAAAGTGCTCCTGGTCGGGGGCACGTTCGTAGGAATAGCCAGGCGCTGTCATGATGCCGTCAACGCCTAGTTTCATCACTTCATCAAAAAAATGCGCCACACGCTCTGGGGCGGCATTGTCATAAAGGGTGCAGTTAATGGAAACCCGGAACCCCCTTGAGCGGGCAAGCTTGATAGCTGACAGGGCGCGTTCGAACACGCCTTCCTGGCACACTGAGGCATCATGCATGGCTTTGTCGCCATCCAGGTGGATGTCCCAGGAGAAGAAGGGGGAAGGCTTAAACTGGTCAATCTTCTTCTCAAGCAGAAGGCCATTGGTGCAAAGATAGACGTATTTTTTGCGCGCAATGAGCGCTTCCACAATCTGAGGCATTTCACGGTGAAGCAAAGGCTCCCCGCCAGCCACGGCGATGATGGGGGTGTTCGCTTCCGCGTCAGCGTCCAGGCAATCCTGCAGCGATAGGCGCTGGTTGAGGATTTCGGCGGGGTAGTCAATCTTACCGCAACCCTGGCAAGCCAGGTTGCAACGCAGAAGGGGTTCAAGCATCAAAACCAGGGGGTAACGTTTACGGCCGCTCAGGTGCTGTTTGAGAACATAGCGCCCGACACGAACAGCCAGCATCATAGGTACGGCCATTACTTTCCTCTAAACCATTAAAACAATTGGTGCCCTCAGCGGGGCCTGCATTAGGGTAGCGCCGTGATCCCCTGCGCGTATGGCAGCTTACTTATCGGACTGCGCCGAAGTCAGCGGTGCTCTTTCATAGCATCATCTATAAAGGGGTGATTGCTGGGCCATCAACGTGAACTAAGTAGTCTGGCCACGGCATGTGGTACGAAAACAACGCAAGGGATGACGGATTTCCTTCCACCAGGCATAACCAAACATAGCCTTTTCGCTTGCACTCCAGTCCAACTGCGGAAAAGAATTCACCATGACAACATCGGCACATCCGGCATACCGCCGCTTCCTCCTTGTGGGCACTTTCTTGGGGGCGCTGGCCTTCACCCCGCTTGCACTCCAGGCTGGGCCGGCGGCAGCGCAGGCAACCCAAGTCGCCCCCCAAGGCGTCCTCACCCCTGTTAACACTCTTTACAACGCCCTCAGGCAAGCGCAGACGCAGGATTCCGCTCAGCGGCGCCTGGCCATCATCCTGCCTGCCGTGGACAGCGCGTTTGACCTGCCTACTATCCTGCGGCGTTCCATTGGTCTTCATTACGATGATTTCACCCCTGTGGAACGTCAGCCCCTGCAGCAGGCCTTCAGGCGTTTCACGGCGGCGCGTTATGTTTCCTCTTTCACCCCAGGTTCCAAAGGGGTGTTCACAGTCAGCCCGCGCCTGACCTTGAACCCAGCTGGCGGTTACATCGTCCACACCACCGTGCACGGCGAAGGCGACCAGCCCTCTGACGCGACATCCATTGACTACATCGTCAAAAACACCCCCACGGGTTGGCGCATCGCTGACATCCTGCTTGATGGCCACATCAGCCAGGCTGCAGCGCAACGTTCTGACTTTGGTTCCGTCATTGACCGCAAAGGCCCAGCTGGTTTGACCCAGGTGCTTTCTGCCAAGGCAGACAGCATCCTGCAGGACTGACCTGGGTAAAAGAATGAGCTTAACCACCCATTCCAAGGGGGCCGCACTGCGCAGTGCGGCCTCCCTGTTTTGTGGCTTGCTGGCCGGGACCGGTCTTGTTCAGGCCATGCTTGGCCTGCGTGCCCTGCGCCGCTTCAAGCGACAGGCAGGCACGGCCGCACCCCCTCTGGCTGGCCGCGCTGCGCCCTTTAGCACGGAAGAACCAACCTGGCCTTCCGTCAGCCTGTTCAAGCCAGTCTGCGGTGAAGAACCCCTCCTTGAGGAGGCGTTGGAGAGCTTTTTCAAGCTAGCTTACCCAGGCACCCATGAACTGGTTTTTGGCCTCCACAGCGCTGACGACAAAGCGTTACCCGTCATCAAGGCCTTAATAGCACGCCACCCTGAGGTGGAAGCGCGCCTGGTCATTGACGCCACCTTGCATGGGTCCAACCGCAAAGTCAGCAACCTCATCAACATGGCTTCCCATGCCCAGTATGATGTTTGGGTGGTGGCTGATTCAGACATCCATGTGGAAGAAAGCTACCTCACCAAGGTGGTGAAACCCCTGGGCGACCCAGGAACTGGGTTGGTCACGGCCCTTTATACCGGGCTGCCTGCCAGCAACACATTGGTGCGCCAAATGGGGGCTTATCAAATCAACGCCAGTTTCCTGCCAGGCGCCCTTATGGCACGGCAAATGGGGCGGCAGGACAGTTTCGGCGCCACAGTGGCGCTGCACCGCCAGACCTTGGCGCAACTGGGCGGTTTTGAGGCCCTGGCCAACCAGGTTGCTGACGATGCCCTCCTGGGGGCCTTGACCAGGCGTCACGGCCTAGCTGTGGCTTTGGCCCCCACGCTCTGCCAGACCACCATCAGCGAAACGAGCCTCGCTGCCCTTTTAAGCCATGAACTGCGCTGGGGGCGCACCACACGCAAGGTCGCGCCTGTTGGCTATGCATTGTCCATCCTGCAATACCCCCTTTTCTGGGCTGTTGGGGCCATTCTGCTGCGCCCTGCCAGCACACCTGCCTGGGGCCTGTTGGGGGGTGGGTGGCTTGCACGCCTTGTCATGAACCGCTTTTTAGGCCAGGAAACGGGCATTGACCTCACGGGGCTGGACTTTTTCTTGCCGCTGCGCGACTGCCTGTCTGCCGGCATTGTCCTGGCCAGCTTGACAGGGCGCCGCGTCACATGGCGGGGCCATACGCTTCAATTAACTGACGGCCCGTTCCCCACCTCCGGGCCCCACCACTGAGATTTACTTGACGGAACCCCACCCCATGATGAGAACCCTTTTCCTTCAGCCCCCTTCATTTGATGGCTTTGACGGCGGCGCCGGCTCCCGCTACCAGGCCAAGCGTGAGATCCGCTCTTTCTGGTATCCCACATGGCTGGCCCAACCGGCGGCGCTTGTGCCAGGCTCACGCTTGATTGACGCCCCCCCAGCTGGCATCGGCATGGGGCCGATCCTTGATGACGTCAAGAATCGCGACCTTGTCATCATGCATACCTCCACCCCTTCGTTCGCCTCTGACCTGCGTGTGGCCAAAATGCTGCGCCAAGCCAACCCAAAGCTCAAAATCGGTTTTGTGGGCGCCAAGGTCGCCGTGCAACCGGTGGAGAGCCTGGAGCAGGCTGGTGACATCATTGACTTCGTCACCGGCAACGAATTTGACTACACCATCAAGGAGATCGCTGAAGGCAAGCCCTTCCCTGAGGTGGATGGCATCACCTATCGCAACGACCAGGGCAAAATCGTCACCAACAAGCCGCGCGCCATGATTGAAGACATGGACAAGCTGCCGTTCGTGACGGAGGTCTACAAGCGCAACCTGAAAATCGAGGATTACTTCATTGGCTACCTGAAGCATCCCTACATCTCGATTTACACAGGGCGCGGCTGCAAGTCTCGTTGCACATTCTGCTTGTGGCCGCAGACTGTGGGCGGGCACCGTTACCGCACCCGCAGCCCGGAGCATGTCGCTGCCGAAATCAGGCTGGCCAAGCAGTACTTCCCGCAGGTGAAGGAGTTCTTCTTTGATGATGACACCTTCACTGATGACCTGCCGCGCGCTGAGGCCATCGCGCGCGAGCTTGGCAAGCTCGGTGTGACGTGGTCCTGCAACGCCAAGGCCAACGTCCCTTACAAGACCTTGAAAATCCTCAAGGAGAACGGGCTGCGCTTGCTTCTGGTTGGCTATGAGAGCGGCAACCAGCAGATCCTCCACAACATCAAAAAAGGCATGCGTGTTGAGGTCGCCCGCCAGTTCACGGAGGATTGCCACAAGCTGGGGATCAAGATCCACGGCACGTTCATCATGGGCCTGCCTGGTGAAACCAAGGACACCATCCGCGAGACCATCGAATACGCCAAGGCCATCAACCCACACACGCTGCAGGTTTCGCTGGCTGCGCCTTACCCTGGCACTTTCCTGCACAAGCAGGCCACGGAAAATGGCTGGCTGAACGAGAATGAAGCTGACCTGATTGACGAGAATGGCGTGCAGATTGCGCCTTTGCACTATCCGCACCTTTCCCACCAGGAAATCTTCAACAATGTGGAGACTTTCTACAAGGAGTTCTATTTCCGCCCCAGCAAAATCTGGTCCATTGTGAAGGAAATGGCCACTGACCCACAGATGATGAAGCGCCGCCTGCGTGAGGGTGTGGAATTCTTCCAGTTCCTGCGCAGCCGCCACAATGGTGAAAACTGCTGACCATGGCGGCAAGCAGGTCTGTGCCCGCCCGCAAGCGGGCCATCATCACTGCTGATGACTTTGGCATGAGCGTTGAAATCAACGAGGCCATCGAGGAAGCCTACCGCAAAGGGCTTCTCTCCACGGCCAGTTTGATGGTGGCGGGGCGCGCTGCTGATGATGCCGTCAGGCGCGCCAAGCGCCTGGAGGGGTTGCGGGTTGGGCTGCACCTTGTGGTGATTGAGGGCGAGTCCATGGAGCACGCCCCAGCCCTGACAGACAGCCAGGGCTGGCTGGGCAGCGACCAACTTGGCCTAGGGGTGAAGTACTTCTTCTCCCCCCCCCACAGGCGGGCCTTGGAGCGCGAAATCCTGAGCCAGTTCCAGGCTTTTGCGCGTACTGGCTTGGCGCTGGACCACGCTAACGCTCACAAGCACATGCACCTGCACCCCACTGTGGGGCGTTACATGATTGCGCATGGCAGGAATTTTGGCTTGCGCAACGTGCGTGTACCTTATGAACCCACAGAGGTCCTGGGCCTGCGCGCCACCCGCGGGGAAAAGACCCTAGCGCTGTGGACAAGGCTTCTGCGCCAGCAAATCAGGCAAGCCGGGATGCGCACAACTGATTACTGCTTTGGTCTGCGTTGGTCTGGCGCCATGACGCCTGAACGGCTGGAGAGTCTGCTGGCGAACCTGCCTGATGGAAGCAGCGAAATCTACTTCCACCCTGGCACGGGCCATAACAGTCACATGCACAGCCTGATGCCCACTTACCGCCATGAGGAGGAGTTTGCGGCCTTGCTGGCCCCCACATGCCGTCAAGCTGCCCTGAAATCTGGCGTGGAACTGGTGAGTTGGCCGGCCTGAACAGGCTGCACAATCTGTAGCTGCTCCTGCATGGGCAGGGGGGTCATCATGTGAAAAAGCCCTTCTGTGATAAACAGAAAGGCTTTTTGAGGACCGCAGGATGGACCCCCTGCCTTTGAAGGCCAAGGGGCCTGAAATCAAGTAGGCTCAAGCTTTGATGAAATCAGCGCCAGGACGCGCCCCCATATGG
Source organism: Formicincola oecophyllae (assembly GCF_006542395.2). Lineage (NCBI taxonomy): Bacteria > Pseudomonadati > Pseudomonadota > Alphaproteobacteria > Acetobacterales > Acetobacteraceae > Formicincola > Formicincola oecophyllae. The sequence continues at coordinate 1,200,333 of NZ_CP038231.1, read as the reverse complement.
GTGATAATGCAGCCTGCTGCGCGATTGCCCAGGTCTGCGCAGGCTTCAAGCGCCTTGCCCTGCACGAAGGCAGCCAAAAAACCACCAGCGAAAGCGTCCCCAGCGCCTGTGGTGTCCACTGCCTTCACAGGTGTTGTCGGCACATCAAAGCGTTGACTGCCCTCTACCACCACTGCACCCTGCTGACCACGCGTCACCGCGCCAATGGCCACATCCTTGGCCAAACGGGCCAGGGCATCATCCAGGTCTGCGACCTGGTAAAGGGCCTTGATTTCATCATCATTGGCAAACAGCACGTCCACTCCTGTGCGGATGAAGTCCTGGAACGCTTTG